>JAMCPG010000018.1 GCA_023379845.1 Thermoplasmatota archaeon
AGGTAGTCATGATAACGGGCGCCGGAATTACGCTTCTTGGATTCATAGGTTTCCTTATCTTTATACTGATGGCTTATGTTTTCCATGTGCCATAGGTGAATAGAATGCAACGTGCAGAATCAAATGAATGGATAGAGGCAAAGCTAGCTGACAGGGAAGTCGGCTGTGGAAATGCTGTTGAAAATTCAATAGTGTTAAGAAATAATTCAGGGAATAAGGTCAACTTTCGTGTTACGGTAGAAGCACAGTTCGCACAGAGAGATGAGTTGATAGAATGGCATCTCTCGCTAACAGGTCCATCAAAGAAGGAGGAGTTATCCGTATCCCCATCCGAAAACAAGAAACTTGAAGCCGAAATTTCTCTGGAGCCAAAAGAGACCAGGGAATTTAAGTTTGTGGTTACAACCCCAAAAGGCGGGTTTAAGAAGGATACCGCGAAGTTCACGCTAAGAATAGAGCATGACAATGGATCTTTTTCGCAAACGATGCAGATAACCCTTATTCCCGTTATAGTGGCTGTCAAGACAACAGTCGGTAACGAGATTCCAGTTTCAAGGGACCTGGCAAAGAAGAGCGAGAAAGACAAGGAGGAGAGAGCAGCTACTTACAGTAATGCAACAAATGAGATCCTTGCCATAATGGCGCCCAAGGACGTTAAGGGATACATTTTTGTTGAGACCATGCATCCTGACAGGATACCGTATCTAGGCAAGGATGTCAGAGGATACAAGGGTGAGGTCAAAGGCGAAATCTCAATCGAGGAGATTGAGCATTATCTTGAGCCAAAACCAGCAGTTACTGGACTGGAGCTTGGTGCCCTCGTGGAGCTTATCGACGGTCCGTTCAAGGGAGAGAGGGCAAAGATAATGGCGATCGACCCGACGAAGGAAGAGGTCACAGTACAGTTGATAGAATCCCTCGTTCCCATTCCGGTGACAGTCAATGCAGAAGCAATAAGGATGCTTGACACAAAGTAGGTCAAATGAAATTAAAGACCAGATCAAAGGAGAAAGAAGCGCAGTTCATTGAGAAGCTCAAGTCCTTTTTTTCTGACCAGGATAACGTTCTTTCGCTTGTTCCGGAGTGCATGGACTCTTCCATGCTCTGTCCTTTTGATTCCTACAGGAAAAAGCTGACGCGAACCCAGGGATCTGCACTTGGAAAACTTTCCGGAAGCGCAGACCAGTTTCTTAGTGCAATTGGGGAGACCTATAAGGTGATGGAATCAGAATCTGCACCAATAATGGGTGTTATAGCAACAGCTTACGGCAATCTTGATTATGCAAAGAGGGGCAACACCGATCCGATGGTACTGGGAGGTGTGCAGAATTTTGATGACACTACATGGAAGATGCTCGCTTTCTCGTCGCTCGTGAAAACGAAGAAGGTCTACATATACAGTTCAGAGAACTATTACATTGGAAGCTGCAAGGGAAATTTTCCTGGTGATGAGTTTCTTGCTGATGTCCTTAAGACGGAGAGGGTCGAGGATCTCTCAACTGAAGATGGCTTCACTCTGGGCAAAAATGGTGACTTCTTCTTCCTAAATATCGGAAACACTTCTAAACTAAAGGTTTTCCAGGACAGTAAAACCAACCTTATGCGAATACTTTTACGACATATACTTGCACCAGACGTCATGAAGTTCTTCAGGATAACGGTCCCATACCTTGAGTCAATCGATACGGAAGTCCCGCTCCCAGCCCTGACGAGTTATCTTTCGGGGCAGACCGACGCAAAGTCATTCCTGCACACAGTACATGAAGCAAAGAAAAAGAGTGCTCTCGCACGTGGCATATATCTTATTGGAGGGGATGTCTACGCAGATCCTGAGGAGTTTTTGAAGGCACTGTTCGACGAAGAGGAGGCGAAGAAATTGAGCAGCTACCTTAAGTTGACGGGACCGGTTGCACTTGATAGCAAAAGCCAGAGAAAGCTTCTCGAAATATTATGGCCCAAGTTCGGAGCGCAGATAATGAAGGACTATTTCCCGGACGTTGATGAAAGCAAGATCAAGGCGCAAGCTGGAGACCCGATTCGACAGATAGAAATGCTGAAGATGAAGATAGACCAGGAAGAGGCTTCAAGCCTCATTACCGTCAGCCCTTGGTCTGCGGAATCTTCAATGCTGATTGACATGATAAAGGACTATCTTTCTATCGGTAAGGGAGAGACACTGAAGAAGTGGGAGAAAAGGGTGGGATTTTCAAGCTTGTTTAATTCAATTTACTACGCCTTTGTAATTGCACTGCAGGGAGGAAGCAACCAGAAGTGGAGATTCACCTCAGAACAGATGATGTTTGGTGAGAAGATTGCATCGGAGATAAAGAGCATTCTAGACTGCACAGATCCTTCCATCAACGAAAAAATATTGCATATGAAATTGTACGTGAACTGAAATGAGCAAGCACTATCTTTCTAAAAAAGAAATAAAAGCACTCGTTGCTAGCCTGGATGAAATCGGGCTCTCTTTTGCTGACTCAGACAAGATGCAGGTAGAGGAATCCAAGAACGGCAATCTTTACTTCCTGGGAAGGGTACTTGCCGGAATCTGGACGGACAGGTTTATACCAACCCCGGATTTCCTGAATATTGTCAAACCTGAAAAAAAAAAGATAGTTGTTGATCAGGGAGCTGTTCCACACATTATGAATGGAGCAAACCTGTTCGCCAAGGGCATTCTCTCCATGTCGCCCGATATAAGAAAAGGTGACTACGTATTCATTGCAGACGAACGCGGAAGATTTCTCGCCACTGCAATTAGTTCTGTTGATTATAATGCTGAAATCAGGAATCAGAGCGGTGAAGCTGCCAAGACATTGAAGATGTCTTTGTCGTGATTACAGAAGTACTATAAACTTGGTATCATTATCATAAATATGGTAGAATTATTAAAAGCCGGAACATCCGCACCAGATTTTGAAGCGCTGGATCATGACGGGAATAAGGTTAAGCTGTCAAGCTTCAAGGGAAAGCCAGTTGTTCTATATTTTTATCCTAAAGACGACACCCCAGGATGCACAGCCGAAGCATGCAATTTCAGGGACAACACGGAGCTGTTTGAGAAAAAAGGGATAAAGGTTATAGGTGTCTCTACCGACACTGTCAGTTCACATAAAAAGTTCTACAACAAATATGGCCTGACCTTCACCCTTGTTTCTGATTCTGACAAGAAGATTTCTGAGTCATACGGTACACTTAACGGATCAACTGACAAGAGGGTTACTTATATTATCGATCGTAGCGGAAAGATTGCTTATGTTTACGAGAAGGTGTCACCGAAGGAGCAGGGAACGGAGATTCTTTCGAAGTTACAGGAACTCAAGCTCGCTTGATTGATTTTGAGCTATTTTTGTAAATATTAAAAGAATTTGCCATTCTTTTATAGGAATAAACCTTTATTGAAGTAAGAGGGTTTTCAAAGCCCCACTGAAAACCTTTTACAAGACCTCATGATCAATGCCCATGAACCTTTACCAAACTGGATTGTCAGAATTATACAAGAATATAAAGGAACTTCGCTCAATGAAATGGTCTATCAGATCGCATCCGCTTTGAAAGGATTGGGGAAATCCTCTCCCATCTTTATGAAAATGACACAGAGAAGGATGAGGGCCGAACTATGATCCAGTTCTCATGGTGAAGATCCTCTTATTTCAGCAATAGTGCAAACTCTCCGATCGAATGCTGGAAAGAGAGATAAGTAACAACATATGGTATTTCCATGAAAGGTTATCCAAAACAGGAAAGGATCGTCTGGTATTGAATGAGATAAGAGTCCAGATCCATAGCAAGAAGAATGCCTATCAAGGATGACACGATGCAAGGTGCCTCTTTGATTGAGGCACATGGTGTAGAATGTGACAAACCCAGATGTGATGATGCATAGACAAGAAATTTCAAAGGTCTTTATTCTGCAATAAAGAATGATGAGATACATTTTGGTGTTATGAGTCCAGATCACACATATTAAACATGATCTGGTTTTTGAAATATCATTAGCAATAATCTTCGTCATTCCTTCCTACCTCTCCTGGTGGCTTGATTTTTTTTTAAGGTTTCGTTTGCTATTCTGATCTCACCAATTATACCGTTGAGTTAGTCTATTTTTCTTGAAAGGAATTCCTAACCGATGGATCAGCAATGTTTATAGCAGCTGCACCGACGGAGATGAAGTCGTTTCTCCACTCGTATACGGCGGATGATGTGACATTCAACTTTCTGGAGATCTCTGCTATGGTTGAAGAGTTTGAAAGCACTTCCATCACAATCCTTGCCTTCTCCTCCTTTGTCCGGTATGTGCCCTTTCCTACCATATCTTCACCTCTGGAATTGGGAGGAGATTAAAAACTCCCCCTCCCTTGACTCTCCCCCTATATAAGTATTTCTCCATGCTCTTGTTGTCTGAACGTAAGCGGATCCATAACACTGTATATAGGATATAACCAGTCAATATCTGGTATTGGTCTATCCCGCTTCTATCAGGAAAATTACACGGCAGAATGGACTGGACTCGTGATACTTTTCCTGCTTGGAACAATATCAACAACTATAGCTCAGGTCACAATTTACTCTTCCTCTTCTCTTACATACCTGTTTAAGTTCAGTCGTTTGTCCCGAAGATCATATCTTTACAATATATCGATCTCCTCACTAGTTGTTGGTATGGGTCTTTCTGCTGTGATCACGATCGTCGCCACATTGATGTTCAGCTACAAATTTGGATTACCGTGTATTCAAATAACTACCTTTCAACCTATTTAGCAATTGTGCTTGGTTCGCTGTTTATGATATTCTTTGCACTTTTCCTCGTATTACTTGCCATCAACTACCTTGGAGCAAGGACTGTAAATTACATCCAGCTTTTACCTATGCTACTGACATATGGTATCGGGATGCTGCTTCTCACGGCAAATATTACCGATGCCTACATATATTATGTCGTGCCGTTCAATGCATATATTGTCATGTTCCAGGAAGCTTTCGACGGAAAAGAATTGCAAATCGTTTCCGCTAATATGCATCTAGTGTTTTCAAGCCTACAATATCCTTATCTCCTTTTATCTCTTTTAATCTGGATAGCATCTTTGATAATTCTTGACATACTTCTCCTCGGAAGGATAAAAGCATCCAGCCTGGAGGAAAGGTCTCAGATATGATAGAGGACGATTCAAACAGCGCTATCGAAATGCTGAAAGCAGGGGTCAGGGCTTTAAGGTTTCAGGAATTCCTGTCCAGAAGATCCTGGGGGCTATTCTATGGAATATGGGCCATTGATATCTTAATAAACCTGATCGGCTCATTAGTACTTAGCAGTGCGGAGAGTTCAATTCTTTCTACAATTGCAATTGTCTCAGGTTTTTGGGTTTCAACCAATGTATTCGGAAAGAGCAGAAGGGTATCAAGATACATGCATTATATCAACGGAAAAGCCGGACAATCATCGGAGAATAAAATAGTGAGAATATTTCTTTATCTTCTTATCATATATGTTATCGCATTTGCATTCACTCTACTAGCAATACCACATCAAAAAATCGATGCATACATATCAGATTCTGCCTTCATTATACTAATATTTGCAGCCAGTATCAGTTGCTTTTATGCGAACCTTAAGGGTCTCGGGAAACTTACGATCGAGAACCTAATCTCCTCGGCTTCATTATTCGTTGTTGGAATAATCGAGGTATCTATTCCGACAGCCCTGTATCTTGGGATACATACATTAACCACAATTATTGTAATTTCCTGGACTGCAGTAATTGCTTTGTGGATTACCTCCTCACTGATATCTTTCTACAGATCCTCAGAAATCTTGGGGGGGCTCGATGGAGAAAACTGATTCCTCGATTCCTGAGAGCAGATACTCCAGGATTTTTGCCTCGCTAAATGATCCAGCACTAAAATCCTCTATAAGGTTGATGATACTCATCTCCCTGGGAATGAACAGAAAGTTGAACTTCTCAGACCTCCTTAAGCTTACTGGCACCGGGAAGGGAAGCCTTCATAATCATGTTTCAAGACTGGAATCAGCTGGTTACATCAAGACAACGAGATATTCCTTTTTCTCATCTCCAAAGTTAAGACTAAATCCCTCAAACTCTGAAGAAGGCCAGAGTATGGCGATGCCATGAATAGTAGAACTTCAGAAATACCAGAAATATAGATAAAGGAGGTTGGGATAAGATCATTGGGAAGAATTTAACATAGTAGTAGGGTTGAAATAACAGAAAAGGGAAAAGAGGTTGTCCAGAGATATCTGGAAAGCATTAGTGGTATCTAGACATATGCATTTGTTCATCTTAGCATTATAAGCAATCAAATTTGCAAGGACAAAGCAAGGCAAGATAATCGAAACACGGAGATATTATTTCAAGTATAAGGCATTGTCCCTTGTTGATCCACTGGAAATTTTGATATTAAGATCATTGATGAGTGGTCTCCGCCAAGTATGTACCTCAACTGAGAGAATATCCTGCAAATATCATCACGGCTCGTCACTGCTGCTTGATGTTGCTCACCAAAATATTTCCTCGGGAAATAATGGAACATTTTGTTCTCGTCTGATTCATCGTACTAACCCGTTGAATGAAAGTATTAATTCATAAGAAATGTAGATATAAATATGTAATTCTATAACCTTCGAAATGCACATGCATTCTCCTTTAATAGATAATTAACGATATTCCAAAATCAGACCCATGGAAAACCAAAAAATTATTGACAAGGGCATTTTATCACCATTTCAGAAGAAGTTCCTTGTCGTGATAATTCCTTTCTTAGTCTTCGTTATGGCTTCCATTTCTTATATCAGATACCTAGACTTTTATACATCCAACTGGGACCTTGGCTTAGAAATGCAGATGCTGGCAGACAGCTTCCACGGATACATCCTATACGAGGCTGCAGACTTTGAAACCTATGGAGTTGTGTCGCACCTTGAAATACACTCCTCTTACATCGCCCTGCTGTTTTCATACGTCTACCAGACGCTAAGCGATGCGGTATTACTTTTTATATGCCAGGCACTCTTTTTTTCTCTTTCCCTGATACCACTGAATGCCATCTCACGCTATTATGGTCTTTCTGATAGACAATCTCTTTTTGTCTCCATTCTTTATGTAACAAATGTGGGACTTATTGCTTCCCAGATGTATGACTTTCACTGGATGTCCCTGATACCTGTAGAGTTCCTAGCATTTTTCTTCTTCTTGATTAAGAGGAGATTTCTCCTGTCATTTCTAATACTAGTTATAGGATCATTGACATTGGAGGTTTTTCCTCCTATTGCCCTCGGTCCGCTCCTCTTTCTATATTACGAGGATATTAAACATGAAACTAATGTTAAGGCGCATAATCTAACAAAATATCGACTTTCACTAATTTCCCTTGCAATACTCTCCATTACGATCTTAATAATAATCAAGGAGGTACAATATGAAATTCTACCGACTCTGTTGCATCAGCCTGATGGAATAGGTCCGCTAGGTCATGACTCCCCAGAAAGCCTATTTCCAGTGAGTTTATCTTTATATTCATCCAGTCTCTCTTTACTTTACTGGGGCATAATTTATGGTTCCTTGGGATTTCTACCCTTGTTCTACCGCAGGCATTTGTTGATAGTATTGCCATGGCTTTACGAGTCGATCCTTGTGGTGCCGAGCTATTCTGCCATTTCAGAACAGTATGGCTTTGTCGCACTTCCTCCATTGTTTATAGGGCTCCTCCTCGCCTTAAAGCGGGGGATTAGTGAACCGATAAAATTTGCCAGAATCTTAAGATCTGCCATGTATATTCTCATGACATGTGTTTCCGCTGTTATCGTTTACGATCTCACTTATCAGTATTCATTACCATACAGGATTGCTTTATCCGTCTTTACAGCCATTATAATACTCACTGCAATGTTAATTTTTGTAAATAGACCGTTTACTCGGCAATACATAATAAAACAGAAGAAGCCGATAACTTATGCAATTACCTTTGTACTGGTATTAATTATCACCTTTAACTTCCTAGTTGGTCCGCTGAACCCGGTTAACGAGGAGAGAACCGTTGATTCAGGTTATGCCTTTTCATATTCACTGAACCCTGAATACCAGAGCATGATCAAGATTGTGTCTGGGATTCCTAAAAATGCTAGCATAATTTCTTCTGATAACCTTTTTCCTTATATTTCAAATGATCCGAACGCATTTTCTTTTTATTGGAACACACCAGAGAACCTGACTTTCTCAAAATACTATAACCTGAGCGCCAACTTTTCATTCACCTATGTGCTAATAGATCAGAGCCAGATGAGTTACATTCCTCAAGGCGTACTGAATCACATTCAAACCAGTTACGGTCTCTCATCGGTTATTTACACAGAAATGGAGTATCCAGGAAATATCTATCTCTATAAACTCGGTTATACCGGAAAGACATCAATTATGTATGTATAAAAATGGGAAACAGGCACGCACCGTTAGAGTCATACTCATCAACTCTTTAATTACCTAAATATATATGGAATATTATCGTGCTGACATCCACTCCATCGCAAGGAACTGAAGATTCCTGATTGGTCAACAGAACCAACTTCACGTGATCTGAGGGCCACATCCCATCTCCAATCTTTTTTTTGGTGTAGTCATTCAAACTCATATTTCCGACTGGTTGTGGGTATATTTGCTCGGTCTTCCTTTTTGTTTTAATCTTCCGCTCGCGATTCATCAAAGTGACAAGTTCAGTGGCTTTTCTTGCCCAAATTATTGTAATAGTTTACAAAACATCTTGGATCTTCGGCTTTCAATCATTGTCTTTCCCCGTGAATTGGGCATTTAATGTGTGATAGTATTTACAGCAAGTTAGTTTTATATACCTTCAAGGAGTATGTTTCTTCACGATGGAGAAGCGCAATAGGATGATCATGTTCGCTGTAATTGCTGCGATCATTGTTGCTGCCCCTATTTCATTCTATGAGCTTCTCCAACCTGAGCCCAACCTTACTTTTCAGAATGCCTCAGGAAGTGGCACCATTGTCGGGAACTTCACCTTGCCGACCTATTATAACGCAAGACTTAACTACAGCAGGGAATCTTTAATCAACGAAACTGCTTACGTGCATTCCGGCAATAAAACTCTGGGTTCAATATACCTTAGCAGCATGACATACGTTCTTGATACTGAATACGGTGGTTTTTCGCCTGGTATAGTGTTCTGGCTTGATGGCAATTTCTCCAACCTTCATCCCACCGATGTCAGTTTCCAGATAAGTGTCTCTGCGCCAGGAATACCTGCAAACATCTCCAATAGCAGGTTGAGTGGTATGAGTTATGACACTTATTCTTGTAATACCAACAATATTTCTATACCGATGGAACTGAGGTCTGGAAGGCAAGCTTCATGGACATTCCCACTCCAATATCCATCGCCTGTTAAACCTGGCGAAGAGTTCCATTTCGGAATGTTTGGCTCCAATGGAAGTAGAATTGGAGAAGGATGGATCATGATGTTTAACAGCCTTGGGAACATGGTAAAAAACCTGACCATAACTTACACAGTCGAAGTAATGGGCTTAAGCCAACCCCTGGAGGATACAGTCACAACCTATCTTATCGATACTGGAGTTAGATGCTAGGATGTTTACAAGTTTTGTAGAGCATAAAATGGGCAATTTAGCGGCAAAGATTTAATTAGTCGTTGCCCTTTTTTCGATGATAATTACCATTTTCTTTCTTCCGATATCAAATGCAGAGACGGTTCAGGTGATAAATACAAATTATTACCAAGACGGATATTGTGGAAATTCCACTATATATATGGTTTATAGCGACACTAATGGAAGATTTTTCAAGAATGCAACATTACCGCCTTCAAATGATGTTTATGAATGCGCAGATATTCTTCCTCAACTCAGTAAGTACTGCAATTTTAGTACTGCGGGAGAATTTGGAAATGGTCAAAACTGGACTGTACACATCAACTCAATTTTAACAGATTCTTTCCTGAACACAACTTCTGGAGACGGGATATCAGGACAATTTATACAATAAGGAAATGCATATTATATCTTCGCTCCGATTGTATTCACTGAGAGATATAGCTATTACGAATCCGGTGGATATGATTTGGTGCCACCCTATAGCAACTACCCAGGTTTTGTAAATCTCACTTTATTGCAAGAGTCTGCTCAAGGGGTTAAAAGCAATATTGACTTCCAATGTAACGATACAATGGGGGTCAACGAATCAGGGAATTATCTTGACCATGTCAACAATGAAACAAAAGTCTATAATATTATTTTTTCCAGCGTTTCCGACATTTTAAAGCTTGCTTGTCCTTTGTATTCTGTAGGGAGTGCAGGATATAATGTGTACAAAAACATAGTTCCAACTGGAACTAAGAAAGGCAGTCAGATCTGTGTTCCTGGGAACGGCACTGCATTTCTGGATCCATGTATCAAAGGTGGAAATAGCTCTAGTGAACTGATAGGCACGAATGAATCTTGGATATGGAACGATACGTCCTAGTATGGGACAATAGCACAGTCTGTAATAGATACAAGCGCGATGGGATATGACATAAATTTCCAAATTGGAGGTTGTGAAGGGGGTTTGCCTTTTGGATACAACCAGGTTCTGTACAACTTTTCCGCTGTGCCCGCAAACCAGATCGCAGGACAAGTTCTCCTAAACAGTAATCAAAACACACCTGACGCAAACCAGTGGGTTTCGATCTGCCATGTCCTCGGTGAACGATCCACTTCTTCTGGCGAGACCATATGCACAGAAACATATCACGTGAAAACTAATTCACATGGTGAATACAGGTTCTTCGCCAATTGCAATACTGGTTACGGAATTTCCGCCAACATCTCGACGCCGTTCGGGGATTCATGTCATACCAACTCTATTACAACAGGCGCGGCAGGCGGTACCACATTCGATAATTTCTCCCTGTACTTGTCAAACGTAAACGGAAAAGTCACCAACAGTAACAACGGAAAACCGATCTCGGGTGCAGATGTTACCTTCACGTCATCGGGAGGAACATCCTACACCGTCAGCACAAACGACACCGGAGGCTATTCGCTCAACATAGCCAACAACGGAACATACACTATAACTGCATCTTCAGCAGGGTACATTAGTTCATCAGTAAGCCCTACCTTAAGCGATAACACGCTAACTCATAATTTTCTTCTCACTCCTGCAGGAACTGTCAACTTCGATGAATCCGGTCTCCATGGGAACACATGGTCTGTCACCCTCGATGGGCAGAGTGTACAGAGCACGTCAAGCCAGATTTCGTTCGAGGTCGCTTATGGTTCATACTCCTATTCCATAGGTTCTGTATCCGGGTATTCTTCTTCACCGTCTTCCGGATCAGTAACTTCAGGTTCCAGTTCGGTCACGCAGGATATATCTTTCTCTCCAACATCCTATTATGGAGTGACATTCGACAAGTCGGGTCTTCCATCCGGTCACACATGGTCCGTGACCATGGGCGGAACGACGAATTCAGCGTCGACCGGATCATCCATCGGCTTCTCGGAACCGAACGGCTATTTCTCATATTCTCCGTCAAGACTCCTTGTACCTGTTCCAGATAAGCCAGGTTACTACTACGACTACCATGCATCCGGAGGAACCGCTCATGTTAACGGTCCCGCCCAGACAATAGATATATCGTACAGCCACACTATAGTCCACTATTGCGTGAACGCGACGGCAGAGATACTCCTTGCAAACAACACATACGATCGGGCAGCGAACATAACTGACGGCACGTTCCTCATGACATACAACACAACCACCGGGACCATGCAGAAAGGCGAGGTCACCTCTGTCCTGAGCGTGAATGAATCCTCGCTATACACAATCAACAACAATCTTGAAGTGTCGGGAGACCAGCCCATTCTTACAAGCAATGGCTGGGTAAATGCAAGCAGCCTCCACAAGGGCGAACTCGTATTCAATCCGATCACAGGCAGTTTCGTAGATATATACTCACTGCATCACAGCCAGAAAACAGAAACGATGTACGATTTCATCATATCGGGCAACGACAACTATATCGCATACACTTATCTGCTGCAAGGAGTCTAAGCTCCATGACCGGTCCAATGACCAGGAAGCTTCCGGGGCAGAGGCATCTCATGTTGCAAGAAAAAATATCTCAATCGGGCTGATTATCGCAGATTCGATCATACACAACCATTGCAGAGACTGCATCCGTAACTGCACGATGCGGCTCCCCGATAGATTCAGACCAAGATCTTTCGATCGTCAGGTCCAGCCTACTTTGTAAATTTGATTAGAGTTAGTGGCGGGTAAAATAATCTTATTAAAAAGCCTGTCCAATCAATATCTGGTTTCAATACTTGTGCCGCTTTCCTTCGGCATCGTCAGGACTGTTTCAATTACCGACGCAAATATCCAGAGCAGGGATACAATCAGCAGAAGGACATCTGGCGCTATCAATACTGAAATAATGAATAACATAGCAGGGAGTAAATATTTTACCACTCCCCATACAAATTTATAAAGGTCTATCAACAGGATTACCCGAAGAGAGAACTGAGTCCTGCGAGTGCATCTTCTTCTGAAGCTGCCGCCTCTTTTTCATCCTTCTTTTCTTCCTTCTTCTTCGACTCTTTCTTCTCCTCGTGCTTGGCGCTTGCAGCTGCAGGTGCAGCCGCTGGCATTGAGGCAGCGTTCTTTATGACTTCCTCAATGTTAACGCCCTTCATGCTGGAAACAAGAGCCTTCAGTCTGGATTCATCCGGCTTTACGCCGGCACCCTCGAGTACCTTCTTCAGTTTTTCCTCATCTATCTCGCTGCCCGCAGAGTGGAGCAGCAGAGCACCGTATACATATTCCATTTCCTTTTTTCCTCCTCTATTTATCCAAACAGGGAACTTAACCCTGCTGAAACATCCTCATCCGTAGATTCACTCTTTGCCTCTTTCTCCTCTTTCTTGCTTTCCTTTCCGGAGGTTTGCTTATCTTCGCTTATGGCTTCCTGAACTGCGGATGCCTCCTGAATCGCTTTCAATATAAATAATTGAATGCTGGATTCATCGACTATACCTGCTTTCAGTGCCAGCGACTCAGCTATGAGCCTGGCCTTCACGATCATATCAGGTATGATCTCGGGCACCAGGAATCCAGCCTCGAGAGCCAAAGTTTTTGCTCTGGCGAAAGACGTTGCAATATCGAGTGAAAGTGATTCAGGCGTAATGCTCAGAACATCGCTCGTGAAGATTGTGCCGGATGAATACGCAGCAAGCAGGTTCAGGCCAACCTCAATTGGCTTTATGTCAAGCTTCTGCAGGAGTGAAGCCCTCTCCTTGGATATAACTTCCCCCTTTTTCACTACAACAGATTCCTTCTTGATAACAATCTTACCCTTTTCAATTGCGGTCTGGAGTCCAGCCTTCTGGAACTCGCTTATCATTGGTCCTGGCGGGAAGCTTGTCTCTCCTTCCGGTACGACGATATCGTCAGAAGCAGTTTCTCCTCCCCTTGGGGACATCATCTGCCTCTTCTTTCTCAGAACATTATTGACAGAAACCGGTTCGCTGTTTGTAGTGACAAGCGCTACCTGACCCCTGACCTCTTTCGATAGGCCAGAAATACCCGGCTTCTTGGACTTCTCGATCGCCTTCAGGAGAAGTGTCAGCCTCATCACCCTGATATTAAGATCTCCTCTAACATCGCGTCTGATATTCTGGAATTGGTTGTTCCTGAGACCGTGTATATCCACTATGGCTATAGTGCCTGCATTATCAATTTCGTTCGACACTTTATCGACTAATTCAACTTTCCAGCTTGCCGGATGCCTCATTCAGCGTCACCCACATTTATTTTTACAGGCTTACCCATTGTAGTCTTGAGGAAAATTGATGCTATGTTAGAGTCTCCCTTGTCAAGCTTGCTGATTATCCTCTTCACAACGGCACTCACGTTATCAGCAATTTCCTCATCCGGCATTTCTTTTGTGCCTACAGGCACATGGAATGTTTTTTTATCCCTCGTCCTGACCCTCACGGTTTTCTTCAGGTTATTTACCATGGGAGTTGGATCCTGGCCTGGCGGAAGCGGTTTTGGCATCTTCCCGCGCGGACCTAGAACCTGACCCAGCGACTTACCGACTGTTGCCATTAGGGTGGATTCCGCTATCATGAAGTCAATCCCGGAAACAACCTTCTTGAAATCCTTCTTTTTCTCTGCGAAACCGCTTATTTCCTCCGCACCAATTATCTGGTCTGCAACCGATCTTACCTTTGACTTCATTTCATCTGATCCGATAACTGCAACCTTGATCGGTTTACCTCTTCCTTTCGGCAACAGGATCTCGTCGTTGATCCTGTTCTTGGGATCAGAAAGATCGATATCTTTCAAATTTATTGCAAGTTCAAGGCTTTCCTTGAATTTCCTTTCCTTGGAACCCGCCTTCGCCTCTTGTACACTCTTAATCAATTCTGCTTTTGCCAAATCAACACCTCCGTAGTCTTAACGAACCATACTGGTTCTCCTACAGATCAAACCTTCATCGTCCCTTCCTTAATTAACTTTTGAACCTCTTTAGGATCTTTGCCCTCAACGTTGACGCCGAGGGACACGCATGATCCCAGTACCTCCAGCACTGCACTTTTGAGATCCTTTGCCAGCATTCCGTCCATCTTTGCCTTGGCCACGTTCTTTATCTGCTCAATGGTGGCGTTTCCTGCAACCTGTTCTTTTCTTTTACCGGAACCACTTTCTATGCCGAGCTCTTTCTTGATGAGCGCAGACGTTGGAGGGATTCCCACCTTTATCTCAAAGAGCTTCTTTGCTGGATCTGTAACGACAACGCTGACAGGAACCTGCATTCCCTGAAATGCCTTGGTTTTTTCATTTATCTGCTTGATTATATCGCCAAGATTTAAGCCGAGAGGTCCAAGTGCAGGTCCAAGTGGAGGTCCACTGCTGGCCTTTCCGCCCTCGACCATGACATTAACTGTTTGAGCCATAATAATTACCTTTATGCAGTCGCCTTGATTGTAAAGTGTCTCATTAACCTTTTGCCCGACTTCTATAGTGGCATGTCAGTAGACAGGGGTGTTTTCATGGTATGCGAGAATATTTAACATTCCATTCCCACGAGTGATTCTCGTTTCTCATGCTGTATCTTAAAATCAAAATTTATTACATCCTATTGCATCGTCTCAATATATAGAGGAGGACTCTGAACTGAAAATTGAAATCCTGGACGGGAGAAGGTTCCAAAAATCACCGGATGGAGTCTGTATTCTTGTTGATGTCTTCAGATCCACCAGTTCCATACCCATTCTCCTGTCAAGAGGGGCAGAATACATTATACCAACAAGAACCGTCAAGGAAGCGAGGGAATTGAGGAAAAAGATACCCGAAGCCCTGCTCGTGGGGGAAAGGTATGGCTTCAAGATAGTGAGGTTTGATTTCGGCAATACCCCGGCGCTCCTCTGGACAATTGATGTAACGCATAAGGTGATTATATTCACCTCGACGAACGGAACCAAGGTGCTTAACAAGATAAGCGGTGCGGATGCTGTCTATACATCATCATTCATAAACCATGAAGCGACATGCAACAAGGTCAGGAATGCAGGCAAGATCCAGATTTATGTATCGGGCAGGCCGGACGGTAAAGCGGAAGAGGATGAATTATATGCTAATTTCCTAGCAGCAGATCTGGAAGGCAAAGAACCCGATCCTGAGAAGGTTATAGAAAAAGTGAAAAGATGCAGCGGTGCAAGACGGCTGAGATTAATGGGATTTGAGGAAGACATTGAAGCTTCGCTTCGCTTCAACAGTGTCGATTTTGCAGTGAAATATCTTGATGGAAAAATTATCAGAGATAGATGATATTCTCCTTTCCATAGCTATTAAGCCTGGCTTGATAAAGATCTGAAACAAGTGCCCTTGCCCATTTCATCTTTCTCTTTTTTACCTCTAAATCGGCACCAGCTTTAACAACGGGGTTATTGAAATCGAATCCAAATAACTTAATCTTCCTCGACCCAAGGAAATGGGCAAAGAATACAGACCTGTCGCCGTCTGTGAAACCGCCGAAGTTCGTCGTATAGCCGAGGCTCTCTACCTGGCAAGTGGGAATGACGGGACCGGGACACAGGTCAAATGCATGCATTATCTTCTCAATGTTGTCGCCATGGGCATGAACCAGGCATATTGCCCCATTTCTCGAATATTGCGTTAACTTCGTAAGGTCACCATCCAAATCAGTGACTACGAAATCGGGAAGCCTTTTTTCAGTGTAGGTAGAAACGGCACTTCCGCTCACTATGACAATGTCTGCATCGTTTATCTTGACCCTGGACAAATCGCTTTCAGCGGGTCCGATAATGATGGAATCTCGTCCTATATATCTGCTAAGATCAGGTATCTTCCTTCTTAGAACATGAAACTCTGTATTCAGGAGAGTCGAAGATAGAAGATCAAGGTATCTGTCAAGACCCAGATCATCCAAAATCCTTGGATAAAGTTCATCTGAGATTCTCCTTGCGGCAGGATCCACCGAATCGCTAAAATTATTCTTTTCCATGGAAAATGCTGTTCTGAAGGTTGTTGACAGGAGTCGGGTTCTGTTTCTCAGAGTAATATTTGTGCGCAACCGATGATATCACTGCGACTATGATACCCAAGATCAGCAGGGAAATATTCATCACAGCAGAGTTAAACGGAATGAATTTCAAGATGTATCTTATGTAATTAATCATACCATATACGATGAAGCCCACGGACAGCGTGAAGAGGAGGACATAGATGTTCTTGCTTATTCCGCCTTTCCCGTTAAGCAGCATCTCGACGCTGATTCCGCCTTCCCTTGCGACAATCGCTCCGTAAATCCACCATGTGAAGTATGAAATGAATACAAGCACCTGGTCAAGGAATATTGTCTTTCCGGAGACCGTAGAACCATAAGCAATGACATAACTGGCAGCAATTCCGGCGAATACTAGCGAGAAAGCAATAATATACGATATGAAGGAAACCCTGGTTTCCTCAGCATATTGCCTGAAAGACTTGACCAGTTTCAGGAACCTGTCGCTCACCTCGAATGCACGCTCAATGAAATATGCCCCAAGGATCATTGACACAAAAGTCAGAGCAACTGCGCTTGGTCCACCTATTGAACCAACTCCTCCCGGCGTAAGGAGGCTGTAAATTATAAACGAAAGTGATACAAGACCATAAGTGAGGAAGACGAGTCCCAGGGGAATTTGGAACTTATTTGCTATCTTCTTGTCCTTCAGTGCCTTGACTATGTAATAGTATACGGACTCAATGTTCTGGTTGTGCCTGACAATAATGTGCTTAACATATCTTATCTTTATCCTCGAAAGAATAAGAGGCATTATGTAATCGTCCTCAGCACCGTCTGTCGCCAGGATTACATCGTCAAATTTCTTGAATTTAAGGACCTCATCGAGCTGGGACGCTATTATCTCATCTGATCTCGCTCCAACTTCCTCGTCACCTGTTATCAGGGCGATGTCGACGTCCTGTCCTTCCTTCTTAAGGTCGTCAAATATTTTCAGCGCACCGAAGAGTGCGTTCGCATCTGAATCTTCTGGATCTATGGATATGAGCTTTAAAGCAGCCTCATAGCAATCAGAATAACCAATCACCGGCCCCGGCACCGATGCCTTCTCTCCATAATCGTTATCCCGATCAACATTCAATATGAGGGTTGTCATTAAGCTTAATACCTAGATACATTAGCTAAGCTAAATTGTATATAACTATTTTTCGTATGAAAAAACTGTATTTTATTGAGAATGGAAAAGAAATGGTTACTTCGTCACAAAGTAACCGGCGCTTTTCTGTCTTGCTACTCTTTTAGCATATCCCTTGCTTGTGAGTTCCTGTAGCGCCGCAGCGACTATAGCTTTCCCCACAGCAGCGGCCTTCATTATATCGTCTGCTGTCTTCAGCTTATCCTCAGTTGATGCCCCAATCTTCTTCATAGCGTTGTAAACCTTTTCAGCGTTTGGACTAAGATCACCCATTAATTCACCGGTGGAAGGAAATCATCTATTCGTATATATACATAACCTTATATTTAAAGAATAATACACTTTTTCTGCCTTTAAGGTTGCAGTGTCATAAATTTTCAATTTTGTCCTGCCAGGATATCTATATTCGTCAATTGACGACATTCACATCGTTAATTTTTTTATATATGCTCTGCATATCCTCACAGGTGTTTAGTTGTCTGGTATAGTATCTTATGGATCATACATCCCAAAGTACAGGATAAAACCTGACGAAATTGCAAGGGTTTGGGGTGAAGATCCGGAAAGCATAAGAAATGGCATATATATTTTAAGTAAGTCTGTACCGTCCCCTGATGAGGACGTTGCTACGATCTCTGTGGAAGCAGCTAGAAATGCAATGATGCGTGGAAATATTCCACCCAGAGATATCGGATCCATCTATGTAGGATCTGAGTCTCATCCTTACGCCGTCAAGCCTACAGCCACAATTGTGGCATCAGCAATAGGGGCAAACTTCAACATGTTTGCTGCTGATTATGAATTCGCATGCAAGGCAGGAACCGCAGCGATGCAAAATGTTAAGGCAATGGTCGATTCGGGCATGATAAAATCTGGAATGGCTATAGGTGCCGATACGTCTCAGGGAGCCCCAGGTGATGCCCTGGAATATTCAGCTTCGGCCGGTGGTACTGCCATGATCATCGGAAAGGAGAAGGTCATAGCAGAGATTAACGACACCTTATCCGTCACTTCAGATACACCTGATTTTTGGAGGCGTGAGGGGCAACCTTATCCAACCCATGGAGAGAGATTCACAGGGGAACCGGCATATTTCAAGCATACCATCGGGGCGGCAAAAAAATTGATGGAACGAGTCAGTACTACCCCCAAGGATTACAAGTATGCAGTATTTCACCAGCCAAACGGAAAGTTTCCGACAAGGGCTGCAAAACAGCTCGGTTTTTCGGATGACCAGTTCAAGGATGGGCTCCTGACGCCGCAGATCGGAAATACATACTCCGCTGCAATGATGACGGGTCTTTCGGCAATTCTAGACATAGCTGAGGCGGGTGATCGTATACTTGCTGTGTCATTCGGATCTGGTGCGGGATCAGATGCCTTTGATTTGACAGTCACAGATCAGATAGATACTATGGATCGTAAGGCGGCTCCAACCATACGCGAATTGCTCAGCAAGGTAATATGGGTCGATTATGCCATATATGCGAAGTTCAAGAAGAAGATAGTGACGGGTGATAACATTGAATGATGTTTACATAATAGGTGCAGGAGAGACAAAATTCGGGGAGCTGTGGGAGAGGTCGCTGAGGGAGCTTGCAACTGAAGCAGGGCTTCGTGCTATTGAGAGTGCAGGCATCTATTCCAAGGACGTTGAGGTGCTTTACGGAAGCAACACACTTGGAGGGGCGATTAATGCACAGAACGACATAGGAGGGTTGATATCTGATTTTACGGGACTTGCGCACAACAATATACCTGCGATATCCGTCGAGGCATCTACGGCTTCCGGAGGAGCTGCCGTGAGAGAAGCATATCTCGGCATCAGATCCGGAGAGTACAACGTTGCAGCAGTAGGCGGAGTTGAGAAGTTGACGGACCTTTATGGATCGGAAGTACTGGATCTTACCAGCACTCTACTGGACAGCGAATGGGAGGGCTTCTTTGGTGCCACGCCAGCAGCCATTGCGGCCCTTGTAGCCCAGAAATACATGAAAGATTTCAATGTTGATCATGAAAGCCTGGCTATGATGTCAGTCAATGATCACATGAATGCTTCCAAGAACCCGGATGCTCATTACAGGAATGTGCTTACGGTGGAAGGAGCCGTATCGTCCACGATGGTTGCAGAGCCACTTGGAATGATGGACTGCAGCCCCGCCAGCGATGGAGCAGCAGCTATCATACTTGCTTCTGAGGAATATGTGAAGAAGAACAAAATGAATGGGATCAAGATACTTGCCTCTGCCGTTGCACAGGATTATCTGGCGCTGCACAGCAGAAAATCTATATACCGGTTCGACTCGACAGTTGTGGCTGCCAGGAATGCCTTCAAGAAGAGCGGACTCAAGCCTGACGATATATCGTTCGCCGAGATCCATGACTCGTACAGCATTTACGGGCTCATAGAGCTCGAGGACCTGGGTTTTGCGAAGAAGGGCGAGGCAAAGAAACTGCTTCCCGATGACATTAAGCTTGACGGTAGAATTCCAATCAATCCCTCTGGCGGACTTAAAGCAAAGGGAAATCCCTTCGGGGCTACTGGCGTTGGTCAATTTGTCGAGGCATTCCAGCAGCTCAACGGCAAGGCAAAGGACAGGCAGATAAAATCTCCTGCAAATGCCCTTCTGCACAGCATGGCAGTCAGTGGTTCCACGTCGGTTGTTCACATACTGGAGGGGAACTGATATGGGAGAACTTTCGAGATTCTGGAGAGAATCAAACCACAGGTACAGGATGATCGCCATCAAATGCGGCAACTGCAATGAGGTCTACTTCCCGCCTAGGGATGTGTGCCCGAAGTGCCACAGGGAATCTATCGGGAAGATGCAAGAGACCCAGCTTAGCGGGAAGGGAGAGATTGTGTCATACACAATAGTGCATGATGCACCGCCTGCATTCATGCGTCAGAGACCTTACGTGCTTGCGCTGATAAAACTTGATGAAGGGCCAACGATAACCGGGCAGATTGTTGATGCCGATCATGGGGCGTTGGAGATAGGTAAGCGCGTCCGGAACGTATTCAGGAAGGTAAGGGAAGACGGAAAGAGCGGGATCATCCAGTACGGATACAAATTCGTTCTTGAGGAATAGATCCTTATATATACCTGAATACGCATAATTAAGCGGAACATATTGCTACCGGGTTACACAGCAGTAGATCAGAACAAGGATCATCATTACATGATCAGGAGCCAGAGAAAGAGTCGCAATGCCATTTCTTATGTTCTCCTTGTCACATATATACTGTCCATAGTGATGCTGATTCTCAGTTTTGCATACCTTGCTTCGCTTGGCGGCCAGCCATTCGGTGCTTATCTCAGGGAGAGAGCAAGTCCGTATTTCTTTGTACTCCTGCTCCTTGTTTATCTGCCGTCAACAAGCATCTTGGCTATTGTTATATTCATAATACTGGGTTATGCATTTATTTTTGCCGCAATGGGCACTGGCTTTAATTCAACCATGCCTCCAATAGAGACTTCAAACGGCTTTTTTTCCATGATGGCACCGGTTCTCCTCATTCTCTCTATCATAATAACTGCAGCCGAGGAAGCGGCAAATATTCCTATCGTTGGACAGGGTACAGTGGTTACCGCAGCGTATAGCAGTTTCGTCAACCTAATCTACGCGCCTTTTGTTGAGGAATTTGGATTCAGGATTCTTCCGCTTGGAATTCTCACGTTCATTCCATTCATATTACATGTGAGGCAGCCCGCAAAGGTTGTTGGCGATAAAGCGAAATATCTTGTTTCACCTGTTAAGTCATTCTTCCTCTATCTTGTGTCACCGGGATATTTCAGATCCAGGTATGGAGGACGAAACCGCGGTGTTGATCTCATCCTTATTCTTGTTACAAGTGCCTTGTTTGCCTATGCTCATGTGTATTATGGCGCCTGGAGCTGGGGCAAGCTTTTTCCCACATTCATGGATGGCATCATACTTGCAGTCGGCTACCTGAAGTTTGGCCTTTATGTTGATATTCCATTGCACTGGTTTATTAACGACTTTGCCGGACTCGAGCTTGTTGATCCATTCTCGCTTGGGTTTCTTGTGTTTGTACTGATATGGTGCATGGTTGCATTCGTTATTGGCCTGATCTACAGTATTCCAAGCATCAAGCGTTTTTTCAGAACTTCACAAAGCACGAGATATCTCAGGTGAACAGCACCCTCTTTCCTTCTATTCTGTAAGGGTCATGAAGCAACCTTGTTATTGTTCCAATGAGCAGGGGTTTCTCCAAGGCCTTTACTTTTTCTGAGAGCGACTCCTGGGTGTCTGACTCAGCAACCTGCACTATTGCCTGGGCTATTATCGGGCCTGTATCAATTCCAGTATCTACAAAATGCACAGTGCATCCACTGAATTTTGCTCCGCTTTCTATAACAGCGCGGTGCACATTGAGGCCGTACATCCCCTTTCCGCCGAAGCATGGAAGCAGCGCGGGGTGAGTGTTTATTATTCTTTCACGGTGACTGCTAACGAACTCCTCCGGGAGTATCCTGTTATATCCTGCAAGAACTATTAAATCCGGATTGTAGTCGATAAATATTCTTTCGAGGGAGCTGATGGCATCATCAAGATGCTTGGTCTTCAGGTGAAGCACCGGAATGGATGCAGACTCAGCCCGGAGGACCGCCCCGCACTCTTTCCTGTCCGATGCAAGTACCGCAATCTCCGCGAACAGGTCCAGTCTTCTTGATGCATCCAGGATGTACTGGAATGTCGTTCCCGTTCCCGAGGCAAGAACAGCTAATTTCTTCCTCTGCATGCTATACCTATGCAGGAGGCTTTTAATAATTTAGCGCTGCTCGGTACTTGTTACGGATGCGGATCTCCTGATGTCTTCCGAGAACTCTAGAATCCTTCTCCTTATCGATTCTATAAGATCGTCAGCCCTTTCCTGCACTATCTTCTGCAATTCAGGTGCTTCCTGTATGCTGTACTCATGATAATAGCCACCCTCGCGGATATTTGCAGTCTGCCTGTAAATCAGGCCCGAGGCTTCAAGTTTCTGCAGTATCCTGAAGACCGTCGACCTGTGCCTTCCGCATGCCTCAGATATTTCGTCCACTGTCATAGGGGATCTGTTCAGAAGAATGAAGAAAAGTTCTAGATCAGAGTCGCTGAGCTCAAACAGGTTTGAAAGGAGATCGTGGCAGCATGCGCCCTTTCTCATAAGTCTTGATAGATCAGCCATATAACATGATTACATACAACAATATAAGGTATTGCACGGTTTACACAATACTACGAAATACTAATATACCCATTTGAAATATAGGTTCTGTGCACATCCAGTCAATGATTCGGGTTGCACAGGTGAATATATGAGTAACGATAACGAAGCAGACAAAATAAAACAGAAGATTGCGAAGGAAATAACGGCAGGATCAAGGCCTTCAGGAAAGCCCATTGATCTGAGTGATGCCAACTTCCATGACACAGTGAAGAAGATGAATTACCTTATCGTGGATTTCTGGGCCCCATGGTGCGGTCCATGCAGGTATGTGTCACCGGTACTTGAGGAACTTGCAAAGGATTATGCCGGCAAGGTTACTGTTGGCAAGCTGAATGTCGATGACAACCCCATGGTATCCAGCGAATACATGATTAACAGCATTCCAACGATCATGTTCTTCAAGGGCGGCGAGCAGGTTGATGCAATGATCGGCGCTGCACCAAGGCCTTTCATAGAAGAGAGACTCAAAGAGTACCTCTGAAGGGATATCCAGACATGGAAACATACGATGTTATAATAATCGGTGGGGCCGCTGCAGGTCTCACCGCCTCACTATATACCGCGAGGCAGGGTTTGAAGACCCTGGTCATAACAAAGGACATAGGAGGGCAGGCTCTTCTTACCAACGATATACAGAATTATCCAGGCATTATGCAGATCGGGGGCTTCGAGCTTATGACCAAGTTCCAGGAACAGGCTGCATCTTATGGTGCCGAGTTCAAGTATGACGAGGTCGTCTCGATTGAGAACAAGCCTGGCGAAGAGGTTGTCTCAACAACTTCCGGAGAATATTCCTGCACAGCACTTATACTGGCGTTCGGAAAGACTCCCAGGGATCTTGGCGTACCCGGAGAACAGAAGTTCAAGGGACGTGGCGTTTCATACTGCGCGGTCTGCGACGGCCCGATATTCAAGAACAGGGTAGTCAGTGTGGCCGGTGTTGGTGATCACGCGCTTCAGGCAGCAGTTTACCTTGCAGGAGTTGCAAGCAAGGTCAACCTGATTCTTCCGGGAAACGATGTCCGCGGAGATGACTCGCTTGTCTCTGCCGTGAAGGCTGATGATAAGATCGTTACTTCTGCTGGAAGAAAGGTTAAGTCAATAAATGGCGACAAGACGGTCAAGTCTATACTTCTGCAGAAAGGCGACGGTTCAGAAGCAGAAGAGGTTGAAACAGATGCCCTCTTCGTAGAGATGGGGTACATCGCCAGGACCGAGTTCGTAAAGGGGATTGTCAACCTCAACAAGGAAAATGAGATAATTATTGACAAGTTCGGTGCTACAAGTGCCGAAGGAATATTCGCTGCTGGAGACGTAACGGATGTCCCATACAAGCAGGCTGTAATCTCAGCAGGCCAGGGTTCCATTGCAGCACTCTCCGCCTACAACTATATACAGAAGCTTCGGGGAAAGCCGGTTTCAAAGACAGACTGGAAATCCGTGAAGACTGTAAAGCAGTAAGCCTTGAGTTCTTTCT
>JAMCPG010000019.1 GCA_023379845.1 Thermoplasmatota archaeon
TTGTGGCCGACATCAGATCTTATGTAACCAATGAATTATTTGATTCCATTTTTCTTGACATACCCGATCCATGGAACTGTGCCGGTTCCCTGAAGCGACTGATGAAGCCGGGATCAACGCTCGTAACATATTCGCCCAACTATAACCAGGTAGAAAAGACTGTTCTGGCCATGGAGAGTAATGGCTTTTATCATCTGGAGACTTGCGAGATCATGAAACGTGATCTTCTCGTCAGGGAGGGAAAAACCAGGCCTTCCAGCGAAATGCTTTCACACACCGCATTC
This sequence comes from Thermoplasmatota archaeon, assembly GCA_023379845.1. Taxonomy (GTDB): domain Archaea; phylum Thermoplasmatota; class Thermoplasmata; order Thermoplasmatales; family Thermoplasmataceae; genus UBA582. The sequence goes on from JAMCPG010000019.1 coordinate 285, forward strand.
CTGAGCATATTCCACAACAAATCTGGTTTTTCCTTTACGGCTGGCAGGATTTAGGTTCCGTCGAACGATTTTCCAGAACCAGATCTCCTGCCTCCTGCCGGAATGATAACGAGAAACATGAAGGCAAGCGAAACAACTCCTATTATGTTCCATGCAGCAAAAAATCCTATTGAGCCGCTTATAATGCTGAAAATTGAGGGCCAGATCGAGCCTGGAATCTCCTGCGCCGCGTTGACGACGGAAAGTGAGGTTGTCGTCTGCGCCTTCTCCTTCATAGATCGTGTGATTATGATATATATTGCAGAGAACCCCTGAACCGTCACGGCGCCTAGGATGCTCACAATTGCAAATATGATGTATATATTTGTGAAATATGCAAGCGCAATCATTAGCATAGACGTAAGGGCTGTCGTAAAGATGAAGAACACCTTGACATTCCTGAATTTTCCTATCAGCAAGCCGCCGATGATTCCTCCAACGAAACCAAAGACCAGGAAGAGTGTACCGGAGACCGAAGCAAGGCCCGCTGGTACGTTTAGCGACTTCTCCATGTAGTAAACAACTATCTGTGCAGCGACATTCTCTGAAATTACGCTTGCAGTCCCTGCAGTGGCATATATCCATAGCCCACGGTTCCGAAGTACGTTGAGCAGGTTTCTTGTGGGTGAAAGCTGTATCCTCTCCTCGTTCACTTCCCGCAGCGTGAAGAAGTACGCAACCGCGGCTGCGACTGTTATTATACCTGCTATGAGGAAACCGGCCCTGAAGCCCTCAAAGCTGTCTATTGCCTCCCATCCCGCGACGCCGATGCCAGCCCCGAGATTGAAAGAACCGTTGAAGAAGTTAACATGAAAGTTATAGGTACTGTCTGTTGTTGCAGATCTCAGGGTGCCGATTGCAGGCGAAAAGAACATTGCCGAAGACACTCCAGCAAAAAAGCGAGTTGCCACAAGGATAGAATACGTCGGTGATGCTGCAGATATTATAGAAGCGATTCCCAGGCCAAGTATTCCTATGGTAGCAGTGTTGCGGTTCCCAATCCTGGTCGATATGTACCCTGCGGGAATCTGGAATATGCCGACGCCTATGTAGAAGGCTGTCAGGAGAATACCAAGCTGGACCTGCGTCAGCGAAAATGCTTTCTGGATGTAGATGAGGCCTGGAGAGATATCATACCAGTTCATTGCGTAAATGGCACGTGTGGTATGAATCACCGAGGGCTTTACGTTCATTCTTGAGCGTGATCTGATTCATGATAAAAAGGATATCTTGTATCGCTAGGCTGTAAGTATTTCAGGGAATGGCTCCATGCCGCTTTACAGTCTGGCGATCGATTGCGATGTCTTCAAAAGAATTGGCACTCTACGGTTTCTTTATTTCAGATATTCGGATCAATGAAATCAGGGAAATATTGTTCTCAGAAAGAGCTTCAGTAGCCCCTTCCTCACGATCAACGACACAAATAACACTTGCTGTCTTAAGACCAGTATCGGAGAGAAGCTTGGCCGCGCGCAGGACGGAACCGCCTGTTGTTACTACGTCCTCTATAATGTCCACGGTGCCTCCAGGAGGCGTCTTACCTATCAGCAAGGACTTGGTTCCATGTTCCCTCTCCTTCCTGATTATGATATAGGGCTTATGCACCAGCATGGACACTGCGACCAGAAGAGGAACTGCACCAAGCTCGACTCCCGCCACAATGTCGGAATGAACATTCGCCGAAAGCAGTTCTGCAGTCTCCTTAAGCGTATCTGGATCTGTCATGCATTCCTTTATGTCCACGTAGAAGTTTGATTGTTTTCCAGATGTCAGCGTGAATGACCCGTATTTGATTGCTCCCTTCTGAACCAGCTCATCTTTAAGCATAATCATTGATAGAACATTTAGCTTTAACTCTTGCTTTATTATGTCTGACAATTATAAAATATTTATTTATGCATTGGAGGTGGAAAAAACTAAGACAACATAAGAGTAAACTATATATATTACCCTAGTAATAGTGTCAGACTTATGGATGACACAATAAATGTAGAACTGAATGAACCTGTCAAGAACTACGATCTTGCCGGTTTTGAAGACGACGATGGTTACGAGGCGCCTGAAGATGAGCAGATAAGGCGCGCTGCGCACCTGAAGAAAGTAAAGATACGAATAGTTGGCTGTGGAGGCGGCGGGTCAAACACAGTCACAAGGCTTGTCCAGTCCGGGTTGAAGGGAGCAGACCTTCTTGCGATAAATACAGATGCAAACCACCTAAGGATCACGAAATCCCAGGCAAAACTCCTTATCGGGAAAGTGAGGACGAAAGGGAAGGGATCCGGCGGTCTGCCCCAGATCGGTGAAGAAGCTGCGGTTGAAAGTGTTTCTGATCTCAGGAACCTTCTTAAAGGAAGCGACATAGTTTTCGTTACATGCGGACTTGGTGGCGGTACTGGAACTGGATCAGCTCCTGTTGTTGCCAAGCTTGCAAAGGAGGCAAACGCGATGGTAATCTCAATAGTTACGCTTCCTTTTAACGGCGAAGGAAAGGTCAGGATGGCAAACGCAATGGTAGGCCTCAGCAAGCTTCTCCCCCACTCTGATACACTCATTACGATACCAAATGACAAGCTCATAGCTGAGACGCCAAACAGGTTCCTTGAGGGATCCTTCAATTACGCAGATTCAGTCTTGACAGAGACGATGAAGGGTCTTACAGAAATGATAAGAAAAACCGGTCTCATAAACATAGATTATGCCGATATAAAAACAACCATGAAATCCGGAGGAGTCGCTATCGTAGGGATAGGCGAGTCCGTAAAGGATGGCGACAAGGTTGAAAGCGCAGTTTCAAACGCGTTAAGGTTTCCCCTGATCGAGGCGGATATCAGCCAGGTAAGGGGGTGCGTAATGCGTGTCATCGGCGGGTCCGACATGACGTTGAAGGAAGTACAGGCTGCGATGAAGGAAGTACAGAAGAGGATCAATCCTGATGCAACAATTTTCTGGGGAACAAGTATTGACAGATCAATGAACGACAAGATGAGGGTGCTTGTACTTCTCACTGGAGTAAGGTCACCTTACACGATTGCAGACAGATCTGACCTCATATCCCTTGGAAAACGTCTTGGGATGGCCGAGGAAGAACTCGGGATAGAAGCAATTTCCTGAACCAATAAATTATAAACAATTTTATTTTTCCCATGAACGAATGACTGGGAGCAGAATAATTTTAGCACTTGACGTTCCAGACCGGAAAAGGGCGCTTGAAGTTGCCAGCGCCGTTTCCCCTTATATTTCGTATATAAAAATAAACTGGCCCCTTGTGTTGGCTGCCGGCACGGATATCATACGGGATCTAGGAGAGTTCCGGCCGGTTATCTGTGATCTGAAGCTTGCGGACATACCAAACACCCTGAAGCTCATCGCAGATGAGATATCAAAGAGGTCACCGTTCGGTGTCATCGCCCATGCCTTTGTCGGCTCGGACTGCCTGAAGGAACTCGTTAACCATTCTCCGGAAATGAAGGTGTTTGCCGTTGTGGCAATGTCTCATCCAGGGTCGAGGGATGTCATGGATTCGCAGGTTGATCGCCTGATAGATATAGCAAGATCGTCAGGAGTTTATGGCGTCGTTGCCCCGGCCAACAAGCCGGACCTCCTTTCACGCGTAAGGAAAATGATGCCTGATACTGTGATAATATCCCCTGGATCCGGTGCCCAGGGAGGCGACCCGGTAGAAGGTATCAGGGCAGGCGCTGACTTCATCATTGTCGGAAGGTCATTGTACGGTGCCGCGGATCCAGCAAAAGAGGCACAGCGCCTTATGATCACGACATCTTCCCGTTAATGCAGTTATCAAATATCTAGGGTCTATTTCCCGTTAATGATATGAGCATATCCTGAGCAGGATAGAAATAGTGCGAAAGATATTTATTTAGTTCTTTAATTGAGGGTGGCTTTTAAACGAAGTGTGATCATGACCGAGCTTTTAGATG
>JAMCPG010000020.1 GCA_023379845.1 Thermoplasmatota archaeon
CGCCGGTTGAATATTGTGCATTTTCGCCGGAATAAAAGTGATCCAGATCGCCGGTTTAATTTTGATCCATTTCCTCATGCGGATGGGGATCATCATTGTACCGGCTGGAGGTGTGGAGAATGATAAGGAATCTTAAAGAGATGGGAATGAGCAACAGGGATATAGCAAGGGAGCTAGGTATATCCAGGAATACAGTTAGCAGGATGCTCAAGAAGACCAGGATACAGGATAGGAAGAGAAAGAGGAAAGGATCAAAGCTGGATCCATACAGAGACAGGATCCATGCACTGATAGATGAACACAACCTTTCTGCTGTCAGGATACTCGAGGAGATCCGAAAGCTTGGATATAACGGCGGATACACAATACTGAAGGAATACTGCCGTGAACTTAGAAAGAATCGCAGGATACAGGCTGTCTACAGGTACGAAACTGGACCGGGAAAGCAGTCACAGGTTGACTTCGGCGAATTCGGTAGCATAGAGATCGATGGAAAGCGGAAAAAACTCTATGCCTTCTCCATTCTCCTTGGATACTCAAGGACAAGGTATGCCGAATTCACAGCGGATATATCCACTAACAATGTCATTAAGATGCATCTAAATTCATTCACATTCTTCGGCGGATATACGGATACAATGCTTTACGACAACATGAATCAAAGGGCAAAGAGGGAGGAGAACTCACTAAACTGATAGGCAGAGTGGGGAAATCAGAAAATAATCAACTGATCATTGGATCTAGGGGATATTTGTTCAACAGAGCATTGGCAATCGAAATAATTAAGTATGGTTAACATAGTTGTAGTAGAATGAATGAAGATAAAAGCGATTTAGGGCAGCTGCTTCAAATTTCACTGCCACTAAGCGACACATCAAAATGGAAGAGATTGATAGAAGAAATCGTACCGGGAAGCATTGTGATTCAAGGTGGAAACGTGTCTATATCACAAGACGTCAAAAATTTTGTTGAAAGAGTTAAAAATATATGTGACGAACTTTCAATATCCATCTCAAGAAGACCGTTGATTGGAATAACACACGAAGGTGGCTGGATAAGCCGAATTCATGATATAGCTAATAGTCCTGGAAACATGGCTCTTGCTGCAACTGGCTCTTTAAATTACACATATTCCGCTTATAGAGCTATGGGACAGGAACTTTCTCGTCTAGGAATTGACTGGAATCTTGCTCCTGTAGTAGATATTAACACTAGTCCTGTTAACCCAATAATTGGAGTTAGATCTTTTGGAGACGACGCAAAGGACGTTGCAGAAAATTCTATCTCTGCTTACAATGGCTTGAAGGATGCGGGTCTTATTGCTTGCGCAAAACACTTTCCAGGACATGGTGCGTCTCTGCGAGATTCGCATCTCGAAATGCCAACTGTAGACAAAAGTTTAAATGAGTTGATGAAAAGTGATCTAGTGCCATATCGTGAACTAATAGCTAACGGGATAGATTCTATAATGATTTCCCATATATCCTATCCGAAACTTGAGAAAGGGTCAAATGCAATTCCTGCGTCATTATCAGAAAAAATAATTAATAAACTACTCAGGACAAAGATGGGTTTTGACGGTCTTGTGATTACAGATTCCCTGTCTATGTCTGCAGTTGCTGATAACTTTTCAATGGAAACGGCAACTATAATGTCTGTTCAGGCAGGAGTTGACATACTTGAATGTGCAGAACCTAACAAGTATATAGATATTTTTCAAGCACTTCAGAACTCAGTAATGTCTGGCAAAATAAGCAGGAATAGGATTAATCAGAGTCTGAATAGATTTAAAGCTTTACGAAATGTATCTTTGAATAGGAAAGCATCATCATTGAAGTGGTCGAATGAAGTTCTATGGAATATAGCTTCAGCATCTGCAAATGCTGCAATCACAGTGTTGCGTGAAGGGAAAATGAACAACGAAGCGATAAGAAAAACCCGATACATTAACTCCGTATTCTTCACAAGAAACAGACTACTAGGGGTGGAATCTCCTAAGCTACTGAAAAGCCCCGTACAAGAAATAATCAACTCTTGGGGAATGAAGTCTAGATTCAATCTTGTCTTTCCAAGAAACATGTCTGAAAAGCAGATCGACGAAAATGTTAATCTCGTTATATCGAAAAAAAGAAAAGGCGATTTTCTACTTGTCTTCATGAACGATTCAGCGGCTTACGATAAGACTGATATGAAAGTGCCACCGCAGGTCACATTCTTACGCAGACTCCTTCCCGAGTTTAATGATAGGCTTGCAGTAATAGGTACTGGGACACCGTATGAGGTTCACATGCTACCGGAACAGGTTACCTATATTTCTGCTTTTAGTTTTGTCCCAACATCATTATCCGCTTCGATAGGCGTAATTCTAGGTGCACTGCCAGCAAGGGGTAATTTACCGGTCAAAATTTAACCTCCCCCCATGTCTATCCTTCTTTTTACCCTTATTGTCAGTCTAAGAGTTCAACCGTCTGAAGTCATCCAGGATCAGGCCGGAATGTAAGTTTTCCCTTCTTTCTCTGTGGTTCAAGGATGTTATATACCGCTGCAAAATCTCTTCCTCCTCTCTCCGATCTGGTTCCTCCGGAGACTTTCCTGTATGTCACGATTGATCTCATTGCCCCTTTCCACCCTATTGTTTGTTGAAACAACAGATCTGTCTTGGACGATCCTGAAGATATCGTCTTTTTTCAGTCTGAGCAGGGTCCCGACAAAACCTGCATATTTCCTTGACTCCTACGCTATATGGATATGAAGGAACTCCTCGTACACTGCCTGCATGTCAGATTCCGTTACGGATTCGACAGGTTTCTCCAGCAGTTTTTCCACCATTTTATGTGCGCTCTTCAGGATGGAAAGAATGTAGTTTCTCGCCGAATAACCTGAGGAATCTCTGTGCAACCCTCTTTGGCATATCGAAGTATGCCCGCATGAGCATGACCCTCACTATGTTCTGAGACGGTATCGGGGGCCTCCCCGCTCTTTTCTTCTTCCCCTGCAAGCGCGATACCGCAACATTGACAATATCCCTGATGGTTCAAGTTTGTCTGCAATCTCGTTCATCTGCGCCTGATCGTAATCATGCCAGTTCCTCTCCTTTTCATTCCTCTTTGCCATACGACAATATCACGGACATGTTTAAACAGTGATGTGTAGTACTACACGCAATGAATGGAATGATCATACTTTTCCACTTTGCTGAAAAGACACCTTAAGGGGAGATAAACAAGTTCATGCAGAAATTCTATGGGCAGGATTCAACATCATGGAAAAGGAAATATTCATACCACAGGCATGGTTTTCTGGAAGACATACCGCACAGGAAACTCCTGAGAGGTGTTATAATATTGAGAAATGAAGATACTGAGATGGTGATTGAATTCCTTAAGAAGTATAATCTAAAAATGTATGTGAGAGAGATAAAACTCACGCCAGACGACGAAGAGGTATTAGCAAAGACTCAGTAATAATTTTGTCCCAAAGCCCCAAGAACTTACGATGAAGGGACCCACCGTCTGTTGGATCATACTTGAGGTATGAATTCTATGAGTTAAGAACCTGATTTTTGCTTCTGCTATCATATGTGGAGCCTGCAATTTAAGCTTCTAATATAACCTCTTCATCCGCTGCAAACTCTAAGTCATGAATCTTTTATAGTAAAACCTTGTCGCAACAAAATTCCTGTTTCCTCACCAAACTAGATTTCTTATGAACAACTTTCAGATAAACCCACTTCTATTATATTATATCGTGCAGAATGCGCTACAGAATGAGGGTGTTTAAAGCTGGTGCAAGGAAACGTATGAGACAAATTTCAATATATTTAAGTAAAAATATTCCACACAAAATTAATAATTACATTAAGCATTAAGGGAAAGTGCCTTTCACCTGTCGTTACTAAACGGCGAAAAGGCATTCACGTGCCTGAATGAGGATTTATAATGTATGTTAGCATAGAAAAAGAATATGTAGCAAGAATACCGCCTGAAAAGCTCAGTGGAGATTATCTGAAGGCGATTTCAGATGTTGCAAAAACATCTATTGAGGGTCATCTGATAGATCTTGAAGAGCAAAACTACCAGAACCAGAAAGCATTCATAATCTCAGTCATGTCAGTAGAACCTGTTGGGGAAGGAACTATTGTTCATGGCGATGGCGGGGTTTATCAATCAATAAAATACAATGCTCTGGGATACCTTCCAGAGATGCAGGAAATTGTCGATGGCTTTGTCACTTCGGTAAAGGAGTTCGGCGCCTTCATAAGATTCGGTCCATTTGAGGGTCTCCTCCACAAGAGTCAGATTATGGATGACCGGATTGATATAGATCTGACAAACCAGAGAATAGTTGGAAAAGAATCTAAACGCGAAATAAAGGTAGGAGATAAACTTCGCGTCAAGATTGTATCATTGAATCTTGCATCATCGTCTGTGATGGATAGCAAAATTGGACTAACGATGAAACAACTTGGGCTTGGAAAAGTCGAATGGCTCAATCAGGTCAAGAAGGAGAAGGCGAGATGAAGGAAGTATTAAGAGCATGCAAAAAATGCAAGCTCCTCACAACCGAAAAAACATGCCCTATACATGGCAGTGAAAAGACTACAGAAGAATGGTCAGGATTTGTTCTTATATCAGAACCATCGGAGTCAATTATAGCACAGAAAGCAAACATAAAACTGGCTGGCATGTATGCAATTAAAGTCAGGATGTAAATTTAAGGTATCTGCATCTATTAACTCAGAGATATCGGCAACCAAGCATACTTTATGCACACCGGAAGAGCTGGCAACAATATATTCAGGAGCTAGAATAGTTTCTGTTGGAGATGTCACTACAGAAAGGTTAATTGCTTCAGGTATAACACCATTACTGCAAATAGTGGACCTTAGGACAAAGCGGTCAGATAGAAAAGAGTACAGGCACATGGAAGGTTCTCTTACAATAAAAAATGAAGCAGGTACAATCTCCCATGATCTGTTTTTCCTCATAAAGGATATCCTGGCAAAGAAGAAGCCGGCGAGGATTGAAGTATTGGGTGAGGAAGATCTCGCAGTTTTACCAATAATTTATTATTCAGATGATAATACGGTTGTTGCCTATGGCGTACCTGATGTCGGAATGGCATGCCTTAGGGTAGACAGTCACCTGAAATTGATTGTGAACAGCATGATTGAGAGGATGGAAATAGAATGCCCGAATTAAAAATTGAAAGTGTCAAGGAGAACTCCCTTTTGAAGAGGAAGGAAGTCAAATACAGAGTTGTTTTTAGTAAAGAAACCACTCCTACTAGAATCAAAATAAAAGAGATTATAGCAAAGAACTTTTCAGCTAATCCTGAACTGGTCATTGTGGACAGAAATCTTCAGGAAACCGGGAAGCACGAAGTTATTGGTTATTCCAAGATTTATGCTGATAAGAAGAGTGCTATGCTCTACGAGCCTGACTATGAGTTGTACAGAAACGGTCTGAAGGAAAAGAAGCCAGAGGGGCAGTAAATGATGAAACGAGAACTTTATGTGATAGAATCGGACAAGCTCGTGAGGAAAAGAAAATTCTGCCCCAGATGCGGTCCCGGCGTTTTTCTTGCTGAACATGAGAATCGCTTCACATGTGGACGGTGCCACTATTCTGAAACAAAGAAGGTTTCTTCTCAAAGTAACCCAGGGGATTCCCATAAATCCGCCCCCAAGAGCAAAGCATAATATCATAACATTATTACCTTTTTAATGCAGCGTAACGGATCTGCCATTCTCCCCCTTCATTACGGTCATCCTCCTGAAAAGCTTTTCAGAAGAATGATTCATCTTTCCGGAATACTTTCATCGCTTATTGTGGAGAAATTTGGCACCGATCAGTTACTGGAAAAACTATCGGATCCATTCTGGTTTCATTCTTTTTCGCTTGCTATCGGCTTTGACTGGAATTCCAGTGGTACAACCACAGCCACATTAGCAGCACTGAAGGAATTCAGCAACCAGAGAGATGCATCATTCAAGATATTCGGCGGAAAAGGGGAAAAGATGTCCTCTGTGCGGTCTGAAGCAATGACCTCAGTAGCATCGGGTTTTTCAAATGAGACCAAAATAAACAAGGTGCTGGAATCATCAAAAACAATAGCACGGGTGGATCAAAATCTTCTGCAAGATGGCTACGATCTTTACATGCACTTTATCATACTTGATGAAAAATCGAGATGGGCTATCATACAACAAGGCATGAATAAGGAGGCAAGGCTGGCCAGAAGATACCACTGGCTTTACAGAACGGCAGAAAATATGATTGACGATGGCCGGGCAGGCATATCTGCAACAAGGCGAGAAAAAAGTGTGCTGGATCTATCCACTCACATAAGCAACGAAAACAGGAAAGGCATGTTGGAACTGGTTAAGGAGGATCCATTCAGGTACAGGCAAATTTTTGGGAACAGGAAACAGATGACGCTTTATCCTGAAAATGAGAAGCTGCTCGATCTCGATCACCGGGTTGACTGGAACAAGCTGAGGGAAATTTATGAATATTCTCCATCAGATTTTCGTGAACTGTTCATGATGCATGGCGTAGGAAATTCCACAATCAGGGCCATTTCTTACCTGGCTGAGATTGTGTTTGGCTCAGAGCCTTCCTTCAGCGATCCATTAAAATTCTCATTTGCCCTGGGTGGAAAAGACGGTATTCCGAAACCGGTTAATTATGGAGATTATGATAAATGCCTATCTTTCTATTCTGAAGTGCTCTCCGACTATAAATCAGGACGGAAGGAAAGCTTGACCATGGTTGAAAACCTCGCTAAGGCAGGTTTCCTTGTCTCCTCGGCTTGGAAGCAGTGAAACCTGAATTTCCAAATGTTTTATGATGTGAGTAATAGTCAAACGCACTTTATTTTTAGAACCAAGTAAAAGATAATATCGAGATCTGACTATCTCCTGCTATGCCTTTGCTCAGTTATTTTATAACCCCAAAGGGTCTTAAGGAATACGATCCCCCGGAGTTCTCTAAAAAGATTAATGAACCCGGATCCAAAGTTATAGACGTTCGCACATCAATGGAATATAATCATAATCACATCAAATCCGCTAGTCATATCCCTCTTGGCACGATAAGGAACCAATTGTCATCGTTGGATAAAAAGGACAGGGTTTTCCTGATATGTGCAACCGGTCATAGAAGCAGGGCAGCGGCTACAATTCTACTTAAGAACGGTTTTGTTGATGTTTCTCATCTGAAGGGAGGCATGACTGCCTGGAAGAGATTTTCTGGACCAAAGGATTGAACAATTTTCAATATAAGGCAATTATTTCAATGAGAATTCCGCTCTTATATAACCATGATCTTCTGCAATAGTTACGGGAACTCCAGTTTCTTTTGATATGCTTTCAAAATCAGATCTGCCTAAAAGATGAGAACTGACAAACTTCCGATTTATGCTTCCATCGTCTGAAATTTCATATATCAGAAGGACACCGCCTGCATTCAGGCGCTTCATTAGAAAGCTTACTGACTCATTTCTGTTCTTCCAGTGATGGAACGAAAGAGTTGTTATTATAACATCAAATTTTTCATTTCCTGGAATATCCCTGCTGCTACCGAGCATGAACTTCATTCTTCGACCAAGGCCCTCTCTACTAGCATGCTTATTTGCAAGCTTAACCATAAAAGGTGAGGGGTCTATGCCTGTAGCATTGACTTCTGGCAGCGCCTTAACAATGTTGCTCAGTATATATCCTCTCCCGGATCCAACATCCAGGATGGTTTGGAATGAATGCTTGCTCAGATCCGCAACAACGAATTTGTAAAAATTCCTGATTGTCTTGCTTGCCTTGGTGATGCCATACATCCTGCTGCTGAAATAGCCGAACTTCTCCTCTCCATCAAGGTAAAGAGTGTTCTTTACAGGTTTATCAGAATTAACATCCAGAACCATATGCTCACTAGGCTTTAAATAAAAAAGGGTAAACGGCTCAGAATATCTTCTGAGCTTCGTGGACTTCGTATTTTGTTGGTGGATTTACCTGCTTAACGAGACCAAGTAGCGCATCTCTGCTTGGTGCTTCCCAGTTGCATATTGCCCTGTTCTTGTCTCCAAGAACCTGAACCGATATCAGCTTGAATCCCGCTGGAAGCTTGCTGTTCTTCTGCATGTCTATAATACTGCCAACAACCTTGAAGGCTGCGTCTTTATTCTTCTCTTTCCACTCATGTTCAATTATTAGGTTTGCCATTTTTACACCTTAGTATAGATATGCAAGCCCATATTATACCATTATAGCCGTTCCAGACCGGTACATCGCAAACACCTGAGTAAAAGATAGTATTGAATTCATAAACCAGGCAGCGCCTATGCAATGATTTTAAAAGATTGATTTTTACACAGAATGATTGGACTGCCATTATTGCTCACTGCAAAAGTCTATCCGAATTGGGCGTTCCATCAATCTTCCATAAATAAAGAGTAAAATTCAGGCACTGTTAGACTAGACGGCGTAACAACCATTGAATCTATTTTTTGTGAGTACACGTCCTGCTAATGTTGTAATGAATCAATCGATCTGGTTCACTGAAGAATTAACAGGCAACACTTTATATATTCTCTTGACCTAATAAAAGGATTCAGCCAGATGCAACAAATAGAGGAAAAGTCGTTTAGAGTAGAGAAGGAATTACCTTTTCTTGATCCTTTAATCTCGGAGTGGTTCAATAACAAATACGACGGCCTCTCAGATCCGCAGAGAAAGGCAATACCATTGATACATTCGGGAAAGAGCGTTTTGGTCTCGAGCCCTACTGGGACAGGCAAGACCCTTTCAGCGTTTCTGGCAGTGCTTAATGAACTCTTTATACAATCAAGAACCGGAGAAATAAAAGATTCAGTCTTCTGCCTATACATAAGTCCGCTTAAGGCGCTGGCAAACGACATAGACAGGAACCTTAAAGAACCGTTACGGGAAATTGATGAGCTTGCCAAAAGCAGGGGAAATGACTTTCCAAAAATAAGGGTTGGAGTCAGGTCTGGAGACACCTCACAGAGTGAGAGACAGAAAATGCTGAGGAAGCCGCCTCACATACTAATCACAACACCAGAATCATTTACCCTGTCCCTCACAGCACCAAAGTTCAGGGAGCACTTGAAAGGGATCAAGTATGTAATAATAGATGAAATTCATGAAATATCCGCAAATAAAAGAGGAACGCTGCTCTCGGCAAACCTGGAGCGGCTTGAGGCTATAACAGGAAACGTTGTAAGAATAGGACTTTCTGCAACGCAGGCACCCTTGGAACTGATTGCTAACTATCTCTGTGGATACCAGGACGATAAACCCCGGGAAGTATCAATAATAGAGGCTGACACTAAAAAATCTCTTGACCTGAAAGTTCTGACACCCGTTGACGATCTTACAAAGGTCAGCTACGAGGTCGCAAACGAGCGCATGTATTCCATTCTTGTTGATCTTATAAAGCAGCATCGAACCACTCTTATATTTACAAACACTCGAAGCGGCACCGAGCATGTTGCAATGCGGCTTAAGGCCCGTGGAATAGAAAGCATTGAAGCTCACCACTCATCACTTGGCAAGGATACCAGAATAGACGTAGAATCAAGGCTGAAAAGCGGTGAACTTCAGTGTGTAATAACATCCACTTCACTCGAGCTGGGCATCGACATAGGGTTCATCGATCTTGTTATTCAGATAGGCAGCCCGAAATCTGTGTCGAAAGGACTGCAGAGAATTGGAAGATCTGGGCATGGGCTCGATGTCCTGTCCAAGGGAAGGTTCGTGGTTTTTGAACTTGACGATTTGGTTGAATGTGCTGTTCTGACAAAAGCAGCTTATGACAAGGAAATAGATCGTGTGACGATACCGACAAATTCGCTTGACGTTCTCTCTCAAGTGATAGTCGGTATGTCGCTTGAGAAAGCATGGGATATAGAAGAGGCATATCAGGTCCTCAGGAGGTCGTTCAGTTATCACACCCTCGATCACGATGATTATGTGAACACACTGAAATATCTGGGCGGTCAGGTTGAAGATCAGACGATTTACTCAAAAATATGGTTCGACGAACAGGATGGGAAGTTTGGCAAGAAAAGAAGCTCAAGAATGATCTTCTTCATGAACGTAGGAACAATTCCCGAGGAAGCCGATTATCAAGTAATAAATGAAGCAGGGAAGCACCTTGGTCAGCTTAGCGACAAGTTCGTTGAGCGGTTGAAACCCGGCGACGTATTCGTTCTGGGTGCCAAAATTCATATGTATTTGAGCACAAGAAGGAACCGCGTCATTGTAAAAGACGCTTCCGGCATGAGACCGACTGTGCCTTCATGGACTGGAGAGATGCTTCCACGTAGCTATGATCTGGGGGTACTTGTTGGAAAATTCAGGGAGGAAGTTTCCCGGAGGATCACGAAAAAGGGAGATGTTGAGTCATGGTTGATGGAAGATTACCGCCTGGATTCGCAGGGTGCCAGAAGCATAATCTCATATATACGATCGCAAGGAAAATTCGGAATGCCTACGAATGACTGGCTTTTGGTTGAGGGTTATATAGACAATGCGAAGCTCTACAACACAATATATCACGTACCTCTTGGGCGTAGGGTCAATGACGCACTGTCAAGAGGCATTGCACAGGCTATTTCCAATAACTATTCAGTAAATACAAGAATTACGGTTACCGACGACGGCTTTATGCTGACAACAAACCAGAAGATAGCCATTGCAGAGCAGATAAAGCTTATCAAGAAATCTGACTTCAATGATCTAGTCAGAAGATCCATTATCAACACCGAGGTCTTCAAGCAGAGATTCAGGCACTGTGCAACCAGGTCCCTGATGGTACTGAGGAAATACAAAGGATTCGACATATCTGTTGTAAGGCAACAGCTGCGAAGTGACAAGGTTCTGCGTACATTAGGATCAATGGAATCCTTTCCTGTAATAAAGGAAACTTTTCATGAGATTATGAATGACATGATGGATGTTCCGCGCGCATTGAAATACGTGGACGAAGTTATTAAAAAAGACAGGTTTGATGTCCTGAATTACAGCTCCGAAAGCAGCCCCTTCTCCTACGGACTCATACTCGCCGGCATATCCGATATAGTTTTGATGGAGGATCGCTCAAAACTGCTGAAGGAACTGCAGGGAAAGATACTTGACAAAATATATACAGGCGGTGAGATATCATTCATGTTCAGGGACACTCACACGGTCGAAAACTATTTCCTGAACAAGATACCTAAGATAAACTCGCCCCTTGATCTGATCGCATTCTATAACCATTTCCTGACCGTCGATCCCATGAGGAACCGCTTTAATTCGCCATTTCCATACACGAACATGGATATTATGAAGTCAATCGAGGACTCGATTGAAAATGACAATATAGTTTCTGTTTACATGCGTGGAACCCAATGGACAAGCATGCAATATTACAACATGATACGAACTATTTTTGAGGCACATGTTATACTTGACGAAAAGGATAAGATCGTACTTGATGCATGTTCATTCAAGACGCTGAGAGAGATCCGGTCTGCAACGAAGCTCGAGGAGGCCGAGGTGAGAGCCTCACTCACAAAACTCGAATCCTCCTACCTTATAAGGAGGAAAATAAGGGACGGTCAGGTGTATTTTATCAAGAACCAGATAGTCAAGGTTACTGAAGACAGTGAAGAAAGCATTGAACAGGCAATTAAGCTACTTCTCGGATCGATAGGTCCCTTAACCTTTGACGAAATCATGCTAAGATTCCCCGTTTCGCAAGACACTCTGCAAATTTCGCTGGATAGGCTTGTTAAGGAAGATATTTTGAAACTGGATTTCATCACGCCTGTTTTTTCAAAGCAGTATATCATGCAAACTGACCTGCAAGCACTGCTTTCTGGCGTGGAGACAGACGCCCACTCTTCCCGGCTTTTATGGTTCGAGGGGGCAGTCGAGAACATTGAAGAATATTTTGAAAAATATGGTTTTGCGCTTGACACATGGTCAATGAACGCCAGAATTAACTCCTTTTCCGCTGACCAGCTCAATGAGATGATATCACGGAAGCTGGTCTTCAGCGCACGGATAATCAGGCACAAGAAGACGTATGCTGCCTCCTGGCTGGTTGAGGCTCTTCATGCGCTGAGGTACGAGGAACCAGACAATAGTATGCGGGAACTTCTCTCGGTGATTAGAAATGGAGCGAATACGGAGGACTTGATTCATGAATCGCTTGGCATGGACAGAAGCGTAGTTCCACAGATGCTCAAGAATGCCGAATTCTTCTGTCTGGTAGGGAGGGATGGCGAAGGCAGGATTGTCGAGATCATGGGTGATAGGGAACCTATTGCAAAGAGTGCAGCATTAGAAATGCTGATAGAGAAATATGGGCCGATTTCCCTCACCGAGCTTTCTTACGCATTCTGGTTTTACACAACTGGCCTTGAGGCCGAGATAAAGGCTGAACGGAGCTATAGAAACGGTGAAGTTCTTTATGGAAAAACTAAAAACGAAGTGCCACTGGGAGAAGGAATCATAATATCATCAAATGACCCAATGTCTCTTTACATACGTAATGACCTTAAGAACAGCGACTACGATTATCATTTCGTCTATAAAGGCAGGCTGGGCGCGTCATTCAATCTTGAGATAAAAGAGGACTCGTTAATAATATCAGAGGGAAACGTTCAGGATGAATCTTTTGCGGCTTCTCTTGTCGAATATCTTGCAAATCTTTCCGAGAAATATAAGTTTTCAACGGTTATATACGAGAGTGCTCCAGATCTTGTCCTGTCGGCTGCGAAGTCCAAGCACATACGGGTAACTGGATCGTCTTTTTCAATAGGTGAAATCGCGGTGGTGGATTTGCCACTTAACAAACTAGTTCAGTTTGCCGCTTACAGGGAGTACAAGAACAGGGGAGAGACTGACTCCATTTATGACAGCATGAAGAATACAATCTTCGGCTTTTCTAACGAGTTGGAAGCATTTTATTCTGGCATATCCCCAATACAGTTAAACAGCTATATACGCTCAAGGGTGCTTTACACCTTCAAGGGACCATTTTCGCTTAACGTTTCAGGCACTCTAGAATCGGCTTCCCTATTTCGTACACTCAGGGAAAAGAAGCTTACGGAAGCCGATCAACGCATCTTGCGCCTAATCATGGAGACAAATGGAATCTCTGAAAAGGATATCATACTGAACCTGCGAACTAACATATTCGGTATTGGAACCACTCTAAAATCCCTCTACTCCAGATCCGTGATAGCAAAGGACAGTTCCAGGAGATTTGTCTTTGTGCCTGAGAAATTCAAGAAACGGGAGGCGGCCGTTCTTGCCATTCGGGGGATATTGGAAAAATTTGGTTTTGTAGATTGGGAAAGATACAACCGTCTCACTCTGTCTGATGATCAGGAGACATTTGATTCCATAATACGGGACATGGTAAAGTCTGGAAAGGTGGTGAAGGCTGCGATGAACGGCGGATCAAGAATTATGTATGCAACCAACGAGCTCATGGATTTCGACCGGAACATCGCGTTCATCAGGGTTTTCTCACCGCGTGAAGTTCTTTCAGTGTACCTGCAGGACTTCATAAAAGCTGCTTTCGGGGCAGGTCAGATACACATAGTGGCGGCCAAATCAGGCTTGCACGCATTCAAGAGTAAAACCGGTTCCTCCGGCTCCAAAAAGCTCGAACCGATATCGGACGACAATATACCAAACGATGTAAGGAGAGAACTGCTTAAGCTGGGCTTTTCCCTCTGACAATAATGATACAGAGTATCTTGAATGCCCGTACCCGCACAGACGTGAAAATTAATTAGCTGATTTATTTTATCCACTCATGATTGATTACTTCGCTGCGATCGCCGCTGTTTCAGTTATCCTATCGATTTTCATGATAGCCGTCACAATGAGAGCCACGCGAAGGGCCGGCGTGCGAATTTTCAAATACCTTGCCGCATCATTTATTCTTATACTTGTGACAAACGTGTTTGTTATTATCAACCTGTTCTATCCTGCTTATCTTTCAAGTGCACTGATCCCTGGATTCATAATTGCCGATCTGCTGATACTTCTATTGTTTTATTCTGGAATTATAAGAGGAAGCTGAACTTGCTCGCCAAGGCAGACACCCGCTCAGATCTACTATCTATAATACAGGACAACCCTGGATTACACTTCCGGGAGCTTCAACGAAGGTCTGGCCTTGCAAACGGCCAGCTTGAGTATCATCTGTACCAGCTGGAGAAGGAGATGAAGGTGTCCAAGCGCCGAGACGGAAAGCTTCTGAGATATTTCTCAAACGTTTCCGGAAATCCTATGGAGAGAATTATTGTATATTTTTTGCGAAACCGGACATCCAGGGAAATTTTAATAGAATGTCTTGCAAGGGACGGAAAGGCATCTGCAAGGGCCTCAGAGAGATGGAAAAAGAAACCTGAATACATAAACATGATCAATGCAATGAAAACGGAGAATATACTGAACCAGAATTCAGAGGTTCCGATACTTGTGGATTCTAAGCTTGTACTCTCGATCGTGCAGAAATACAGGCAAAGTTTCCTGGATACTATGGCTTCCGCGATAATAGATCTGCTTGGTCCCTAGAATCTCTTCGACCTGTATGATGTGTACGCGACTCCAACGAGAAAAAGACCGATGATTGATCCTGTTGATACCAGTTCGATATTATGCAAGAGAACCTCATATGCAATGTGAATCTCCTGGTTTATGATCTTCAGGCCATTGATTGTCTCATTGATCACTGAGAGATATGGGTCCTGAACAATAGTGGTGCCAGATGAAATGCCATGATACTGGAAAACAAGGTAAAGTGCCCCATATGTTCTAAGGAAACTATAATGGAGCGGAAAAGTCTCGCCGTTTGATGTATAGTTTGGAAGCCACCAGAAGAGTCCCCTCGAATGGTCTATCATGTCGGAAGAACCAATGGCAAATCCATCGAACCGATTATCCTGGAAATTTTGTGCATTGGCATTGAATCCAATAAAATTTCCTCTGGTATGATTTATTGTGGCATTCAAGCTTTGAAGCAGCACAATATTGTATGGAATCGCAGGTATTGGCATCTTAGATATTGTGATGTAGTTGTCTATCCTGAGTGTTGAGATAGTTAAGTTCGTGAAGTTAGCCGCATTTTTACTATCTGTAGTATTGTAGGCATACAAAACTGGGGAGACGTTCTTGTCAATGCTTATCTGTACGGAAAACTCTACCTCTGGCGTTATATTGAAACCGGGCAGGTTGCGGGGAATTGTCAAGTTTGTAAGATTCTGGTCAAAGCCTATCGGTCTCAGTGTAGTGGGAACCAATGGAAAAGATGCGTTAAAGTAGGTCGTATCGTCTTTTACTAAAATTTTCCAGTTAACGTTCTTCAGGTCTGCGCCAAATAAGATTGTATGTTCAAACATCCCAAACAGGCCACTGGAATCTACCTCAGCATACAATAGAAGATAAGAGTACGAAAAGTTCAGCTGGTCACCATGGGGGAGACCGATAGTAACGCTTGGTGAACTTCCTGTCGAAACGCTCACGCTATTTCCGGGAGATGCAGCAACTGAAGCCGGTAGCATCAATAGGATTGATGCAACGAGAATAATAGATAGCTTAAGCGTATGTATTTATTAATCAATACAATAATTTATTTTTGGTACAATAAAGTCAGACAAATGGAACTTATCATGACATCTCTTCTTCTAACTCAACCATAACCTGGTTGAGAACATCTTCAAAACTTATTCCTGTGAATTCACGCAATCCACCTATTTCGGTTCTCAACCTTGCATAATATTTATCGTCATCTTTATCAAATTGAATGTTACAGATGAGTTCTTCCATGTAATCAAAACAGGAATTTATGCCCGTAATTAATGCTTTCGTATGACCTTATTTTAATTTCGTGTTGCTTACAGAACTAATTTACTAATTCTTCAATTCAATCAAAATGCGCCCAAGATTCTTTTTCGTCTTCATCATAGTATATGCATCCGCAACATGATCAAGGTCTGTCTTTTCTGATATAACAGGCTTTATGTCTCCTTTCGCAGATAATTCCAAGGCCTTTTTCATATCCTTTCTAGTTGAGCTTATACTACCCTCTATCCTGTTTCCCTTGAGTATGATAAGACCAAGGGGCAGTTCTACCGGAACTGGCTGCACGTTTCCGATTACAACAAGCCTGCCGCCAAACTTGAGAGACCTCAGGCTTCTGGAGAAAGTAGGGAGTCCCACAGTATCCAAAGCAAGATCTATTCCTCCTCCGGGCAGCCCCTTGACCTCGCGATCAAACTCGTCGCTTAGAAGCAGATGATCAACACCCAATTCCTGCAATTTTTCCGCTTTCCACTTTGAGCTCGTGTATGCGTATACATTTGCGCCGAGTGCTTTTGCGACTTGAACTGCATGGGCACCAACTCCACCACCTGCTCCGGTTACCAGGACATTTTCTCCCGGAAGTACCTGACCAGAAACAGAAAGCGCATGATAGACCATACCTGTAACACATGCGCTTATGGTTGCAAGTTCCTCTGGAACACCAGGCGGAACCCTGACAAGGCATCTCTCCGGAACCTTTACCATCTCGGCATAGGATCCCTGAACTGTCTCCCCAAGAGTCTGCTTGTTGGGGCACAGATTTTCCCTGCCGCTCCTGCAATATTCACATTTTCCACATGGTATATAGATCAATGATGCAACCCTGTCACCGACCTTGAATTTCTTGACGGATTTTCCAGTCCTTACAACAATTCCAGAAACTTCATGTCCTGGAACAATGGGAAACTTAGCCCTTGGAAAGAAACCCTCGTGCGTTAAAAGATCGCGGTAGCATATTCCTGTCAACTTTTGCCTGATTACTATTTCATCATCCGCTGGTTCAGGATCCTGCAAGTTCGTGCTACGTATATCCCCCTTTATCCCTTCCATGATGGCTGCTTTCATGAATCAAGAAGTGCTTTTGAATATATGATTAATTGCAACTTTTCGCATAAATGATGCAATATTTTTAGATAGATAAGTGGTGTTGATTCTGCAGAACAAGAACCACATGTTCATGTAATGAACAGTATAGGAAAAGAGGGTATTTGGTGGCGAGGCTTATTTTTCAGGGAAATATTCAACCGGCGATTAAATAATGGCATTGATGTCATTATCCCACTCAGAAAAAACTTTAACATTCTGTCATGAAGATCTCCCATTAGAGGTAAAAAAGTAAAGTAGATCAGCAAACTGGGGAACAAAAACCGAGGCGTTACATGAATGTAAAAAATGTCGTGTTGAGACTATTTTTCAGGAGTCAAGTAGGAGATAATCTTGGCAAGAAGACAAGAAAAACAGATATCATGATCTACAAGGCAAAATTGAAAGTGCACTATTATAGAAACATAATGGAAAATGTGAATATTTAAGTGTAGTTATGCAACACAGTTATATAACAGCAAAAATTAGGGAAGACCGATTACCGCTTCCTCCTCAACAGTACAGCTGCAGATGCTATTGCTGCAATGACAACAACTGCACCTATTATGCCATATATTTCGAGATTAGAAATTCCTGATGATGAAGGTTTGACTGGTGGTATTGCAGTATAAGTTATGGTTTTCGAAACATTGTGACCGTTTATCACTATTGAACCAGATTGAGATGAAATTGAATATCCTGCTATCGATGCCACTGTGTACGTGTAGGACCCATTTACTAAGGAGAATGTTATTGTATCTGTTGTTGACGATTCTTTTGAACCGTTGAGGGTGACTGACCATGATGTTCCTGATGGAAGACCTGTTTCTGTGAATCCTACAGTGTATTTACTCACAGTGATTGTTACTGGTGTAAATGTTACTGTCTGAGTTTGGTTGAATCCTTTGACGCTTACGCTTCCTGATGAGGGCGATGATGTATATTCACTTACTGACCCAACTGTGTATGTGTAAGATCCGTTGATTAAGGAGAATGTTATTGTATCTGTTGTTGACGATTCTTTTGAACCGTTGAGGGTGACTGACCATGATGTTCCTGATGGAAGACCTGCTTCTGTGAACGTTAAACTGTATTTACTGAGGGATTGTGTGGTTGTTAAAAATATGCTTATACTTCCAGAACCATAATTCGTCACATACACATATCCATTGGATGAATCAAAGGCTGCTCCCCTAGGTGATGAACCTACAGGAACTGTCTTAATGACATTGTTAGTTATACCGTTGATCACGGAAACACTGTTGGAGCGATAATTCGTCACATACACATATCCATTGGATGAATCAAAGGCTGCTCCTCTAGGTGAAGAACCCACTGTAATGTTTCTGACTACAGTATTAGTGGAACCGTTGATCACCGTGACACTGTTGGAACCATAATTTGTCACATACACATATCCATTGGATGAATCAAAGGCTGCTCCTCTAGGTGAAGAACCCACTGTAATGTTTCTGACTACAGTATTAGTGGAACCGTTGATCACCGTGACACTGTTGGAACCATAATTTGTCACATACACATATCCATTGTATGAATCGAAGGCTGCCCCTCGTGGACCTGAACCAACTTGAACAGTCTTAACTACAGTGTTCGTTGTGCCGTTGATCACTGAGACGCTGCTTGAACCCGAATTCGTCACATACACATATCCATTGTATGAATCGAAGGCTGCCCCTCGTGGACCTGAACCAACTTGAACAGTCTTAACTACAGTGTTCGTTGTGCCGTTGATCACTGAGACGCTGCTTGAACCCCAATTCGTCACATACACATATCCATTGGATGAATCGAATGCAACTCCGATTGGATATGAACCTACAGAAACGGTCTTAATTACAGTGTTGGTTCTGCCGTTGATCACCGAGACACTGTTGGAACAACAGTTTGTCACATACACATATCCATTGAATGGATCTAAGGCTACTCCAGTTGGAGAAAACCCCACCGAAAAGTTGTTAATTACAGTGTTGGTTCTGCCGTTTATTACTGAGACATTACTCGAATCACTATTCGTCACATACACATATCCATTCAATAAATCGAAGGCAACTCCAGCTGGAGAAAACCCCACTGAAACTGTCTTAACTACAGTGTTCGTTGTGCCGTTGATCACTGAGACAGTGCCAGGAAGTTTATTCGTCACATACACACATCCATTGTATGAATCGAAGGCAACTCCAGCTGGAGAAAACCCCACTGAAACTGTCTTAACTACAGTGTTCGTTGTGCCGTTGATCACCGAGACATTGTTGGAACCACAATTCGTCACATACACACATCCATTGTATGAATCGAAGGCTATTCCAAATGGGCGTGAAACGACGGAAATAGTAGTAACTAAAGTGTTAGTAGCTCCGTTGATCACCGAGACACTGTTGGAACCAAAATTCGTCACATACACATATCCATTGTATGAATCGAAGGCTGCCCCTAGTGGACCTGAACCAACTTGAACAGTCTTAACTACAGTGTTCGTTGTGCCGTTGATCACAGAGACGTTGGTGGTCGCTGAATCAGTAACATACACGTATCCATTTGCTGCTCCAAAGACTGCCCCTTGGGGGAAAGGAACCATGGAAATCGTCTTAATTACAGTGTTCGTTGTACCGTTTATCACTGAGATATTGTCGGAACATTCGTTCGCTACATACACATATCCATTTGCTGGATCAAAGACTGCCCCTCGTGGACCTAAACCAACTGGAACTGTCTTAATTACAGTGTTCGTTGTGCCGTTGATCACCGAGACACTGTTGGAACCAAAATTCGTCACATACACATATCCATTGGATGAATCGAAGGTTGCTTGTGTGGGGAACATTCCGTTCAAGCTCAAAAAATTACCTTTGATTAAGGTATCATTTGATAATACCAGTGTGCACTTAACATATGGTTCTGCTGTGACGTTGTTGCTTGATGTTAAGGGCTCAAAAGTTTCATTTTTTGTTTTTCCTGCCACTTGAACATGATCACCGAAACCTGCCATGACGACAAATGATGTTATTGCAAACATAAATACTATAAAGATTGCTTTCATTTTTGCTGCCCGGACTTTCACAGCGAAAGTAACATCGGTTTGTTTATTATATTTTCCATAATATCCTCCTTTCGATGTATTATCTTACTTATCCCATCGGCAGTCATGCCCGGACTGGAAGGAGAGAATGGGGTTACCTGCCAGAATAATTGCAGTTATCTGAAGAGGGAAGCAGGAGTGGTATGACATTTTAGGGTGAGAAGAAGAAATTGCCCTAGATATTAGAGGGATTAGTTATACCTTAGATTGAGTTGTTTATCGCATTCCATGGATAGGGTTGTAATTGAAATTTCTATGCCTTGTCTCCACCTTAGATAAGAATTTCCCTTTTCTCATCTTCTCTGAACGAAACCAGAAACGTAATACCTATAACTCTCATTTATTTCATTATAGAGAATCTATATGCAAAAAAAATTATTAACTGCATGTATTTTCTAAATTGAAGTTTTCGAATAATATTTCTTCAGAAAGTCTAGAGCCCTTGCCCTTGCATCTGCAGGCCTTTCTCTCTTTATTATATTTCCATCCTTGATGTATTGAACCATTATATCCTTGAGCTTTCCACCGCACTGACACTGATCGTCAACCCTTGAAACTGGAAGAACCTCAACCAAGCCACATTCTTCGCATCTCAGCACATGCTTTGCTCCAGAGAGTTTTCCCTTCTTTGTTTTAGGTTTATTGGCAATTTGAACTATATCCATGGAAAAGTCTACGGTCTTGCCGGACGCTATTGAAGTTCCAACTCCGAAGGCGTCTGCGCCGGCTTCAGATAATTCCATGATATCTGCCTCTTTTAGCCCGCCTGAAACCATTATCCTGACTCTTTCATGTCCTCTCAGATCCAGTTCCCATCTTACTTCCCTGATTATGCTTGCAAAATTCCCGCGTCTTGATGCAGGGGTGTCGAGGCGGATAAAATCAAGGTTGGGCAAAAGTTTGGCTGCTTTTATTGCAGCAAACTTCTCGTCATCGTAGGTATCGATCAGAACAGTAACGGGTCCCTTCTTTGTCCCAGCTGCAACCGCTTTCCATGCCTCTTCATCTCCGAGGAGGAGGGAAATTGCATGCGGCATTGTGCCCACCGGTTCAAGACCGAGGATCTTTCCGCTCTTGATTCCTGAGACGCCGTCTGCACCACCTATGTATGCTGCCCTGTCAATCATCGGTGCAATAAAAGGGTTCATCCTTCTTATTCCGAATGAATAAACCGGCTTTTCTCCGGCAGCTATCTTCAC
Organism: Thermoplasmatota archaeon; assembly: GCA_023379845.1. Classification (GTDB taxonomy): domain Archaea; phylum Thermoplasmatota; class Thermoplasmata; order Thermoplasmatales; family Thermoplasmataceae; genus UBA582. Next base: position 21,266 of record JAMCPG010000020.1, read on the forward strand.
TTTTGATGAAAGGGTTGATATGCCGGATGACTGGCAGATAAAACCCAGCAATGATGTTTCATGCTCACCGAAATCCCTGTATCTCCCATGTATCGATAGAAAAGGTACTGGAATCCCCCTGTAATCCCGGTAAGGAATTATGGTGCCCTCCGGTATTGCATAAAGCTCTCTTACATGTCCCTCCAGGAGAGTGAGGACATCATCCAGGCCGGTGAAAGTTATCCAGGGATTCTCAAACGACGAGACAGTAACTTCTGCTATGACGTCATCATTGAATTTCTTGTTCTTCAGAAAAGAAAGTGAACGCTGGAAATATACATCGCTGTTCTGGGCAGAAAGGACTTCGGCTTCAGTTGCAACATTGAATTTCATTTATAAGACTTCCGCAAGGAACTGGTGAAGGTTAATGATTCTTGTTCCATAATACTTTTTCATTGACTTAAGCGCCTTTGAGTGATCAGAAGGATCAATGCTTGCACAGAGATCCTTTACGACAGTAACGATGTAATAACGGAAAAACGCGCCTGCCACTGTATGTGCAACGCATATATCAGTGCTGACTCCAGAAATATAGAGATCCGTGATATTGTGCATCCTGAGGTATGGATCAAGATCGGTATCCAGGAAGGAGTCGTATCGTCTCTTCCTGATTATATACCCATCATATGAGGAAACGTTCATGTCCAGCTCGGAAGCGCTGGTGCCGATCAAGCAGTGCTCTCCCCATACCATGAATTCTGGATCAGCGGGTACATGTGTGTCAAGTGTAAAAACCACCGGTAATTTGTCGCCAATGAGTGAAAGGGCTTTTCCAGTATTCTTGGCTGCAACAGCGGCAGCTTCAGATCCAAACTTTCCAGTTACAAAATCGTTTACCATGTCAACAATAATCCACGCCTTCTTCACTGCCTTAACCTCCAGGTCACCTTACCTCCCGTATCCTCGATCTCAACCCCTGCATCTGTCAACATTGATCTTATCTTATCGGATAGCTCAAATTCTTTTCTGCTTCTCAGCATGTTGCGGATGTCAAGGATTGCATCTATAATTTCGTCAAATTTTTCATGATGTGAAGAAGAGTTAAGGATGCCGAGGAAAGAATCGGCTTCCAGCAGAAAATCAATGCATTCTCCGCATGCTTCTTGAGAAAGATCCTTCAAAACCGTGTTCACCCTGCTTACAAAATCCAGCAGGATCATTATGCCTGAGCGGAAATCAAAATCCTTGTCTATCGCTATAATCATATTCATCCTGTATGCAGAAACGTCGATTCTGGAGACTCCGAATGAATCTTTCTGTTTCAACCTGTCAAACAGTGACTGTATCTTTCCCAGGTTCTGCCCAGCCTCATGCACGGTTGACTCGTCAAAAATAAGTTCGGATCTGTACCCTGCGCCGAGAAAGAACAATCTAAGGTTACCTCCTCCATACTTATCGACTGCATCCCTGAGAAATATCATATTCCCCTCAGATTTTGCCATCTTTTTGTTCGATACGTTAAGCATGCCGGTATGGATCCAGTATCTTGCCAGTTTGCTTCTTCCCGAAAGAGTTCGCATTATCGCTATTTCCCCTTCATGGTGAGGGAATATAAGATCAGATCCACCTCCATGAATATCGTAAGTCTCGCCCAGCATCTCCTCCGTAATTGCAGTATCCTCTACATGCCAACCAGGTCTCCCGCGGCCCCATTTATAGTCCCAGCCCTCTTCAGGGCTGCTGCTAAATTTCCACAGTGCAAAATCCTCTGGATTCCGCTTGGAGGCGCTCATCTCATGCCTGACCATGTGCAATACCTGGTCAAGCTTCTGCCCTGAAAGCTTGCCATAATCCTTGAAGCGTGTAACATCAAAGTAAACGCCGTCCTCGGCTACATAAGCAGCGCCCAGGTGCAGGAGTCTCCTAACCTGGCTTGCAATTTCACGGATGAAGTCAGTCGCAAATGCGTAATAAGAGACAGCATCTGCATTCACCTTTGCCATATCGGATACATAAGCTTCGAAAAACTTTCTGGCTAGCATAGATGGTTCGGTTGATGTCTCTTTTCCTCTCCTTATTATCTTATCATCCAGATCAGTTATGTTCTGTAAGTAGAATACCGAATAACCCCGGTATCTGAGATACTTGACTGCCGCATCAAAGAAGACAAATGTTCTGGCGTTGCCTATATGTATA
>JAMCPG010000021.1 GCA_023379845.1 Thermoplasmatota archaeon
GACGGCAAAGAAAATTACAAAAGCCTTGGCAAATCGCCTAGCCATTGCCTCATAGTATGGATCTTTCCATCTAATTGCAAGAAATTCGGCAAGTGATATAAGAATGCTGAAACCTATACTCATAGTGACAATAAGAATATGCGAAGCAAGGGTGAATCCCATCAGGAACCTGTCAAAATTTGCAATAGTTACCATGAGTTGATTTCCTATAACTGCAACAAGTAAATACTTTATGGGCAGGCGTAAGAAAAATACCGGAAAACTTTAGCTGGAAGCTGTACAAAATCATCTCTGAATTAAGAGTGATTTAAGGTTCAGGCTATCAAAAATAGACTTGCTTGAGCACACTCAAATAGGTTCAGATATTTCAAAAGGATTCGGGTCATATTCTTGTTACTGAAACAACAAGATCGCCATCCTCAAGATCGACAAGCTTGACGCCGCTCGTGACACGAGATATCTCCCTGATGTCCTTCACTGCGATCCTTATCGACTTCTCGCCCTTTGTCAATATTAGAATCTCATCATCGTCTTTAACGGAGATCGCAGAAACTAGTTTTCCGGTCCGCTTGTTCTCCCTGAATATGAAGACACCCGATGTTCCCCTGTTGTGTACAGGAAATTCACCCGCCCTTGTCCTTTTTCCTATTCCCTTCTCTGCGACGCTTAAGATATAATCTCTTTCTGAAACTGCAAAAGCTGTCAGCACAGATCTGCCCCTGGGAAGACGCATTGACCTGACACCGCGTGCCTGTCTACCCATAGATCTCACATGAACGGGCTCGAATATGGCAATCTTTGCATCCTCGGAAACAACTGCAATCTTGTCGCCTTCATGCAGGACCTCAATCGCCACGACAGTATCTCCATCTTCAAGCGTGACGATCCTGATGCCAGTGCTTCTTATATTCTGCAACTGGTCAGAATCTATCTTCTTTATGTAACCTGCCCTGGTCGCAATGAAGATATGAGAACCCTCTGTGAAAGAAGGTATCATTATCTGTTTTACGGTCTCTTTATCCTGAAGCTTCAGCAAAGACTGCACAGAAATGCCGTTGCTTGTACGAGCTCTCTTTTCAATTTCGTAAACCTTGCCCGCGAACACCCTTCCAAGATCAGTGAAGTAAAGTATGTCGTCGTGTGAATTTCCAGAAACTGCGGATCTTATCACGTCCTCTTTCCAGGTGGATGTTATAATGCCCTTGCCACCTCTCCTCTGTGACCTGTATTCCTCCAAAGGGACCCTCTTCACAATGCCTTTCTCCGTTAATATTACAACACAATCTTCCTTAGGTATCAGTTCTTCCATTGATCTTCTTGTTATTTCACCTTCAATGACTCTTGATCTCCTTTCGTCTCCATATCTTGTGATGAGATCATCCATCTCAGTTACCAGCAGCTTTCTTCTTTCCCCTTCATCTGAGACTATTTTCTGGAGTTCTTCGATCTTCTTCCTGATATTGTCAAGATCCTCCTTTATCTTAGTTACTTCCTGCCCTGTCAGGCGCTGCAACCTCATGTCCAGAATTGCATCCGCCTGAGCATCAGAGAGAGCAAGCTCCGACATTAGCAAGGATCTCGCATCCTTGGGTTCATGGCTCGACCTTATTATCTCTATTACTCTATCAAGATTCGATACGGCAGTAAAGAGGCCCTGAAGTATATGTTCTCTCTCTCGACTTTTTCTCAGATCGAATTCCGATCTCTTCAATATGATGTTAAGCCTGTGTTCTATGAATATCTCAATCAGCTGCTTGATGTTTACAGTCTTGGGCTGATTGTCCACGAGCACAAGGTTGATGATGCTCACGGTCTTCTCAAGCTCCGTCATTTCGTACAACTGGTTCAATATGAGGTTCTTTGATGACTCATCCTTAAGCTTCAGCACAACCCTAATTCCGTCCCGGTCACTTTCATCCCTGATATCTACTATACCTACAATTTGATCGTTCTTAACCTTCTCTGCGAGGTTCTCAATGTATCTCGCCTTGTTCATCTCGTATGGAATGCTTGTAATCACGATTCTCTTCTCTTCGGTGAGATCGACTTCTCCCCTCACCTTGACCTTTCCCCTTCCGGTGAGATATGCATTAAGCATCCCCTCGTCCCTGTAGACAAGCCCACCACCCGGAAAATCCGGTCCCTTTACAATCTCCATTATCCGGGCAAGGGTAATTCCAGGATCGCTGACAGTTGCCTTGACAGCATCGCATATTTCAGTCAAATTATGTGGAACCAGGCTTGTGGCCATTCCGACCGCTATTCCCGATGACCCATTTATGAGAAGCTGTGGTATCTTCGAAGGAAAATATTCTGGTTCCTGCAGGGAACCGTCGAAATTGAGCTTGAATGGAACAGTTTCCCTGTCAAGGTCCTGTATCATGTCTTCGGCTATCGCGAGAAGGCGTGCTTCCGTATACCTCATTGCAGCCGGCGAATCGCCATCTATCGATCCAAAGTTACCCTGCCCGTCAATCAATGGATATCTCAGTGAAAATGGCTGTGCCATTCTTGCAAGTGCATCATAAATCGCCATGTCTCCATGCGGGTGATACTTACCCATGGTCTCACCTACAATCCTGGCGGATTTCTTGTATGGCTTATCATGGTTAAAGCCGAGCTCCCCCATGGCATAAATTATCTTTCTCTGGACTGGCTTAAGTCCGTCCCGTGCGTCTGGAATTGCCCTGCTGACAATCACGCTCATTGCGTATTCAAGGTATGAAACTCTTATCTCATCTTCAATGCTTTTTGAATGTATCATAAAATCACGCATCTATATTTTCAACGGTCTTTGCATTTTCCTCTATAAACTTCTTTCTGGGTTCGACCTTTTCTCCCATCAATATGGAGAGAAGGCGTTCTGCATAAGCGGCATCTTCAATTGTAACCTGAAGTAGTTTCCTGGTTTCGGGGTTCATTGTTGTCTCCCAAAGCTGGGAAGGATTCATCTCACCGAGACCCTTGAATCTCTGTACAACCGAATTTGCCCCCATTTTCCTGATTACATCGTCAACCTCTTTCTCAGAATAAACGTATTCGATCTTTGCACCCTTCTGCACCCTGAATAGGGGAGGCTGTGCAATGTAGAGGTTCCCGTTCTGTATTATCTCCTTCGCAAACCTGTAAAAGAATGTCAGGAGAAGCGTTCTTATATGCGCTCCGTCCACATCGGCATCGGTCATTATGATTATTTTTCCATACCTTAGCTTGCTTAGATCCAGGCTGTCCTTTATGTTTGTTCCCATGACAGTTATCAGGTTCCTTATCTCTTCGTTTGCAAGCGTCTTGATGTCAGCCGCTTTCTCAACGTTGAGTATCTTTCCCCTCAGCGGAAGTATTGCCTGATAGTCCCTTGTTCTTGCCTGCTTTGCGGATCCACCAGCGGATTCGCCTTCAACTATGTAAAGTTCGGCCTTCGTGGGGTCCGAAGAGGAACAGTCAGCGAGTTTTCCTGGGAGGTTACCACTTTCCAGAGCAGATTTTCTTCTCACAAGTTCCTTAGCATTCCTGGATGCCTCCCTGGCAGCCGCAGCCATGATGACACGCCTTACTATGCCCTGTGCAACGTTTGGATAACTTTCAAAATACGATTTGAGGTATTTTTCCGTTGAGCTTTGCACTATGCCCCTGACAGCGCTGTTTCCAAGCTTTGACTTTGTCTGGCCTTCAAACTGCGGAGCTATGACTTTAACATGAAGAACGGCAACAAGGCCTTCCCTTACATCGTCAGAGACCAGAGAATCAACACCTTTCACGAGATCATGGTTCTTAGCATAATCCTGGATTGCCCTTGAGAGCCCTGCCCTGAAACCTGTAACATGGGTGCCACCCTCCACAGTGCTTATATTGTTCACATAGGATTGCATAATCTCTGATGTACTGTTATTGTACAGGAATGCGAATTCCACAACCGTGTCCTCGGTCTCCTCCATGTTGTAGATAGGTGCCTTAAGAATTGACTGATGTCCTTCCCCAAGATAATCCACAAATTGCGATAATCCTCCCTCAAAGTGCATGACTTCGCTTGCGTTTATCCTGTCATCCCTTATTGAAATGGCAACCTGGGGATTGAGGAATGCAAGTTCCTTGATTCTTTCAAGAATGACCTGGTATGAAAAATCGACGGTCTCGAATATCTCTGGATCCGGGTAGAAACGTACTATCAGCCCGTGCCCAGGATCAAGGCCAGGTGTTATGGAATCAACTACGCTGTCACCCGTTTTCCCCCAGTCCTCATGTTCAACCCGCTTGAGGCCTCCTGTTGGTATGCCCTTCTCAAATTTTTCGTAATAATATCCGTCCTTTCTCTTTACGACAGCTATTAAAAGGCTGCTGAGCGCATTAACAACGTGTACCCCTACACCATGCAGCCCACCGGTTATCTTGTACACTTTCTTGTCAAATTTAGCACCGCTGTGCAGTTCCGTTAGGACAATTTCGAGGGCTGGCCTGTTATACTTGGGATGATTCTCGACAGGTATACCCCTGCCGTCATCCTCTATCTCTATTGAACTGTCCTTCATTATGTGGATGAGTATATTCTTGCAGAAACCTGCAACAGACTCATCTATGCTGTTGTCTATAACTTCGTAAACTATGTGATGAAGACCGCGTGCATCGGTTGAGCCGATGTACATCCCCGGAACTTTTCTTACTGCTTTAAGGCCTTCCAATATCTGGATCTGTGATGCATCGTAACTTTCCATGATGATAACCTTGGTATATACTAAAAACCTTTATAGATATTAGTTTTTTTAGCTTCCCGGATTCAGTGGCTTTCTAACAATAATATTGAAATCATCCCCGTCAACAACAAGGTCGAGAAGGTTCAGTTTTGCATTTGATGCTAGAGCAGCAAATATGTCCCTGCCGTAAGGATACTTTTCCCTGGCGACAAGTATCTTTGCGTCCTGCCCCTGATCAAGCTGTATATATATGCCTTTCAGCACGCTCTTCAGGAAATTGAAAGGGTCCCCTCCGCAAGAAACATTCCTTTCGTCATCTATTAACATATTCGAGTCATTATGTTCAAATTTAAATTGATTTCCCTGTACTGGAAGAAATCACTTTTATATCAGCCTTGCATACATGGATATGACTTTCACGTTCAAATGCAAGGATCTTGGTTATGACTGCTCCTTTGAGTACGAGGCAAAGGAGAGAAAGGATTTGATGCCTCGGATAAAAATACACTACAAATACGCGCATAACGTATTTGAAATGCAGCCAGACCTGGAAAAGAAAATTGATTCTGCCATCAAGGAAAAGGCATAGTTCTGCCTGGATGTACCGATAATCAATGTTTACAAGAATACCAACTGTTCTGAGATCTCAGGAAATAATAGACAAGGCATTTTCCAAGGCGTCCAAGGTCGAGGAACCATACCAGCCACGCAAGGAAGTACGGATCAGGAAGGAAATACAGGATCGCATCTCAAGCATAGAGGGTTCAACGGTATTTTACCTCAGAAAAATGGTGAAGAAATTCCCTTCAAACGATACGCTTCACCCTTTCTACAGGAACCTGCTGGATCTGATGTTCGACCTGGATCAGTACAAGATAAGCCTGTCAAAGCTAGATCGTACCGCAAGCAAGATCGAGGAGTTCAGCACACAGAAAATCAGGCAGTTGAAATACATTCCTGTTGTAGCAGAGATGAACAAGCTTATGCGCGAGTATTATGGCAGAGTGGCATCTCTTATAGGAGATCTCGACACAGACCTGTCTTTCCTTGGCAGATGCAGGGACTTCATGAAGCTGGTTCCTCAAATTGAACAGGATGATCCAACCTTCATCATTACTGGTATGCCAAATGTCGGGAAGAGTTCATTCCTGTCAAGGATAACTACCGCTACTCCAAGGATCGCAGCATATCCTTTCACCACTCAGAGCATATACATTGGGTATCTTGACCGGGAGGGGAGAAGGGTACAGGTAATCGACACTCCTGGCATTCTGGATAGACCAATGGCCGATCGAAACACTATGGAACTGAACGCAATACTAGCCCTGAAACACATCGATTCAATCATTATATTCCTGTTTGACCACAGCTTGGAATCCATATACGATTCCGAGTCACAGGAAAGGCTTTTCAATGAAATCCAGGAAACTATGAAGAAGAAGATGATCAGGGTCCAGTCAAAGTTTGATATATCTGACGATAAAAAAGAAACATTTGCAATCTCCGCGACAACGGGTACAGGAATAGATGAACTGTTAAACTATATGCTGGAACTTGTAAAGGGTGGATCAGATGCTGCCGGATGAATCAGAGATCAGGAAGATTGTTTTAAGAAATGCCTACTTGCACGACGGAAAGGCCGATCTTGGCTCCGTGATAAACAAGATTATGGGCCAGTACCCAGAAGCAAGGTCGAAAGGAAAGGAGATATCTGCCCTTGTCAGTTCGCTTGTCAGGGATGTTAACTCAACTGATCCAAAGAAGGTCATCGAAGAAGCCCTTTCTGAACTTCCCGAACTTGGGGTCAAGGTTAAGAACGTGCAGGAACACAGGTTACCCGATCTTTCCGGCGTAACTGGAGAAGTCAGGATGAGACTTGCGCCTTCCCCGTCGGGACCATTGCATGTCGGTCACTCAAGGATGGCAATACTTAACGACGAGTACGTTCGCAGGTATGGAGGCAAGCTATTCCTTCGGATTGAGGACACGAATCCTGCGAATATCGACCTTGACGCTTATCACCTGATTCCGGAAGATCTCGAATGGCTGGAAGTAAAAGTGCATGAAATAGTCGTGCAGTCAAAGAGAATGAGCGTATATTATAAAGAAGCAAAAAAGTTGATAGAAAGAGGCAGTATGTATATATGTGAATGCGATCAGCCTGTTTTCAAGAACTATAAGCTACACTCAGAGGCTTGTCCGCACCGGGATAGATCGCCGGAGGAAAACCTGGACAAATTTGAGAAAATGATTTCCGGAGGATTCAGCAAGGGGACGGTCTCAGCTGTGGTCAAGACAGATCTGAATCATCCGAATCCTTCAATTCGGGACTGGATCGCCTTCAGGGTCAAGGAGGAGACACATCCGCTGACAGGAAAAACATACTTTGCGTATCCTATGATGAATTTCAGCGTTGCCGTGGACGATCACTACCTGGACCTCACGCACGTGATAAGAGGAAAGGACAATCTTAGCAACACGGAGAAGCAGTCTTATGTATTCCAGTACATGGGATGGAAGAAGCCTCACTACTATCACTACGGTCTTGTACATATACCCGGAACAATACTCAAGACGAGCATTATCAAGAAAGGTATCAGGGATGGAACTTACAGTGGCTGGTCGGATATAAGACTGGGCACCCTTCTTACCATGAAGAGGAGGGGATACAGGCCTGAAACTTTCAGAAAATACTGGGTTGCATCAGGAATGCGTGAAATAGACTCCGAATTCTCCTGGGAAATCTTTAACTCCATAAACAGGGAGATTATAGATCCTGGTGCAAGGAGGCTCTGGTTTGTCCCGAACCCTGTGCAACTTAAAATTGAAGGAGGTATTGACCTGAAAAGCAGTGCTCCTTTTCATCCAGGTAATCCTGCCCTTGGCGACAGGACATATAATCTTGGATCAGACCCCGATATTTTCATACCTGAGAAAGACTGGGCTTACATCCAAGAAAACGAGAGGTTTCGACTCAAGGATCTCTGCAATGTCATTCGAACACATACAGGAATACGGTATTCTGACAACTCCCACGATGATCTCAAGAAGGTAAAAATCGTGCAGTGGAGCCCATCTGGCTCGTCCGATTTTAAGGTAGAAAAACCTGACGGAGCTGTAGATACTGGCAAGATAGAACCACTGTTCTCAGGGGTAAAGGGCGTATCGCAATTCGAGCGGTATGGCTACGTCAACATTGATCCTGAAAAGAATGTTGGCTATTTTCTGCACTGAAACTCAACCTGACTTTACCTTTACCTTGTCCGGGAAGTTCTTCAGTATCATGATTTCATCAACAGATTTTACCATCCTGAAGGGTATTGATATAGCAGCACCATTTTCAACTAGATCGGAATTGCTCTGTTCAAGGTAAACCCCGTAAATCGAACCGCGATCGAAATCAATGATTATGTCGCTTATGTCTCCTACATATGTTCCCTTGTTGCTGTATACTTTTATTCCAAACAATTGAGTAACTTCAACCAGCATTTGTGCATCTCTCCAATTATCGTCTCTTTCCACATACCTCAAGGAAGTTCAAAAACATTTCCTTGCCATGCTCCGTGTTGTCAACTTCCGGATGGAATTGCACACCCCAGATAGGTTTTTTCCGGTGGTGGAAAGCCTGTATACTGCACGTATCCGATGTTGCAGAAATTATGAAATCGTCGGGAAGGGACTTCACTTCGTCATTATGGTTTTCCCACACAGTCAGGGTGTCTGGAATTCCCTTGAACAGATCACTGTGTTCAGATATTGTTATGGTATTTTTGCCGTATTCCGGCACAGTCCCGGGGCCGACCTGTCCACCAAAATGAAGAGCTATGAACTGTGCGCCAACGCAGATCCCCAGCACTGGAAAAGAATGGTCATCGATATATGAGGCGATATTGCCGAGCTTCGATAGCTCAGAGTTAATGCTGGGGGCACCTCCAGAAAGGACTATGCCGTCACAGTCATCCAGCTTGGAACTCTCTATTGTATTTGGGAGTATCGTGCTTTCGGCGCCGAGGTTCCTCAGAACCCTCCACTCGCGGTGGGTCCATTGACCCCCGTTGTCGATTACGTCAACCTTCATTCAACTTCTTCTAAACCCAGTGACTTACTGATCTCCTTATACCTGTTCCTGATAGTTACTTCTGTCACGCCAGAAACCTTGGCAATTTCTTTCTGCGTTCTGGGCTTCTTCAGGACAACGGATGCGATGTAGATAGAAGCTGCTGCAACACCAGTCGGCCCTTTACCGGATGATATTCCAAGCTCAATTGATTTCCTTACAATATCCTCACTCATCATGATTGCCTGCTTATCAAGGTCCAGTTTATTGCAGAACTGCGCAACGTAAGAATAAGGTGTTGTCGGCTTGATGTTCAGGCTAAGCTCTTTTGCCAGATGTCTGTAAGCCTTTCCAATTTTCTTCTTGTTCACTTCAGACGCCTTTGAAATTTCATCCAGCGTTCTTGGCAGGTTTACCATCCTGCATGCTGCGTAAATAGAGGCGCAGACGATACTCTCTATGCTCCTTCCCCTGATCAGGTTCTTCTCGACTGCTTTCCTGTAAACAAGGGCGGCCGTCTCCTTGATGTCCTTTGGTATTCCAAGCTTCGCCCCATTGTCATTCAACATCTGCAGCGCAAGTGAAAGATTTCTCTCCGCAGCATTGCTTACCCTGATTCTCTGGTGCCATTTCCTCACCCTATATATCTGGGCTCTGTTCTTATGCGGAATCCTCTTCCCGTAATAGTCCTTGTTTGACCATGAAATTTCTGTGGCCAGACCCTTGTCATGACTCAGGTAGGTCATCGGTGAGCCTGTCCTGGCCCTCCTGTCGTCCTGCTCCGAATCAAACGCTCTCCACTCCGGACCCTGGTCTATGAATGAATCCTCCAGGACCATTCCACAGTCATTACAAATCAGTTCTCCTCTCTCGTAGTCCCTGACCAAATGTTCAGAACTGCACTCCGGGCATCTCTTCGAAACCTTTTTGTCATCTTTTTGTTCCATCAGCTCACCATTTCTAAATGTAATCCTGCACGATATTATGTGTAATATAAAACCGTTTCTATCGTTATTTTTCATGACTATCAGAAACAAGCAACATTTTGCCTTGAATGGAACTGTTTGAACAGAATGCAACTAATCAGATTGCCGCTTGAATCTTACTATTCTGTCAGTGCTTTTCATCATCACTCTTCCCGTCAACGAGAGATGAATCAGATGCGACAGTGCCTCGCCAAAGGCAAAATTCCTCTCCATCTCATTCATGTCTGACAAATGACGTCCACGGTTCCAGGTGATTCTGGAAGCCACTGAAAATGCACTTGACCACTCTTTGCATGCAAGCTCAATTTCGTCGAGTCTCGAAGAATGATGCTTTTTGATCTCCTCTATCCTATCAGATATTCCTTCGAATGGATGCCCATGGCCAGGAAGGCATGTTTTAAGCTTTTCTCCTTTGACTTTTTCAAGGCTCCTCAAGTACTCACCGAGCATGTCCTGATCGCCCTCATATACACCGATATTGGGCGTAATTCTTTGCAGAATATGATCTCCCGCAAAGATAAGATCCTGATCACGTATCAGGAAAGCAATGGAGCCAGGTGAATGCCCGGGCACAGTTATATAGCTTATATCATCATTTAAAGAAGCATCGTCCTTGATAAGTGTGTCTACTTCCAAGTCCAGGAATTTTCTCGCTTCAGAGCTGAACGGAAGTCCTTTGGCCATTGAAGATTCCAGCCCAGATGGAAAGCCGTTTTCGATTGCCCGCTTTACGTACCGCTTCTTGAAGCCCTCAGGATCTTCTGCAATCGCAACAAGAATCCGATAGTCATTTTCTCCCATTGCAATCCTGCATCCTGATAATTGCTGAATTGCGAGTGATCCTCCGACATGATCGACATGAAGGTGAGTAAGCATAAGCACATCCACTTCCCTGACATCGAATCCAGAAGCATGCAGGGAGTTGATTGATAGATCATTCATGCCGGAATCCACAAGGCCAACAAATCCATCAGTTCTGATTTCATACAAGGAAGCAGTTTTAAGGGCCCTGATAGGTATCTCAACTTCATGTAGCTTCACCACCGCATGCATACACCGATATGTCCGCATGGTTTTACTTCTTTTTCTAAGCTCACTGATGCGATCTTATAGATAAATATCTCTAAAATACCGTCTAACATCCGCCTGAAACACACTATAGTGCACAGATCCGAATATTAACGTTTTAATATGAATATTAAAATTTATTATTATGATTTACGCAAACTATATATATTTACTTTGCGATCCAGTAGAGCAAATGAGGAAAGTTGAGAGACTATCTGTTATAGGTGACGAAATAGTGACCAGGGCCCAAAGAAGCGACCTTTACGCCAAGGTTGTAGATGATAGGGGCAACGTTGTAGGAAAAATTACAAGGATCCTCGGCCCAGTGAAGTCGCCGTACGGTATAGTCAAGCTGAGAACTAAAGATGCTCTGAATCTTGAGCTATTTATAAGGGAGTGAAAAAAATGGTAGAGGAAAAAAAGGAAAAGAAAGGCATTGAAAATATTACGAAGTGTCCCGAGTGCGGATCTGTCCAGCTAATCAGGGATTACGAACGCGGCGAGCTTATATGCAACTCCTGCGGTCTTGTTATAGATGATGCATATATAGATCAGGGGCCGGAATGGAGGGCATTCGATTCCGATCAGAGTCAATCGAGAGCACGTGCAGGGTCTCCTATGACTTACACTATCCATGACAAGGGTCTCTCCACTGATATTTCCTGGAAGAACAAGGATTCATACGGCAAATCAATTCCAACAAGAAACAGGGCTCAATTATATAGATTGAGGAAGTGGCAGAAAAGGATCAAGGTCTCGAATGCTGCCGAGAGGAACCTATCTCAGGCCCTTCAGGAACTGGAGAGGATGGCTTCCAATTTGAGCATTCCAAACGATGTCAGGGAAAGTGCAGCGGTTATTTATAGAAAGGCAGTAAAGCAGAACATGATCAGGGGCCGCAGCATAGAGGGGGTTGTGGCAGGATCGATATATGCTGCCTGCAGGCTTACAAATGTCCCAAGAACATTGGACGAGATTGCATCTGTTACTCGCGTAAAGAAAAAAGAGATTGGAAGAACATACAGGATAATGAGCAGGTACCTCAAGCTGAATATTATACCATCAAAGCCAGACGACTATGTCAACAGGTTCTGCAGCAAACTTAAATTGAGTGCAGAAGCAAAGAAAAGGGCTAACGATATACTGAAACTCGCCAGGGATAACGACCTGACATCTGGGAAAGGGCCAACCGGTGTAGCAGCCGCAGCAATCTACATTGCTTCACTGTTGACCGGTGAACGGAGAACCCAGAGAAGTGTTGCTGAGGTAGCCGGTGTTACTGAGGTAACAATAAGAAACAGGTATAAGGAACTGACAGAAAAACTTGGATTGGCAGTGGAGCAGGAAGAGCAGTAATTTTACCTCTCCTCAATCTTTTCAAATACTTCGAAGCACCTTATCAGGTCATCAACAACGTTTGCTATTGTTGATATTTTTTCATCAGCAATAGTAATTTCAATTCCATCCCGTACATTATTGGCCTTTATTCTGTTTTGATTATCTGGTTCCATGCTCTTTAGAAACACATCCCTGAGCTTCCCGGTCATCTCTATCCTCAGCTTCGCTAATACATAAGAACCTTCATCCATTCTTATATGATTTCTTGAAAAGATAAAATAGATTCTACATTATCCGGGACAAGAGCGGAGGTTGCCGAGCCAGGTTAAAGGCGACAGACTCAAGATCTGTTTTCGTAGGAATCCGCCGGTTCGAATCCGGCCCTCCGCATTTTAGACTACAGTAGATTTTAGGGTTTACAAAAAATGTAAAATAAGGCAAATGATCGCACCTCCTTATTATACACCATAATATGATTACATCTGAATTTCATTTACGTTGAATCCATCTATCGCCATTGAAAGACCAGAGGAAGAAATCAGGCCGGTCTCGAATTTAGCTGTAACAGTGACAAGGTCACCAGGCAACATAGTGATATAGTTATCCGAATAATAAACTGGGCTCAATTCCATTAAGTTTTCCCTATCCAGTAATCTAACCCTCGTGAGTAGCCCCAAGCCTTTTGAGTTGTTCTTCAGATTAATCGACATTGCGGTACAGTCACCGTGTATCTCTGTAATGTAAGAAGCATCTATGTTTATCCGTTGTAAACTGGTTAATTTAGTGAGGTCTGCAAAATCTTTAACAGGGGTATGGAAGAACTGAGTCTCTGGGTAGTCGAGAACATCGTTATTCATTGCCAACCAATACAAATTCCTGGAAATTACAACTCCAAAACGATCTTTCAATAATAGATTTACGAACACAACCTCTTCGATATATTTTTTCCTGTCTATTCTGAAAGCCTCTGCATTACTATCTTCATTAACATCAATATTCGATACAATCGTATCGATAGTTGCAGACCCTGTAGTAATTATTTTTGCTTCAACCTTTAAATCATGGTACCTGGTATTTGTGCGATTAACAACTATAACTGAATTGTCATCATAACAAAACTGGACATGCAGACGTTCAAGTGCCTTCTTAACGGCGAAATAGGAAGAATTGCCAATGAGATAATATGAATATAGGTGCCAAATGAAATTAGGCCATGAACTATTCAGCATCCAATGTATGACGCCTGTAGAATAATACCGGTTTCTGACATATGCTTCAAACATAGCCCTTTCGGTTTCGTACATTGCTACTTGACTTTTCCACAAGAAATCATCTAATCCCACAGGTTCCCCGAATCTGTTTGCAATAGCGTACCTAAATCTTGAGATATCATGAAATTCGTTCAAACCACAATGGAGGTCCCAAACGTTATTCGGTGGCCAAAGCTTATCTTCGGGAATAAATCTTCGAATTTCTTCGGAGAGAGGAAGTGATACGCCCGGGCAGGTCTCGGTTATGAATCCTTTGGCACCCCCTAAGTCTGTTGCTTCGTACCAGTAATGTGGCGGGACATAGTCATAAGGACCTGGCATCTTAACACCTGTAGGGCCAGAAATGCTACTGGCAGCTGAGGTTGCAGAAGACACGATTGGTTTGTTCCAGCCAACTTTTTTCTCTATGTCAAGATACTTGCTTTCAATTTCAGCAGGCGGGTGAAAGTCGCTTCCATTCATCCATATTGCAACTGAAGGATGCATTCGAAGTCTCAGGAGCTGGTCCTCCAGAGATCTGACAGCTACATTAACATTGTCGCCGTCCCATTTATCCCATTTTTCCCAGACATCTCCACAGTTCCATCCCGCAATTACTAGTATCCCGTGCCGATCTGTCAATTCAAATAAATAGTCACTATCAAGCTTGCCTTCAAGCCTGATAGTGTTTAAGCCAATGTCTTTTGCAAGTAAGATCTGATCCTCTAATTTCTTATCGTCTCTCCTTAAAAACAACTCGGGTGTCCATTCTGCCCCTAATACCAGTACCGGTTTTCTATTTACTTTCAAGAGTAGATTTCCTTCACTGTTTAATTCCGATTTTATTTCATTAATACCAAAATTTATAACCTCCACATCCGAAATCCCCTCGCTATCTATTGCTGAAATACTCATTTTATAGAGATATGGTTCTCCGAATTGTGATGGCCACCACAGTCTAGGTTCTCTAAGAATAAGCTCGGAAAATTCACTCTTATCCAGAGCTATCTCTTTTCGCTCTTTTGCATCCAAAGTAACCGTCTTTTCAATGCGAATCTGAAAACCAGCACCCTCAATTCTAGCAAGGAGGTTGAATTTCACTGGACTTAAACCAGCATTAGAGGCAAAAACTCTGACCTCCAATGTCGCTTCGTCCATGCTCTCACTAAGTGTTGGAAATGCAACTGCACTATCCAGGCGTATATTACCAGTGACTAATATATAAACATCCTGCCATATTCCCATGTTTTTATCTGGCGGGTAGGGATTCCAGTCTGCCCAGGATATACTTAGATCCAAGGGTGAAGGTGGAAAAATCTCTAATTCTACCACATTTTCCTCAGAAAATGTTATTTTGTCAGTTATGTCAAACGAGAATCGCCTGAATGTCCCTTTGAATTCATGTTTTTCCTTAACCAGTTTACCGTTTATCCATAGATTTGCCGAATAATTGATGCCGTTAAAACAGAGCCATACCTTCTTCGATTGATCAGTTCTATCCAATTTGAATTCCTTTCTAAAGTACCAGGAATTACGATATGGACTTGACTCTGGCATTTCTTCATTGCAAAATAGACCCCTGGTCTTATAGACCATACCGGCGAGCTTAAGGAGGTTGTCACCGAAGAATGGGTCTTTGGCTTTTCCGGAACTTACAAGCGAACCTAAAGAGGTTTGAGGCATGTCACAGTGATTCCAATCCCGAGTATCATAACCAGGCAAAGAATGGTTTTCTGGCTTATCCTGGAGCTCGGAAGAATTTATAACTTGCCAGTTATCATTCATTAAGAATTTTCTGCGGTATTCAATACCTTCTTTTTCAACAAAAATAAAAGATTCACTCATTTTTGCAAAATTCCGGTTAAGTATAATAATTTTTTATACATGCAAATGTAAAAGTGTGGTTAAGGGAATCTGATGGGAGAAGACCAGATTATTCATAGTGCTGGTGAGCAGCTATTGGTTAGTGGACATATTTGTCCACTGTTCTGGCTCTATTTTGCCATATTTGACCTTTTCTGCACCTAAAAAGTCAGCAAAGTCTTCCACTCTATCGGCAAGTCTTTCTCCAATAACAGCCTCATTTTCGAAACCAGGTTCTGCAAACACCCTGAGGATATTGAGTGTTTTCTGTTCTTTTTCAAACTTCGCATCTACCCTGCCAACGAGGTTGCTGCCCCACAATATGGGAAGGACATAGGTGCCATACTTTCTCTTTTCATTTGGGACAAACTGTTCGAGAATATAATTAAAATTGAACATTTTCTGAGTCCTATCTCTGAGTGTAATTATATTGTCGAAAGGTGAAATCAGGCTCAGCCAAGGCTCCCATTTATCTGCGATGATGGAGTCAAGTGCCCTAATGTCTTCAGATAAAATGTAATATTCCCTTGCTTTTTGTTCACCTTCAATCTTGACTTTCACTGTCTTTCCATCTTCAAGTAATTTCCGGAGGGTCCCCTTTATATCAGCATATCTTCCCCTGACAAAATAGCGGTAAATGTCATACTCTGCAGAGACCCCAAGGGCTCTCATTGCCCTAATTGCGGTGGACATTTCTAATTCAACTGCAGGTATAATCTTCCTTTCAACAGATCGAGGAAGAAAATTATCCGTCAGGCCCCAGAGATTCTGTTTTCCAGAATGACCCACTACCATGACTTCCCCTGTCATTTGGAGGTGAAAAAGCAATTCGTTGACTTCATTAGCCGAACTCCAACCGTCTTGCTTTTTCTTCTTCTTGCCATAACCTTTTAATTGTCCTGTTTCTGCTGGGCCCTCATTCAGGCTCTTCATCACCTTTTGTTTCAACTCATGATGAGATTTCAGGAATTTACTTGCAGATTCAGCATGGGAAGCCCATCCCTTTATCATGGAATCCGGATATCTGGCCATCAAACTGTAGAATATAGGGTAGTCCTCAGCAAGCACTAACCATGCAATTGGTGTCCAATGAAACAATACTTCTTTATCATTCCACATCATCTTATCTAGTTCAGACCAGTCAAATTTACCAATCCTGCTCCAAATGGAGATTAGATGCGAAGGGGCCACAACTGTGACTGGATCCCATTGAATGTACCCGACATTCCTGATTATTGACTTCAGCTTATCATTAAAAGTACCTTCAGGTGTATTGCCTGCAAGGAACTGTTTGCGAATTGTCAGTCTTTTTGCTGCTTCCAAAGAGGTAGTAATGGTTTCAATTTCCATCTTGTTTCACATTTAATTCCTATCTGACATTATATTAAGACGGCATATAATAATTCTTATTTTGCAATAACCATTTACTCTTGGAGGGCCCTCACATACCTGGGCCACTTCGACTTTTTCATGTGTTCTCGCAAAACATGATGCTTTAACAATTGGCCTCCTGATCTTCCATAATAGTCATCATTAGAGTTGTCTAGATCATTCTCATCGGACAGTTTTATATTATATCATAAAATTGTAGAATTCTCTAAATACAACAGGGGTGAAGGAAATAACACAAACAATTGCACCTATCAGGTAAAAACTGCCCTGAAGGGTAAGAGTCTGAATCAGAATGCCGCCGATAGTGCCAGATAAGAATGTAAGACTGATGCCGAATGTCTTGATGACTCCGCTCACCCTGCCCATCATTTCGTGGTCTACAATTTTGAGGATGGCAGTATTTGTCACAACATTGATCACACCGATTAAAATGCCTATTACAAATGTTACTGCAAAATCTGGAAACACGGATTTAATAATACCTACCAGGAACAGCAGGAACCCTACAGGTAGTATTGTTCCTATTGAATATAAACCAAGTTTGCCTTTAGCAGCCGATCCTAGAACTGAACCAATGATAACGCCAGCCGTCAGGCTCAGCGCAAGCGTTGTGAAATATATAGCGCTCAGCTTGAACTGATCCTGAATCAGGAATGCCATTAATATTCCTAACGTTCCGAGAGCCAGATTAATAGCAAGGACAATTATTACAAGTCCTCGCAACCTCTTATCTTTGAATACATACTCAAGACCCTTCCTGATGGAAGAATTCATGTTGCTTTCAGATGAGACTATTGTTGTTCTCTCATCCTTCATCAGGAAAATCGGTATAATTGCCACTGAAAATATGATTGCGAAACTACATACGGCGAAATTAAGCCCGAGGATCAGAAATACCCCAGACATAGCATATCCCACTCCTTCGGCGACTGCTCCCAGGCTCTGTGATAGAGAGACTCCGGACTGGTACTGTTGCGCACCTAGAAACTGCTTCGACCAGCTTGCGGACGTCGAATTCATAATGTCTGTAGATAAACCTATTACAAACGCGACGAAGTATATAGAGAGGGTTTCAATCAGTAAACCCTTGACGAGAAGAGCTATGAATAGCCCGAAAATAGAAAGCACCCTTGCCAGCGAAACCAAGATTGCAAGACCTTTCTTGGTTGCCAGCCGATCCACATAAGCTCCAAGCACAAAGCTGAAAAAAAGCGGCAAGACTGCCATCCCATCTGCCAGACCCGCAAGTATGGACGATCTTGTTAAAAGCAGAGCAATCCAGATAACTGCGAGCTGAAAACCCGCAACGCCTGTCCTAGAAATAGCACTGGTTGCTACAAGAAGCTTAAAGTTTCTGCTTAAAGGTAGCTTGGATATACTTATTTCTCTATCCACTTCATTCATTCAAGTCACTACCATTAATTTCTGAAAAAAATCTGCAGTGCAACATATCATTTTTTCTAAGGCCGACAAATATGATCTGATTTCTCCAGAATCCAAAAAAATGAGCCTTATATGGGCGCGTTCTAAGGTCTTAAGGAAAATTCCCCCACTCCTGGCTAACATATCAATTAAACTTCGTCGTATAAATTTCATAAATACGTAAAACTAAAATTCATATATTAACTTATCTGTCTATATGTCGCCCAATAGATATGAAATGCTTACAGAGGTATTCAGAAACCCGACAAAATTCAGGATAATTCTCCTTCTTAGCGAACATGGTAGAATGACCGTAACTGATATGGCAAAGTTGGTGAAAGTGAGCAGGTCAAACCTTTATCATTTCATAGCCCAGATGGTTAAAGATGGCATTGTAAAACCTCCCGAAGTGATACCAAGAAAGAACTATGTTGAAAAATTTTATCGGTTGAACGATGAAATGTTCAAAGCAGAAGATATGAAGGAATGGGAAAAACTCCTGCGTATCGCAAACGCTAAGGAAATAAAGGAAACTGTAAGTTCCATATTAATGGGTTATTCTATGATCTTGAACTTTATAGCAGATCGGATATCAGCCTCCGAAGACGATGACGTTGAACACCTAAGAAAATGGCTGATAGAAGAAACGCCATACACCCTATCTTATGCGGTAATGTCTAAGAAAACATCCAGCAGAATCAATCCGATCCTGAAAGAACTATGGAATGCGCTGTCTGAAGAAACTGAAAGAGATGATAATAGTGATACCAATGCGTGGAGCAGGCTGCTATTGGTTTTTCTTCCTATGCTTGGAACACCCATCTGACTTCTTATGAAATTATCTCTGCAGATTCAAATTGTTCATTTTCACCTTGGCGTACCTAGTACGGGTGAGTCTAGAGTGATCTCGAAAGTAACATGGTGAGGAGAGAATATTTTTTGAAAGCTTAATGCTCTCCCATAAACTTGGTCCTGTAAACCAAAACCGTCTTTGAAAATAGATTTTCAGTAATTAATCGGAAAAACAATTATCCAGGACCCATGATATGTGCATTATAATGCACAACATCTTTCTAATTGGCTCTGACGAGAAGAGCAGATCAGCGTGTATCTTCTTTCTTTTCGACAAGAAGTGTTAAGCCTTCACTAGAGCGCACAATAACTTTTTCACCTACAGCTGCCTTGTCTCCGGAGACAAGTCTGGCTTTCCAGCGCTGGCCCTCGTAAGATACCCACCCTTCAGGTACTAGCTCTTCCTTTACCTCAACCTGCTGGCCAATCATTCCCTCCAGCCCTGTGTATTTCTTCTTACCGAGTGATCTGATAATATATTGAAGATAATAGGCGACCATGAATGCCACTATTATCACTCCTGCGGCAACGAATAGATTCGCCTCGCTGAAGGGTGATGAAGAACTTGCACTGGGTGAGTACGTAATATAGCTGGGAGTGAGAAGGAACGCGCCAACCACTCCCACAACTATGCCAGAAATCATCATAAAACCGTGGCCTGTCTTGAACTCAAACAAAATGAGAGCAGCGCCAACTATTAAGAAAATAAAACCTATAAAGGGCGCTCCGATAATCTCTGCTCCGATCAGCCCCAGTCCGATCATGATAAGTCCAACTACGCTCAGGATTATGCTACCATGATAGATATCCAGGAGAATTGCCAGAACTCCTATTGTTATTAGTATGCCATCGACAAATGAATTGCTCAGGAATGTAAGGAAGTTATCGTAAGCATTTGGATTCATTATAACAACATTTGGTGCATTCTGGGAAGAAGCAAGTCCTTCTATCTGCAGGAAAGCTGATAAGTTGTTTGCCTGCCCGTCTATGAGATTCAGTGAAAGCGCCTGGGTTGAAGTATAAGTTGCATCTGACACAATCATTGATAAGGCAGCAGAAACATTCTTACCATGTGCAACTGCCAGGCTAGTCATTAGTTGCATCATCGAAGTGGTTTCGCTGCTTGATCCTCCCAGCACAACAGGTGCTGAAGGTCCGATTGAAGATCCAGGCCCCATGAAGATATAGTCAGAAGCCATTGCAATATATGAGCCCGCAGAGGAAGCAAGCCCGGATGGGTCCACATAGGTGTAAACTGGAATTCCCTTGGCCTCAGTCTGGTTGATGTAAGAGATCATCTGCTCCATTTCTGCAATGTATCCACCGGGTGTGTTCATGTTAATTACAACAGCCCCTACAGTTGAGGGCGTCAATCCAAGCAGGTCAGATTTAAAGAATGCTGCACTACCAGGATCAACCGCTTCCTGGAAATTAAGAACCACAACCTGCTTTTGGCTTCCGGAAGCATGAGCTGTGCCGGAAAGACCGGTCGCCAAGAACGCAGCGACTATAATGAGGATTAACAAGGTCTTGGAATTCACCAATCGCATTGCTCTTTAATTGTTAACAATTGAATTAACCTTTCGCGCGTTCACAAAACGATTTTAACTATCCCTTAAGTTGATAGGCTCTCAAACCTTAATAGCGATAAGATTTAGCATATCAATGCCATCACAAAAACGTGCAAGTAAATGTTTCAGGCTTGAAGGACATTAAAGAGGGAGAAGAGGTAGTGCTGAATGGATGGCTGCAGGAGATCAGGATCCTCAAAAATATTTCATTCATTGTCCTCCGTGATCATACGGGAACTATTCAGATCACATCTAAACCCGGTTTAACCACGGGATATGATGTGCTCTCACAAATGACTCGTGAAACCGTTATATCGGTATCAGGCAACCTGACAAGAAAGACACAGAGCAAGTCCGGCGTAGAGGTGATTGCAAAGAGTATAGAGGTGCTCAACGCATCGAAATCTCCGCTGCCGCTGGGGATCATAGATCCGGTAAGTGCAGATATAGAAACCAGGCTTACAAACAGGTTCCTCGACCTGAGAAAACCAGAGGTGGCCATGATATTCAGGATAGAGAGTGAACTATTATGGGGAATGAGGCAGTTTTTCCATGATTCGGATTTTGTAGAGGTTCATACGCCAAAAATAGTTGCGGCCGCGACGGAAGGTGGGGCGGACCTGTTTCCCGTTCAGTACTTCGAAAAGCAGGCATACCTGAACCAGTCCCCACAGCTTTACAAGGAGATGCTCATTTCAGCAGGCTTGAACCGGGTCTTTGAGGTTGGTCCTGCATTCAGGGCTGAGAAGCACAATACTCCGCGGCACCTTAATGAATTTACATCAATAGATATTGAGATGGGTTTCGCTGACCATAATGATGCGATGCTCATGCTGCAGGAAGGCATAAAATCTGGGATCAGGCACCTGATTGCCCATAGGCAGGAATATATTGCTTCGTTATCTCAGCGCATCGATGTGCCCGAAGGTGATTTCCCGAAGATTACCTACAGGGATTGCATAACGAAACTCGAGTCTCAAGGGGAAATTGCAAAGTTTGGTGAAGACTTTACTCCGGAGCAGCTTAAAATAATAGGAGGTGAATTTCAGGGCTTTTATTTTATTACCGAATGGCCCTCCTCATTAAGGGCTTTCTATACACATCCAAAACCTGGTGACGAGAAGGTCAGCAACTCCTTTGATCTTCAATACAGGGAATTCGAGATCACTTCCGGTGCACAGAGGGTTCATGATCCCGCAATGCTTGAGGAAAGACTGAGGTCAAAGAACCTTAATCCAGAAGATTTCTCATTCTACTTGAACGCATTCAGGTATGGAATGCCTCCGCATGCAGGATGGGGATTGGGCCTAGAAAGACTTTCCCTTATTATGCTGAATCTTCAGAACATAAGGGAAGCGATATTATTTCCTAGGGACAGGACGAGAATTACTCCCTGATTTTTTCTTGTCTGTTTCCTCACCAAAAACCGTCTTATCAAGTTCCTCGTAGCTAGCCACTTCGTCCAGGTCTTCCCGTTTGTTAAGCTTGACCTTTGACATAGATCAAGCTATAAAATTAATTGTTGTTAATTAATTTTGCGGTCTTACTGAGTGACCGCGCTCTCTCTCTCTCTTTAGGAATGTATTCTGGATATATTGATAAATTCAAGGCGAACAGCATAAAAGGTCCCAGTTGGATCTATGGAAAACTTTCTCTTCCATAGAACATTATATTCAATCGTTTTCCTGCTTTTGTTTTCAGGGGAATATAAGATTGACTTAATGACAACACATAGAGAATGAACTATCAAGAAATATTTGGCAGGAAAAACTTCTTGTTCGTGTATTTTTTACGCTCCGCAAATGGCTTTAAATGCCTTATCTACTTGAGATTCTAATCAATTTTTAAGAACCAAGATGATATTCATTGGGTCCTGAATAATATTTATAAAACGAACAGTTGATAGATCCCATTCCGTAAATTCCAGTATCAATTTCCTTCAAAGTTGGCTTAATATATTAACGATAATGCTTATTTAAATCATGCTTTTATTATTATCGGGGATGTGTATGGACGATGTTAAGAATATCAACAAGGGGCTGGAAAATGCCAAAATTGAATGGACTAGGCTTACAACTATTGACGGTGAGAAAGGCATCCTGATGTATGGGGGATACTCTATAGATGACATAATAGAACATAATGCATCAGTGGAGGAAATACAGTACCTGTTCCTATATGGTGAATTGCCAACTTCCAAACAACTCGAGGCATTCAGGCATGATGTGGAGGCAGGCTATGATCTTCCGGATTACGTGATTGACATAATATGGAAACTTCCAAGGGAATCTGATGCCGTTGCTATGCAGATGGCTGCATTTGCATCAATGGCTGCAGCGGAAGTTAGATTCAAATGGAATAAGGATACGGATAAGGTTATTGCCGCAAATGCGATCGGAAGGATGTCGGCTGTCACGGCAAATGTGTACAGGCATATAATGGGCCTATTGCCTGAGAATCCCAAACCGTCAGGCAGCTATGTGGAGAGTTTCCTCAGGGCTGCATTTGGCAAGGATCTCTCCAGGGAAGAAGCCGAGGGAATGAACGCTGCTCTCATATTATACACGGATCATGAGGTACCAGCATCTACTACTGCCGGGCTTGTTGCAGTATCAACGCTATCCGACATATATTCAGGCGTGACAGCTGCCCTTGCAGCGTTGAAGGGTCCACTTCATGGGGGTGCGGCCGAGGCTTCCATTGCCCAGTTCAGGGAGATAGGCGACGAGAAGAACGTGAAGGACTGGTTTAACAGCAACATTTCAACAGGGAACAAGAGGCTGATGGGATTTGGTCACAGGGTCTACAAGACATATGATCCAAGGGCCAGAATATTCAGGAGATACGCAGAAAAACTTGTGAAGAACAGCAAGGAGGCTGAGAAACTCTTCAGGATTGCTACAGCGCTGGAAGAAATCGGCATAGAAAAGTACGGCCCGAAGAAGATATTTCCCAACACAGACTACTATTCTGGAATTGTTTATCTTTCTATGGGGTTTCCGTTACATAACGACATTTACACCGCCTTGTTTGCGCTTTCCCGGTTGACCGGGTGGGTAGCTCATTTCATCGAGTATGATGAGGAGGAGGAAAGGCTCATAAGGCCAAGGGCAGTCTACGTTGGAAAAGGGCTCAGAAGCTTCACACCGTTAAAAGCAAGATAAGCAATATACTCGAGGTCACTTTTTATCATCCGATCTTGGGCAACGACTGCAGTGGTTATAACCTTCTCACCTGGGTTCAGAATGCTTTATAACAGATTCAATGGAACTTAAATTACATTATGCGTAATGTAAAGGAAGAAAGAAGGGAGAGCGAGGCTTGGCAGAAGGAATGGTAATTTAATCCTGCTTGCTTATGACTACAACCGTAGGGTGGACCTCATACTTCCTTTGTGAAATTCTTGTAATAGAGAGCAAGGCTGTCCTTCTCTTAGTCGTCTCGAAGTATTTCAGAATGTGCTTCACCAAGGTGGCGCTCACTTCCAGTTCGACGTATATTGGATTGCCCTTGTGGAACCATGTGGCAATTATTTTACCGTCGACCTGGTCAAAAAGGTCCTCCAGGTCAATTTCCACGTCAATTCTCTGTCCTATATCTAGTTTCAATACGGTTCAACCCTTGTACCCTGATCAACTTTATCGTTCTTTAAGCTTTTCAGCCTGACCTGCTGGATTCAGTATTTTTCGATAATCTTAATATCAAGGAGTTTCTCAATCTTCCTTGCAAGCTTCATGTCGGGCTGCAACTCGCCCCTTTCAACCTTTGCAAGCACGTTCTTCTTTTCAAGAAGCTTTGCAGCCAGATCTTCCTGGGTCCATGACAGTTTTTCCCTTGCCTCCCTTATAATCTGGGCATATTCTGGTGCGATGAACAGGTCTTCCTGGTCTGTACTCTTGTTAACCCTTGGTTTCTGTGGCTTTGGAACGTATGCAGTAAAAGGCCTGCTTTGCGGTCTTTCAATGATAACAGGCTTAACCTCCTTCTTAGGCTGTTCCACCGGCTTACCGAATTTAGCGCAGGAATCACATAACATTAGAACAGTACCCTCAACTATGACCTTCTGTGTTTTCGGCACGTTTTTTCCGCACATCTCGCAGTACATGATTAGAAATGCTTTCTTTGCATATATTGTTTAACGGCAACAAAATGTTTTAGCCTCTTTTGAATCAAGTCTGTATTGAATGGAAAAGACTCGGATAGAATTATTCGGATTGGGAGTGACATTTATACACTGACCGAGTACAGCAAGCCTGTCTTCGGCGAGAAAATAATATCATACATGGGAAAGAGGGCGAGGCACTGGGACCCCAAGCGAAGTAAACTTGCAGCCGCCATCCTGAAGGGAATGGATATAATCCCACTTAAGCCAACCAGCACAGTGCTCTATCTGGGGGCGTCCACAGGGACAACAGTTAGTTACTTGTCAGATATATGCAGCGGGGGGAAGATATTTGCCGTTGAAGTTTCGTTTGAGTCATTCTATAAACTGCTATCCTTAGCGGAGAAGAGGAAGAACATAATACCAATTCTTGAGGATGCGAACATGCCCGAGAGATATTCTTTCTTTGTGGATAAACCTGACCTGATATACCAGGACATTGCCCAGAGAAACCAGGTGCAGATATTTAACGTGAATGCCGAAAAGTTTCCGGAGGTCAAGAGAGCCATACTAGTCATTAAGACAAGATCCATCTCATCCAGGCTCAATGAAAAGGACATACTTTCAGCCGCCCTGTCCGGACTGAAGGATTTCAGTGTGGTGAGAAGATATAATCTCTCTCCGTACGATCAGGCCAACTACCTGCTTTATCTTGAGAGGTGATGCTCACTCGATATCATTTTTTAGTAGCATCCCATAAGGGAACGAAGTATCGGATAGGTGTTTCCGGATGGATATTCAGTTTTTATCCTCAATTAAGTTTGAGAGGAAGAAATGCGTCAAATGCGGAAGTAATTTCTGGACACTGCAGAAGGACAGGGTTACTTGCGGAGACACTTCATGCGACGGCTACTCATTCATCGGCAAGAGATTGACCAATAACAGGTATGATCACAATGAAATGCGTGATCTGTTCATCAACTTCTTCAAGGAGGATCATACATTTCTGAAGCCATATCCCGTCGTGCCTAGATGGCGCGAGGATGTGTTACTGGTCAATGCATCCATTTATGACTTCCAGCCTCATGTTACATCGGGCATAGTAAAGCCTCCGGCAAACCCAATCGTTATGTCACAGCCCAGCATAAGGATGCTGGATGTTGATCTTGTTGGAGAGACAGGCAGGCACCTTACCAGTTTTGAGATGATGTGCCATGACTCCTTCAATAACAGCAAAAAAAAAGTGTACTGGATCGACGGCACAGTTTCGCGCTCGTTCGAGTTCCTCACCAAGGCGATGGGCGTCAAAGCAGAGCTTATCACTTACCTGGAAAAACCATGGAGTGGAGGTGGAAATGGCGGAGATGCCCTTGAGGTATTCGTTGGCGGCCTGGAAGTCGCGACCCTTGTCTTCATGGACATGAAGGAAGATCCTGAAGGAACAGTCGAGATAGATGGACTGAAATATTCCAGGATGGACATGCAGATTGTTGATACCGGATATGGCCTTGAAAGGCTATCCTGGCTTTCCTATGGCACAAGCACGATTTATGATCCACTCTATCCGGAGATAATCAGGTATCTCCTGGACCGATGCCATCTTGAGGATATAGATCCACGCCTGATGCACCTTATCACGGATGTTTACATCCATGACCCGGAAATCCGGGCGGGCGATATACCTTCGAGAATCCTGAAGAATGAACCGCGTCTAAGGGATGTTTATTCAGAAGCCGATATTGCAAGAAAAGCAAGAGAAGCGAAGGCTGTATACACCATTGCAGATCATACCAGATCGATACTCTTCATGCTTGCAGATTACGTCATACCTTCAAACGTAAAAGTTGGTTATCTTGCACGAATATTGATCAGAAGAACGCTCAGGAACCTTTCTGTGATAGGCGGGAAAGACCTTCTTGTACCGATTCTTGAAATACAGAAAAGGAACTTTTCAATGATATTGCCGGATTTACCTTGGGATTTCATCGTTAAGGCTGTTATGGATGAGGCTGCCAAATATGATACCGCCCTCAGCAATGGCGAAGCAGTATTATCGCGTTACCTGGCAAAGAGCAGCACAATATCAGAGCAGGACGTGGCATATCTATACGACTCCCATGGCCTGGATCCTGAGACTATAGAACGCATTGCAGAAAGCAGGGGAGGACATGCATTGATACCAAAGGATATTCATAAGATGATTCTTTCAATGCATGAGGACAAGACACGCAGCAAAGAAAAGATCAGAATTGACGAGTTCGACACAAGGATGCTTTATTATGACGATACAAGGCTGATGGACTTCACAGGCCTGGTGCTTTATTCACGTAATGGCCTGATGGTGCTGAACCAGACAGCATTCTATCCCGAAGGCGGAGGTCAACCATGCGATCTCGGGTACATCGAATATGGGTCAAAGAGGATCAATGTAAATTATGTGGAGAGAAAGGGACATACCGTCATTCATCATGTGAGTGAAGATCTGCCTGAAAAGGCAAGGGTGAAAGGTCATGTGGATGCATTGAGGCGCAGAAGCTTGATGGTCCACCATTCCGCCACTCACCTTCTTCTTGCAACTACCCGGGCAGTCCTGGGCCAGCATGTCTGGCAGGCTGGAGCACAAAAGGGCGTTGAAGAATCAAGGATAGATATCACGCACTTTTCGAAGTTGACCGATGCAGAGATCGCGGAGATAGAGAGAAGATGCCTTCAGCTGATTACAGAAGGGAGGAAAATCATTGTGAGGAATATAGACTGGTACCAGGCTCTTGACAAGTTTGGATTCCGGTTATTCCAGGGTGGTGTACCTCTCGACAGCAAACTCAGGGTGGTGGAAATTCAGGACGTAGACGCCGAGGGATGCGGAGGCACCCATCTGGATAATATAAGCGAGATAGGTTTTATCAAGATAATCAGGGTTGAGAGTATACAGGAAGGCATACAGAGGATTTTCTTCGCAGCCGGCCAGGCGGCATTGAGGTACATACAGAAGATACATTCTGGATCGAGGATGATAATGACCCAGCTGGGTACGGATCCGGACAACATGCAGCAGGCTTTCATGAAGGAGAGAAACAGGTCGGTGGATCTCAAGAAGGAACTCGATGCTTTAAGGAAGCGATACGTAAACGAATACATTCATGAGAGCGTTGTCTATCCCAGCACCCCGAGTTCACTGCGCCTCGTCTCATGTGATCCTGACAGCGAAGAGATAAAGCTTCTTGGAAAGATAGCTGCTTCAAACCGGGAAGAGATAACGCTTCTGAAAATCATGCATGACCAGACTACCAGATTTGTAATGTTCCACCCATCGGGAAATGCCCTTGAACTGGCGAAGTCCATTGAAAAGGATGTTTCGAACATCGATGGAAACAGGTTCATGGTAAGTTTTACTTCCGACCTGGATAGTAATAAGTTAATTAGGATGATTTTAGATAAAAGCACAGGAAACATAAATGGAAAAGGAAAATGACATCAAGGAATTCCTCCAAGATGTCTCGACGCTGATTTCCTTCAGTACTGAAGACCTCGGTGAGGATTCAGCTGTGATCGTGCTGAAAAACCCATCTGACGTGGATCTTGCCGGATTCCGAGTTCTTCTTGAAAGGGCAGAAAGGTTTGGTTTTGACCTATTTACTGGTACCCAGGGGTCCTCCAGGATATATGTTTCCAGAAAAGCCAAGAGGTCGGGCAATGAATCATTTTCATTCAAAATCAAGATCGTTCTGGCTCTGGCCTCAATTATCTCAACCTTCTATGTCGGTTATGCTTATGAGCTTGCCTACAGTCACACTTCCGGATTTGGGTATATTCTGAGCTATGTTGCCGTTTTCTTCGTGTCGCCGATAGCAGTTATAATACTTGCCAGGGAGGCAGGACGTTACATTGCCATTAAGGGTGACGGCCTGCACTATTCTTTTCCAATAATACTGCCAGACCCCATAGGCGTTGGCGTCATAGGTTCTGTAATCAGCCAGAAGCATGCTTTTATTTCCAAGAAATCAATGCTCAAGTCCGGTTTATATCCACTTGTTTTCGGCTTCTGCATTTCAACCTTTTTCCTTCTTGTGGGGTTATTTGTTCTGCCGGGTGTCAGCAGCTATGCGCCCAGCGCAAGCACCCCGATAACGAAGCTAAGTCTCCCGCTCTTCTTTTCTGTAATGCTATCAAGGCTGATACCCCAAACTGTTGCCCTCAACCTCCTGTCATACGCCGGCTGGGTAGGAATTGTCATGAACTCCTTTAATGCTCTTCCGCTGGGATACCTGGACGGTGGCCTGATATTCTCTTCAATATCTCCTGATTATTCCAAGTTGCTAAGCTATGTCTCTATAGCTGCCCTTGTGGCGCTATCATTTGTCTATGCCTCATGGTTCATACTCGTAATATTCGCATTGCTGATTGGTCTGCAGGGCCCAAGCGCACTGTACTCCCTCCGTGGCCTCAGCAGGAAGAACAAGGCAATCATTCTTCTTGTGTTGTTTTTCATCATTGGAGGGATAGTGCCAATTCCATTCCATATTTCACCTGCTAACTTTTCAATGACTCCATACCAGGATTCATACGTAATAGTGAACGGGACGCATTCAAATATATCGGTAAGCGTCAGGATATCCGATCTCTCCGGTGCATTGCTCGCTCCAGCATTTTCTGTTTCTCCTTCAACGGGCTTTTCGATCTCTTCCAATTCATCCTCCATCTCTGCAGGTCAGTCTGGAACTTTCTCGATTCTTCTTGATACATCTACTCTGAGTTCGACAGGTTTCTATTATTACAACATAACAGCGTATTCAGGTACTTCGAAGGAAACATCTATGATAACAGTGCTTTCTGTCAATGATAGCAGGAAGCTTTCATTTTCTGACTCAAATCCTCTTTTAATTCAGGGGAACTATAAGGATCCGATTAATATGAGCTTCATTTATAATTCAATAGGAGAACAGAATATCTCACTTTTTTCGTTCGCGCCGGAAAACTTTTCCTACGCAGTAAGCTTGGAGAATCTTACCCTTCGTTACACTGGGTCTACCGAAATACTGAGCACTCCTTTTCTCGTGAAGTCAGGAACCCCGATGCTTCTTTCATTTTCGGCGGATTTAAAGGTTAAAAGTTGGGCAATTGTGGCAATGACATCCAATTATGATGCAGCTGTAGCGTTTATATCGCTTGGATAGAAGATAAATGAGGATAGCATTTGTGATCAACCCGATAGCCGGCTTCGGTTTTTATTTTAACATGAAGGATACTACCGATGCAAAGGGATTTGATAGCAAATCCTCCATTTCTCTGAGGACAGCCGACATTTTTCTCAGTAAACTCGACATTTCGAAACATAGATTCATCGTTCCATCGGGTATTATGGGGGAGAATTTGGCCAAGAAGCATGAGTGCAAAATCGAGCGGATTGTTAAAGTGTCTAACTGGCCCACGACTGAGAAAGATACCGAGGCATTTGTAAGCTCCCTTTCCACGAAGGAGTGTGATCTTCTTGTCTTCGTCGGAGGGGACGGAACGGCTCGATGCATCCAGAGGACTGTGCCCAAAGGGGTACCTGTTCTTGGAGTGCCAGCAGGTTTGAAGATGTACAGTGGAATCTACGCAATAAACCCTGAAATGGCTGCAATAGCAGTTGATTCACTCTCCGCAGATCAAATCGCTTCAACACAGGCAGACATAATGGATTTGAACGAGAATCATGAAATAGTGAACTATGGTACGGTCCAGGGCCTGTCGAGCCAGATGATCTCCCAGACTGGAAAGACTGAATACGCCATCCAGGGAATAGATGGCATCCTTGAATATGTAACGGGAAGCATGCAGGAAGGCAAATACTACATCTTTGGAACAGGATCTACATGCAAGTCAATCGAGCATGAACTGGGATTCGATTCCGATCCCCTGTATATAGACATATTCAGGGGAAAAGCACTTGTCAAATCAGACGCGTCTGAGAACGACATACTTTCAATAAATGATGGCGTGCAAATGGAGCTGATCATATCACCGCTGGGAGGGCAGGGTTTTCTCTTTGGCCATGGGAATAGACAGATCACATGGGCAGTTATACAGAAAGTGGGTATTGAAAACATACTGGTCCTGTCCAGCCTGGAGAAGCTCCATGATCTATCTTGCCTTTATGCTTATATGCCGGAGGCTCATCTTCCGTCCTTTATACGTGTTTTGTACGGGTACGGGAGATTTAAG
The DNA here is from genome assembly GCA_023379845.1 of Thermoplasmatota archaeon. GTDB lineage: Archaea > Thermoplasmatota > Thermoplasmata > Thermoplasmatales > Thermoplasmataceae > UBA582. Next base: position 30,794 of record JAMCPG010000021.1, read on the forward strand.
GTAATGCGGCTGGTATCATAAAAGAAATTAATACATTGCTTATATAGGTGAACGAACAGGCAAATGGAAAATTCGTCCAATCATACTTTCGCGGATCTATCGAGGTTCCTCAAGAGGTCTCCAAAACTGTTGACCTACATGCCTCCACTGCTTCTTTTTCTTGTTCTAGACTACATTACCATCAGGAGCATGCTGATGCTTGTAGAATTTTTCATCCTTCCGCTTTTTGTCATAATTGTAGCGGATGAGATTTTTGTCCTGCTTGCAAGATTCAATTTTCCACTCCGCAGGGTATATTTTCTTGACTTTACCTCTTTTTTCATATTCAATACATACTTTCTCGCACTATCAGTCATATTCCGTGGATCACCACCTGTAGTTCTGGCTGCAATGGCCATATCCTCGACTGCTCTAATGCGTTCAATGGTCTTCTACGTCTATTATTCGGATAAGATCCAGCTCGTCCTGTTGCCTGCCATGCTCTATTCTCTTATCTCACTCCTTATTTTTTCATTGATCTCATTCTCTGACAGGGTGCTCGTCGGTACCATACTGTCGGCAGCAATTTTCTCACTGGGGGGGCTTGCTTTTGCCTTCTACTCCATGAGGAAGTTCAGGAAGGAATTTGGGCTGAGCCCAATAAAGATTCTCAACTTCTTCCTTAATATCCACACAAAAGAAGATCAGTCAGCTGGGCACATTTTCTTTTCGAACCTGTATGGGACAAAAAGGGAGGTCCCTGTAAAGGCAATAAGCATTGACAACAGCCAGGGTAAGAGGAAAGTTCTTCTGGTCTTTCCATACGTGCATCCCGGGCCGTTTGGTGAAATTGGAACAAGCAACCTTCCGTTCAAGATATATTCAAGGACATCTGATATTTCAAAGGAAACGATGGTCTTTCACACGTCCACAACAAATAGCAACAACTGCGCATCGGATGCCGACGTTGATAAACTTGCTGCAGGTTTACGCAAGGCGCTTGAATCCCTGCACTACAGCGACAAGATTGCCCGGCTCAGGAAGATAAAGAGCGGAAAAATATCGTTATCCCTTCTCAGGATCGGGGACTTTGGTGTCGGCTCCATGATACCCGAAAGGGAAAGATTTGACGACGTCAGCCTTCCGGAAGGGCTGAAGATCACGGAAAGAGTTGCAGCAGCGGGGGCCTATGATTTCGCTGTCGTGGATGCCCAGAATCACTTTTCTTACAGGGCTAAGGCTCTGGATGACTGCGAGATACACTCCAGAACTTTTGAAAGAGAGTTCAACCGGGATATCCCCAAATATGACCTGATGGTAGGTTACGCGCATTTAACTGCAAACAGCCCGGGCCTGGGGCCAATGGGCATACAGACGCTGGTTTTCAGGGTCGGTGACAAGGATCAGGCAATCGTCCTCACCGATTCAAACAACATAAAGGACGAACTAATGTCATTAGCGGAGCAAAAGGTTGCAGGAAAGGTCGCGTACATGGACATTTTTACCACAGACAATCACTATGTTAACCAGAGTACGCTTGACATGAACCCGCTTGGTGAACGGGACGATAATGCAATGATTTCCGATCTGATCGCGCAGTCAATAGACAGGGCGATTGCAGACGTTGAACCATGCAGGGCAGGAATGGGTTCTTCTAACGTAACAGTTTCAATGGGAGAAGAGAACATGTTCGAGAAGCTCCTTACCAACGTTTTCAAGTCATTGAAGCAGGCAAAATACTCGATCCTTGCCGTCGTCGCTCTCACAATAGCTATCTCTTTTATAGTGTTCAACCTGCCGTTCTTCGGTTAGGGGAAAAGCAGCCCAAGAACGCCGCTGTTTCCAGATGACATCATCAGATCAAGAATGGAAAATGAGCTCATGCACTGGATGACGGGCAGAGCCCGGATTGCAATGCATGGATCATGCCTTCCCTTTACCCTGATAACTTCCTTCTCCCTGGATTGGAGATTGACGGTTTCCAGCTCCTTTCTTATGGATGATGTTGGTTTAACCGCAATTCTGAAGTCCACAGGCATGCCATTTGTTATTCCACCGAGAATTCCACCATTGTAGTTGGTTTTTGTCCTAAAATCCTTTCCATCATGGAATATTGTATCGACCGCTTCTGACCCCTTCATCGAACTTAGATCGAATCCCGCCCCGAATTCTATTGCCTTGACAGCGGGGATGGAGAACATTGCATGTGATATTACCGACTCAACAGAATCGAAGAAAGGCTCTCCAATTCCTCCAGGTATCCCGTGGATACTGACATGAATGGATCCGCCTACACTATCACCCTCGGACATTAGCTTCTTAATCAGTTCCTCAGCTTCATGGTCTTTGACCGGATCTGGCATTCTTGTTTTTGTAGAATATGCTGCGTCGGGGGAATCGGCAATTTGTGAAGTCTTGATGTTCCCAATGGATTGCACCCAACCGTTGACGTTCACGCCCGCTTTCGTAAGAATGGAGAGGCAGACGGAACCGGCAGCAACGAGAGGTGCAGTCATCCTGCCAGATAAAAAACCTCCGCCTGAATAGTTCCTGTATTCCCCATATTTTAGGAAAAGAGTGAGATCAGCATGTCCGGGTCTGGGTCTCTCTTTGAGGTCATCATAATGTGAGGAGATTGCGTCCTTGTTGGCTATCAGGAACGTTAACGGGCTTCCGTCCGTTCTGTCCCTCAATAATCCCGAAACAATCGAGAATGAATCGTCCTCCTTTCTCTGCGTAGTTATATCACTCAACGAAGGTCTTCTGCGTTCCATCCATTCTGCTATCTTGGCGGCATCAATGTGAATGCCCGCTGGAAGCCCTTCGAGTGTGCTTCCCACAAGCTGTCCATGCGAGGCTCCGAACAGGGTCAGTCTAAGCCTGTTTCCTATAGAAAAAGACACACACTTGTATATGAGAAAGATATAAAACACATGCTGGTTCGTTTGCAATAGTGCACAGGAAAAAAGCACATCATGCACAGGTAAATTCTTGTATCAGAAACTATTAATTCTCATTTTAACTATACTGAGCGTGGATGAAACTAACGACGATGTAGACGAATGGGTAAGTAAGCTGAACATCAAAACCACGAAAGAGGTTCAGATTCCAAAGGTGCTCTTTGATCAGGTCATTGGCCAGGATGAAGCGGCACAGGTGGTTAAGAAAGCAGCAATGCAGAAAAGACATGTGCTGCTCATAGGTGATCCCGGAACAGGGAAATCTATGCTTGCCCAGTCAATGACTGATTTTCTCCCAAAGGAAGAACTGGAGGATATTGTTGTATTCCCAAATCCTGAAGATCCAAATAAACCAAAGATCAAGACCTATCCCGCAGGCAGGGGTAAGGAGATTACCCGGCAGTACCAAATGAGGGCTGAACGGGAAAAGAGGGACAAATCAAGGGGAATAATGTTCATAATAGTGTCTGTTTTCCTTTTTGGTTTAATCATTTTCGTTTTTACAAGGAATTACGAGGTTATATTCCTGGCAATTATGGCTGCTGCATTCATCTACCTTGTGCTTGCATTCAACCCTGCATTCAGAAATGAAAAAGCCCTTATACCGAAGGTACTGGTTCAGCACAACCAGAACGAGAAACCTCCCTTCATCGATTCGACGGGAGCACACAGCGGCGCTCTTCTTGGCGATGTAAGGCATGATCCATTCCAGTCCGGAGGTCTTGAGACCCCGGCACATGACAGGGTCGAGGCAGGAAATATACACAAAGCACACAAAGGCGTGCTTTTCATAGATGAAATGAACCTGCTAAGGCTCGAGAGCCAGCAGGCCCTTCTTACCGCAATGCAGGAGAAGAAATACTCTATATCCGGGCAGAGCGAGAGAAGCGCTGGTGCTATGGTGCAGACAGAACCTGTTCCATGCGACTTCATACTTGTCGCTGCCGGCAACCTTGATGCCGTCCAGGCGATTCATCCTGCCCTGCGTTCAAGGATCAGGGGTTATGGCTACGAAGTATACGTTAACAACCTGATGGACGACAACGAGGATAACAGGAAAAAGATATTGCAGTTCATAGCACAGGAGATTGCAAAGGACAAGAAAATACCAGATTTTGATTCATCGGCGGTTGCAGAAATTATAAAGGAGGCCCAGAGGAGGTCCGGAAGGAAGGGGAAGCTGACCCTGAGGCTCAGGGAACTTGGAGGCCTTGTGAGAGTAGCAGGTGATATTGCCATCACTGAAAAGGTACCCATCGTAACGGCCAAGCAGGTTATAGATGCAAAGGCCCTCAGCAAGCCATTGGAGCAGCAGGTTGCAGACAGGTCAATAGAGGTCAGGAAGAGCTACAAGACATTCCTGACAGAAGGCGGAAGAGTTGGCAGTGTGAACGGGCTTGCTGTTGTTGGGGCGAACTCGGGCATGGCTGATTACACTGGCGTCGTTATGCCGATCGTTGCAGAGGTAACGCCATCCCAGCGGAAGGGACAGGGGACTGTTATTGCAACAGGCAACCTTGGCAAAATAGCAAAGGAAGCAGTAACAAATGTTTCTGCGGTTATCAAGAAAATAAGCGGTGCAGATATATCTGACATGGATATTCATATACAGTTCATTGGAACTTATGAGGGTGTTGAAGGTGATTCAGCCAGCATTTCAATCGCCACAGCAATCATATCCGCAATCGAGAATATACCCGTGGATCAGAGCGCGGCAATGACCGGGTCCATCAGTGTAAGGGGAACAGTGTTGCCTGTTGGCGGCGTTGCGGCAAAGGTAGAGGCTGCAATAGATTCGGGCTTGAAAAAAGTCCTTGTCCCCGCTTCGAACTTTGGCGATGTGATTCTTGATCAGAACCATAAGGGCAAGATAGAGATAATTCCCGTGAACGACATAAAGGATGTTCTCGAGAACGCTCTCATGGAATCTCCGGAACGCCAGAGCATAATAGGTCGTGTTACGGATGTCTTCTCATCAAAGGTAAGCCTCTCCAAGCTATCTGGAAAAAATGGTCCGACAGCGATTTAGAGTCTATTATTTCTCTCTAAATCAACAAATTTCTGATGAAGATATAGAATCTCTGGTCAGGCTGAAGGAAGAGATCATATTGTGCGACATTGATGCAGCGTGCAGTGAGTTCCACATCCTTGCGGCACTGGACGAAGCGCTGTCCGCGAAGAGGAGAGATGGTAAATACCAGAACCTCGCAGCGTTATTCATGATGTATCTGACAGGCAGGAAACAGATCAAGGACGCAATAAGGGCAGGCGGAATAAAGCATGAAACCAAAAAATTCTTTGCAGTTTGTATAGCGAAAGGAATGGAGGCCATGCCAGATATAGCAATATTCCGTAAATCCACGATTATAGATATGCCTATTCCTCGCATGGATGAAAAAAGGGATCAAGATGCGTGCTGGCTCATGACCCGCCTGTCGCTGAATCTTTAGTATATCTTGAGAAGGGATAAAATCGTGGCATGGAAAATATTTCAACAGTATCGTAATACCTTGCTATGAAGAAGTTCCTCGCCTATCTTGGGCATATCAACATCGATATTATCTTCCGGGTACCTAAGCTTGTATCATCTGGATCTGTGCCCATCGAGGATGAGAGGAAAGTATTCGGAGGGACTCTGGGCAATTTTGCCCTCATTGCGTCAAGATTTGCTCTTGATTTCGATCCCTATGCTGCTGTTTCATCTGAAACGCACTCAGAGTATCTCAAACTGCTTGAATCCCGGGGACTGAATCTTGAACATGTCAAGGTTTTCCAGGATACACGGGGTCCATTCTGTTACATTGCAAGTGACAGGAACAACCAGCTTGCGTTCATCAACCAGGGTCCAAACCTTGTTTGGAAACCATCCAGGGAAAGCAGCCTTATCGACGGTTATAAGATATTGCATTTTACGACCGGCCCAAGGGATGAATACCTGAAAATTGCCAGGCAGTCGCATTCAGTCATCGTATTTGATCCATCACAGGAAATCTATCTTTACAGCAAAAATGAACTGAGCGAATTCATCTCCCTTTCGGATATTGTCATGTGCAACGAGGAAGAGTATGAACTTATAAAGGAAAATCTCAACGATAACGATTCTCCGACAATTATAAAGACCATGGGATCCAGGGGTGTCGAAGTTTTCGACAAAGGCAATAAGGTATCAGTCAAAGCGAGGAAGGTTGAAGGGCACTATGATACAGTTGGCGCGGGCGACGCATTCAGGGCAGGCTTCTATTCAGCATATCTTAAATATAATGATATCCCGAAGGCAGTCATGTATGGTAATATAGTTGCCAGTGAGGTCATCCGTCTCCCAGTCATCGATTTCGATGAGCCATGGAGCAAAATTGAGTCTATTTATTCCAAGGGAATCAACTAGGTGCCCTCGTGCTTGCTTCTCCTGTCATGTATGAATTACATGGTTTCCATGGGCAATCCCCGCTGTATAGCGTGCAAAAAAACTGCATGGCATTCACCCCAAGCGAGATAGCATGATTTTTTAACCCCTCATCATATCTCAGGTCTCGTGGCAGTATACGAGTTTGAAGGCAGGAAACCTTCTATCGGAATAAATTCATTTGCTTTTGAGAATTCAACAATCATCGGCGATGTAAAGATAGGTGAATATGTCTGGATTGGTCCTGGTGCAGTTATCAGGGGAGATTATGGTACTATCGTGATAGATGATTACACCGCTATAGAGGATAATTGTGTCCTACACGCTAGACCCGGGGAGACAACAACTATCGAAAAACATGTAACTGTGGGGCATCTTTCCACGATCCACACTGCAACGCTCAGGCAATGGTCTATTGTTGGCATGGGCGCAACCGTTTCAGATTTTTCAGAAGTTGGTGAGTGGGCAGTTGTGGCAGAAGGGGCAGTTGTCAAGGCCAACAGTAAAATTGCTCCGGAGTCTATTGCCGCGGGTATTCCTGCGGCGGTAATAGGGAAGATATCAGAAGACTACAAGAAGCTCTGGACCGATTACAAGGCAAACTACAACAGCTTTGCGTCTAGGTACAGACAACTCAAGAAACTCTGATTCTGCATTCTGCACGCAATAGGAAGCGCTGCAAATCTTTTTAAGGCATACATTACTTTTAGTTTATGCTTAAAAAATTTGAGATTCAGGATTGCACCGTCAGGAATATATTGGATTCACGTGGGACTCTTACGGTTGAAGCCACAATAAGGCTTCCGGAAGCTGTTGGTGTCTCCTCCGCTCCATCTGGCGCAAGCACGGGCGAAACAGAAGTGAAAGCCTTCCCACAGGGTGGGGCCCTTTCATCCCTTGACATGTTTTACAAAGAGGTCAGGAAGGGACTAATTGGATTTAACGCACTTGACCAGTATGGTTTTGACACGTACCTGGAGAAGATTGACGGCACTGGAAATTTCAGCTCAATAGGAGGAAACCTGGCGACAGCCCTTTCGATAGCAAATGCCAAGGCTGTAGCAAATGAGCTTCAGATTCCATTATACCGATACGTGGGTGGCAACTTCGCACGCAAGATGCCGAGGCCGCTTGGTAATGTACTCGGTGGAGGAAAACATTCCAGAAACGGCACAACCATACAGGAATTCTTTGTTTCAACCCAGAGCGACAACATGCTTCAGTGCATAAACACTAACATAAGGGTGCATAGGCGTGTTGGCGAAAAGCTATCAGAAAAATACCCTGATCTGAGCATCGGTGTCGGCGATGAAAGGGCATGGACTTGTAACATACCGGACGTTGAGGCAGTAGATCTCGTGAGAACCGCAGCGTCGGAGATAGAGCATGAATCCAGGCTCAAGATCCTCGTTGGTTCAGATCTCGCGTCAACTTCGTTCTACGAGAAAGGGAAGTATATTTACAAGGACGGGCCGAAGACCGTTGACCAACAGAAGGATTTTGTTGTTTCGCTGGTAAAGGATCATGGTTTCAGGGTTATTGAGGATCCGCTGGTTGATTCTGACTATGACGGTTTTGCTGATATCACTGCAAGGATTGGCGATCGCTGCCTAATTATCGGTGATGATCTTTATACCACAAACCCTGACAGGATAAAGGTAGGTATAGATAAAAAGTCGACAAATGCTGCCCTGATCAAGGTAAACCAGATTGGCACGCTGAGCAAGACGGTCGAGGCGGTCAACCTAGTCAACAGGGCCGGCTGGAAAACGGTTATATCGCACAGGAGTGGCGAAACAACCGATGATTTTATTGCACATCTGGGCGTCGCGTTCGGCTCTGAAATGATCAAGTCTGGCACAATCGGCGGTGAGAGACTGGCCAAACTGAATGAACTCATAAGGATACAAGAGGATTTTTGACGCTTTTCATAATCGGTCTTGGCCTGGAGGGAGTGGCCAGTATCCAGCAAAGAGGAATGGCAGCGATAAGAGAATGTGATTCTCTCTTTTTGGAAACTTACACTTCTGGATCCCGCGAGAACCTGATTGATGCAATAGAAAAGGCGGCTGGAAAGAAGGTAACCCTGCTCCCAAGAGAAAAGGTTGAGCAGAGCAGGATTATCCTCAACTCGGCAAGGACATCCAAAACGGCTTTCCTCGTCCAGGGGGATGCCTTAACTGCAACGACACACAACCAGATACGTTTCGACGCTATAGCAGAAGGGATACCGGTAGAGGTCCTGGAAAACTCCTCTATTATCACGGCGGTGCCCGGCTACCTTGGTCTTGAAATATACAAGATGGGCCAGGTTGTCTCCCTCCCTTACGTATCTGAGAAATTCTTCCCGCGAAGCCCTTACGATAAGATAATTGCCAACATGGAACGCGGACTGCATACCTTGATCCTGCTTGACATAACTGAATCAGGTTACATGACTGTCGCTGAGGCCTGCAAAATACTGACAAGCATGAACGACCGTTTTGGGGGCAAACTGGATTTAGCCGCGATGAAGGTTGCCGTTGTCCATGCATATGGTACTCGTTCATTGTCAGTCAGATACGGAACGCTCCCGGTTTTATGTAACCAGAAGTTCTCTGATAACCCGTCCACTCTTGTTATACCGGGCAAGCTTGATTATAACGAGGAGGAGTTTATTTCGCACTTCACAGTTAAATAATCTGGGCGTTTCTTACTTGAAATTGGGTCGGCATTGAAGATGTGCGAAAGTTATAAATTGAATCGAGGGCTTACTCGCTGGCGATTATCATAGAGAGACCCGCGATTCATGAAATAGAAACTGACTTGCTTGTTATCGGTGCAGGCGGTGCAGGTCTCCGGGCTGCCGTTGAGGCGCTTAAGCAGGACGTTAAGGTACTTATAGTAACAAAATCGCTCCTGGGAAAGGCTCACACTGTAATGGCAGAGGGAGGTATTGCAGCCTCGCTAGGCAACATGGATAAGGAAGATAACTGGAAGGTTCACTTTGCTGATACCTACGTGGAGGGAGTTTATCTTGGTGACTGGAGATTCTCTGAAAAACTGGCAAAAGATGCCCCTGCCAGGGTACTGGAACTTGAAGAATATGGTGCTCTCTTCGACAGGAATACTGATGGCAAGATACTGCAGAGGGCATTTGGTGCACACACGTACAGGCGGCTCTGCCATGTTGGCGACAAAACTGGTCTCGAGCTTATCAGAACGCTTCAGGACAAGGTGATACACAGCAACGCATCTTTCCTTGAAGAGATAATGATCACTAAAATCATATCTGACGGCCGCAAGGTAAAGGGCGCAATTGGGCTTGACCTCAAAACAGGTGAATTCTATTCAATTTCCGCCAAGGGGATTGTACTGGCTTCAGGAGGTCTCGGTCGGATATACAAGGTTACCTCAAATTCATGGGAGTCCACCGGAGATGGGCTTTCACTTGCATTCGAAGCAGGTGCTGAATTGATGGATCTTGAAATGGTCCAGTTCCACCCCACTGGAATGATTTGGCCACCGGCTATTCGTGGCCTGCTTGTAACTGAAGGTGTGAGAGGAGACGGCGGGCTTCTCTACAATACAAAGGGAGAAAGGTTCATGCTCAGGTACTCCCCCCAGAAAAAGGAGCTTGACGCACGTGACGTTGTTGCGCGATCAATATACAGGGAGATAATGGAAGGTAGGGGCACTGAGCATGGGGGCGTTTACCTGGACATCTCTTACAAAGGCGCTAAGTTCATACTTGAAAAGTTGCCCAGCATGTACATGCAGTACAAGGAATTCTCGGGTGTCGATATTACAAAAGAAAAGATGGAAGTTGCACCCACAACACACTATCACATGGGCGGCATCAAGGTGGATGCCGAGACAAACCAGACTGTCGTATCCGGGCTGTTTGCTGCGGGGGAGGCGGCTACAGGGCTGCATGGTGCCAACAGGCTGGGTGGAAATTCACTTGCGGACCTGCTTGTATTTGGCAAAAGGACCGGCGAAGAAGCTGCCAAGTTCGTAAAAAATGCGAAGCTATCAAGAATAGATGACAGTGAGGCATCAGCAGAAGTCGATCGCGTGCTTTCATTCCTTCAGGTCAAGGATCCTGTAAATCCGTACGAGGTATTCGAGAAGCTAAGAGAGACAATGTCCAGTAACGTAGGAATATGGAGAAACGAGGAAGGCCTTAATAAGGCACTTGCCGAAATAGCAGAACTGAAGAAGCTGGGGAAAAGAGTTGGTGTCAGTGGTTCTACAAAGTTTAATCCGGGCCTAGTTACTGCACTGGAGGTACAGGGGCTCCTTAACATTGCCGAAATGCTTGTCACTGCGGCCAGGGAGAGAAAAGAAAGCAGGGGCGCCCACTACAGGCAGGACTATCCGGATCTCAAGAAGGAATGGAGAAAAAATATCGTGTTTACGCGGAAAGAGGACGGGAGCTTTTCCATGAGATTCGATCCTGTGCCTGAATTACCGCCAGAATTGAAGGCTCTCTTGTCAAAGGAGGAACAGGAAAATGTCTGATAAAGTTACTATATCTATCAAAAGATCGGACCCATCTAAAGGCGAAGCCCCGCACTTTGTAGATTACGAAGTTCCGACACAAGAGGGCATGGTCGTTCTTGATGCAGTTCATTACATTGAGAACAACATAGATCCGACGCTATCGGTAAGATGGAACTGCAAGGCCGCAAGATGCGGTTCATGCTCGGCAGAAGTGAACGGCCTTCCACGCCTTATGTGCAAGACCAGGGTCGACAAGATGGGATCTAAAATATCTATTGAGCCCATGAGGGCATATCCAGTAGTAAAGGATCTAGTTACGAATGTCTCCCATAACTGGGAGATTGCAAAGAGGATTCCACCATTTACACCCAAGCCTGGCCTTCCAAAACCATGGAAGATGGCTGCCATCGATATTACGAGATCAAAGGAGTTCAGGACATGCATAGAATGCTTCCTATGCCAGGATGTATGCCACGTGATCCGCGAACATGAATCTAATTATCTTGGCCCAAAACACATGGTCAAGGTCGCAGCTCTTGATATGCACCCTCTTGACTCCATTGATAGGGCTGGATTCCTTCACACTGATGGAGGAGTTGGATTCTGCAACATTACGAAATGCTGCCAGAACGTATGTCCGGAGGGGATTCACATAACGGATAATGCAATCATACCAGAAAAAGAGAGAGTTGTGAACGAGTTCTACGATCCAATCGGCATACTGCTACACAGGAGGAAGAAGAAATGATGGAGAATAAGCGCAGATTGAGCTTTATTTCCGAGCTGGTTGAACCCAACTGGAGGTTCTGGAGTCTCGTTGTAATACTGCTTCTGTCTGCAGGTGCACTTTTCCTCTACCCAGTTTCTGAATATCAGGGATATGTTGACCCTTTCTATTCACCGACTGTTCTGGTTCTTCCATTCATAGCGCTCTTCAGGCTATCCTGCTATGCCTACAGGAAGGACTACCACAGGCATGTCTTCAGGCACCCAATGGCATGCCTCAACGACGAAAGGATGGATTCATCAAAGAGAAAGTATACTGGAGAAACGGGCTTCTTTGCACTTAACAACTTCCACAGGTATTTCTTCTATATAGGACTTGCAATACTGCCTTTCTTTTATTACGATTTTTACACATCACTGGTTTACGAGAGCGGCTTCTTTATTTTCAGGGTTGGCAGCATACTTCTTCTTGTGAATGCGCTTCTTCTGACATTGTGGACAATATCATGCCATGCTTTTAGGCACCTGATTGGTGGTTCAGTGGACTGCTACAGCTGCCTGTCCCATGGATCGGGCGTGAAGAAGCTATTCAACGGGCAGAGCTTATTGAACCGCTATCATGAGCAGTTTGCATTCGTAAGCCTGCTCGTTGTTGTTGCTGTTGATCTATATATCCGGGCACTGATGGCAGGCTGGCCGGTTGACTTTACATTCTTCAAGATAGCTATATGAGGTGAAAAATGGTTTTTACATTTGAAAGAATAAAATATCCTATATTCGTGCTTGGTGCCATACTTATGACCCTGCCTGCCATAATATATAAATTCCATCCTTTCGATGTCACAATTGTGACCTATTCCGTCGTGATCGGCTTTATACTGTTCGCTCTATCGATAGTATCAGGAATCACGTCTATGAGGGATTAGACAGTATATCCTTCAGGTTGTTCAGCGACAATATATGCTCCACCAGCACTGAAGGCATCCCGACGATTTCAGCAGTTCTGTCGACGTCAAGGCACTCTATATATTCTGTAATTATCTTTCTGGATATCGGATCGAGCGGTTGAAGGTTCAGCCTCGAGTGGATTTTCTCCATGATCTTGTCTTTCAACCTGAGCAGCTTCATCCTTTCCTCGGTTATCGCATCAATCTTGCCTTCAACTTCCCTGAGCTGGTCTATGAGGCTTGCCTTGCTGTCAAGTTCAGTCTTGTCCTCCTTACCCTCATAGATATCCTTCTTTGTCACTGTGAAAAAATTTCTTGAATAGTCAATGATAAGCGAGGATGATCCGGAAGGAATGTATACTTTCCTCCTGCTGTTGTCTGCATCATCCACGAGCCTGATCAGGTTCGCCCTCTCCAGAAGGAAGAGGTGCTTATTGATCGCTTGTTGCGAAACACCAACGAGCCGGCTCAGCTCTGTACCGTAGGACGAAAAGGATGTCAGCTCTCTTAATATCTCCCTCCTTGTCGAATTTTCAATCGCATCAAGCAGAGCTTCTATCTCATCGTCCAGCATCTTATCACTCTATGTTTATTCTTCTTCCGGATGCCTCTGCAGGCTTGTCCTTCGAGATTGTAACATCCAGGATGCCGTTTACGAATCTTGCCTTGCAGGTTTCGGGCTTTATCTTGTGCTCAAACTCAACTTCCTTGTGGTATTTCCTTGATCCGTCTTTCACGTTCAGCGTCACAGAAGTGTCGCTGACCTTCAGGTCTATGTTGTCCTTAGAAATGCCCGGAAGTTCGTATGTTATGTACACATTAGTCGCATCCTCATTTATGTCAGTAAGGGGTTCCCTGATATCCTGTTCCAACTGGTCCGGAACACGGTTGTGCATCATTTCAGGCACATTTCCGAATTCCTGGAAATATGGCTTGCCATCGGATCCCTGCCTGTAGGTAAAGCCATAAACAAAAGGTCCCTCTATATTCTGATCCGGGTTCTTCCTTATTCCGTTGAAGAATCTGGCGAGCCTCTCATTCATTCGCCTGAAGTCCTCCTCGAAATCGCCAAACATATCCCCAAAGAAGTCCCTGTCCCAGTCGTCGTCTCTTTCTCTTTTTTTAACCATTTCAATCACTCCTTCACAACCATTAGTTGTTAACTACGAATTGTAATCAAATATTTAAATTTTAAGATCCTCGCGCCTAGAAGGAAAAAAAACCTTTCAGGGAGCTACTAAGCTATTCCTCGCAGACTTCTTCGACAGGTAATAGATCATGGCAATAACTATCGCGGCTGCTGCCAGTGCTGCATAGGTTATGTTGTCAGATATTCCAAGTATTGAATTCCAATTCGGCCCAAGATTGTATCCTATATAGATGAGGAGGGAGTCCCAGATAGCCATTCCTATGACGGTGAATGAAATGAATTTGGATATTTTCATCTCCCCCAGCCCAGCCGGTATTGAGATGAACGTCCTGAAAATAGGGACAAGCCTTGTAACGAAGACGGAGAGTTCACCGTATTTTCTGAACCACAGATTGACTCGCTCGATGGTCCTTTCACTGATTCCCACCTTTTTGCCATATAGCTTAACGAATTCCGCTCCTCCCTTGTCGCCAATCAGGTAAGCAAGCAGCGCACCAACGAGATTCCCAACTGTGCCTACTACCAGAAGAATGGCAAATGCTGGCCCCAATGAATATGGTGGGAGCTCATTCTCATAGAGGAGGTAACCGCCGAAAACCATCACGACCTCAGATGGGATTGGAAGAAGAAGCCCCTCCAGCATCATGAGGCCAAAAATACCCGGGTACTGGATTTTCAGTATTATACTGGTAATCAGCGTTATTACATAAGCCACGATGCTCATATGATTCAGTCTTCCCCGGGTTGCAGCTTCACGACACCCATTACAGCGGCCACATCTTCAGCGGGCAGCTCAAATCTCCTTCTCTTTATTCCTGATTCAATGAATATCAACTCTGAAAGCTCGTCTGGATAGCCTTCAGCATAAATTATCTCTTCGATAGTTGCATTTATTATCATCTTCGCGCATACTACGCATGGATGCGTTGTAACGTAAATCTTGGCATTTTTTATGCTTGATCCATGCACGGCAGCCTGGATTATAGCATTCTGCTCTGCATGCAAACCCCTGCAAAGTTCATGCCTTTCTCCGGATCTTATGCCCATATCTTCCCTTATGCAGCCAACATCGCTGCAATTGGCCAACCCGGAGGGAGGCCCATTGTACCCGGTGGCTATCACATGGTTATCCTTCACTATCACTGCACCCACTCTTCTTCTTATGCAATTGGCCCGGGAAGCCGCTAGAAAAGCCATGCGCATAAAGTATTCGTCCCAGGTGGGCCTCGTTTTAGCTGACAACCGAACCCGATTAATATCCGGGAATTTAACTTTATTGATTTTTGGACGGGTCATTATAATAGACTGGACAAGGTCAACAGGGATACGCCATCTTTTGGTAACCGAAAGAATTTCTGACGGAAAACTTTGTCCCAGGACCTATCATGGAGCATTGGTACAAAGTGGCGCGCTTCGACGCGTGTCTCTAAGATTTCCAACAAGCGGATACTATGGAACAGTATAGACGCCAATTAGCTTTATTCCAAGTTTTGGATCTCCGGATTTAATGTTGCTCAACATACCAAGATATGCAAAGGAATGTATTGTAGGTAGTATAACCTCTGTTTCAAGCCTGTCACCTTCCAATCTCTGGATCCGTATCAGGCGTATGATGTTCAGCTCATTTGCAGTGTTTGTGATGTGTTCGTACAGATCTTCGTGCGACATTCCTTCATAAATATTGTCGCCCAGAACCTCGAGCGACTTGTTATTAGCGGAGTGATCAGCAAGATACACTGCATCAAGCTCATCGTCATGGGAAGTGGGCTTTATTATTCTAGTCCATGGGCCGTCTGACCTAGATTCTCTGGAATAAAACCTTATGGAAGTAAGTTGTATTTTTTTAGAAATTTCAGTAATAATATTTCTTGTTCCCCTGCTCTTTCCAAGATAATAAACTCTCAAATTTTGTGATTTTCTCCGTGACTCCATAATCAGGTCTGAGACGTTATCATAATCGCTATGATGGAACCTGAATCTGAACCGGATGTCGCCGCCATCAATATATGCAACAAGAAGAACTGCGCTCTTGACTCTCGTAAAGTCCCTTATAATGTCTTTCCATAATGGTGGAACCTCACTTTCATCAACTCTTTGGCTCCAGCTTTCATAAGTTTTCTGAGCTTTGACAGAATCCAAAAATAACCTGATCTCTCTGTTTGCGAGGTCTTTTTCACCAATGTAATAATGAATCTCGGCTTTTCCATCTATGAATTTTACGGACAATGGAATAAAAAGATTGAATCTGGAAGACAATTCCGAAGCTTTGCCGAATCCGTCCGCTCCGCCTTCCATCTCACAATCCAGAATCATATCCGATAAATCTATCATCGAGTCATGGTCAAAGTCGCCCATTTCAATCAACCGAGTAATCCGCCCATATGTACATCCAGTTCAAGTTTTAGTCAACTGCCTTGAAACAGAGATGCCCTTTACTATCGTCAATATTGGGAACTACTTTAAAATCATTTTTGTCTAATGTGCATTATCAATGTAACAGAGCGATATGCTTGTTTCTGATTTGAACTACCATGGACATAATCCCAGGTTGTAATTTTAATGTTTAAGTGAAATATTCAGCTAACGCTTAAAGAAGGGAAGTGTTTTTGATTGAAGTGGATAGCCTATTCCAAATTTATGGTATCCATTTTCTAGTAAAAGACCATGCCTTTCGTACTCGCAGGGTAAAGTAATATCTCAAACTTTACGGCCTTCTTCTCAAAGAATTGAAAAGGAAATTCACTCTGGACCCAATGTGTCCATTTGCGATAAAATGTAGCCAAAGTTCAAAAAAATTTATTGTATTAAGATCTCTAATGTCACCGTTTCCTACTAATCCAGGACAAGAAATGGCAGCGTAATTTGCAAGGATTCAGGATATGCGGGAAAAGTTGCATTTGAGAATGATAATATATATGCTGGGCATACCTTCCCATATATAAGGAGTACTTAAAAGATGGATTTGCCCGCATTGCTGTCTGTCAATGAATCATTCTATCCTCATGAAGGAGGCGCCGAGAAGAGGGCATTCGAAACACTTGTACGTCTGGCCAGAAAGGGTTTTGATGTAAAGGTACTTACAAATCCTTTTCCGGATCATACAAACATACCTGGCCTTGAAATAGAGTATGTTACTGACATGAATGAAAGCCAGTACTTTAAGAAAGGATCAAGGAAGATCCTTGGAGTTCATGAATTCGCTTCAAAACTCAGAGCAAAGCTGAAGGCAGACCATGATGCGGATATCTATATGTTTGACGAGTTTCCACTCCTTCCAGCTCTGAAGGGTGCTTCCGTGTTGCCGGTTGAGAAACTCAAATTCTTCACGTGGCATGAAGTACTTGGAGATTTTTATAGGCGGAATGGTCTGCTTTGGAAGGTTGCCGAGAGATGGGAAAGAAAGGCTGCAAACCTATTCACAAATAATATTGCAGTTTCAAGTACTGTAGCCTCCATGATAGAAAACAGGTACAACGTCCCCGGAGTATCTGTGATTGAGAATGGCGTGAACGTGAGAGAACTTGACAACCAGAACCAGAAGAACTGGGGGAAGATAATATACATAGGGAGAATCGAGCCGCACAAGAGGGTAGATCAACTCATAACAAGCATTGGCAAGTTACCAGGGGTGGAACTTGAAGTTATAGGTGCAGGAAGCCAGTTGAACCATATTAAGCACGTTGCTAGTTCATTCTCTAACATAAAGGTGACTGGACATCTCCCGAGATCCCAGGTGGTTGAAAAGCTGAAACAGTCATGGCTCTTCGCAATGCCAAGTAACAGGGAAGGCTTTTCCATAGCTTCACTGGAGGCAATGGCAGCTTCCGTTCCAGTAATAACAATCGCGGGGGAGTATAATCTTGCAGCGAATGAGGTAATCAAGGATGGCAGGAACGGGATCATTGCAAAGAGTTTTGACGACATGTCGGCAAGAATAGAGATGCTTTACAAAGATGAACCGGCCTGGAAGGATCTCAGCAAGAATGCACATGAGTTTTCTCTCAGGTACGACTGGGAAGTCATCACAGAAAGGCTCTCAAAAATCTTAAGTTCATCATGGTAAGCAGAAGGACGTTACTGTACGCTGCAGTCATTTTCATCCTTGCATTCATCTCGCGATCCATAATTTTCCTTCGTGTCGGCTTCCCCACTGGCGACGCAGGTCAATTTGCCTCCTTTGTAAGGGAGTTCCAGCTAAATGGTGGATTGGTTCCTGCGACAAACGTACTGTATTATCCTGGAAGCACCTACATATATCCTCCTCTTATATTTCTAGGCATCTCTGCTTTCAACCTTATGCTTGGGCACTTTCTCACTCTTCCGGTCTCCGCATCCTTGTATGAACTCTTCTATCTTGCAATAATCATTTCATCAATACAGGCTTTATTCCTGGCTTTTTATTTCAGGAAATTTCAAAACAGGGTGGAATTTCTCTTAGCCGCGGGGATGTTAGTCCTATTTGATGCATCTCTTTACGAAATGTCTTGGGGGGGCTATCCGGACATCATTGCCACATTCTTCCTTATAGTCATGCTTTATTTTATAGACAAGAGGTCTGAAAACAAGCGCTGGTTGCTTTATGCTTCCGTACTTTTCATTGTCATTGCATACACGCATGATCTGACTTATTTTTACGCCCTGCTTGTTGTGGCTTGTATCATTATCTTCGATCTTCTAAGGAGAAATTTCAGATCGGCATTGATGGTTTTTATGCTGCTAATTGTAGGAGGTGTTGCTGGATCTATTTGGTGGATACCCCGCATTCATTTCGTGCTCGGTGCGGCCACTATTACAATGGCTACCGGAACAGGCCTTTTTACTGAAGTGGGAAACACAGCTGTGCTCTTCCAGGCAGTGCCATTCATGATACCAATCTTATTTCTTGCCCTTGTCGAGCTGTTTGCTTCATTAAAGAGAGGCAACTTCGAACCCATTGATTCATTCTCTATCGCTCTGATAGCTAGTGCAAGTGGCCTTTTCTTCATTTTCTACGATCCGACTCTTACGGGAAGAATGATGCTTTTCTCCTACACGATGCTCATGATCATTGTGCTGAAAAACATTGGAGTGATCAGAAAGTCAGGAATTTACAGGAATTCCAGGATTTTGAGGAGAAATCGCCTTGTTACATTCACAATACTATTCCTGATGATCATGGCTCCAGTTCAGATATTGTTCGCCTCAAACACGGTTTCCTATTACAGTTCCGGAGATTTTCAGTACAGCTCATCCCTCATCCAGTACGGCGAAACTCACTTCAGCAACAGCACCATCCTGGCTCCAAACATCGGTACATTCATTGCTGCTCAAGATAGCGCAAAAGTAATCATCTACACCGGATTTGTTGTTGGTACCTTGCAGGTGCAGGAAAGAAATGCCGGTCTGTCGATCATTCTTGCTTCAACAAGTCAGTCTTCCCTTTACAACATATCAAAATACAACATCGGTTATGTCATAGTCCAGTCCTCAATCTTGAATACAACAATATACGGTCAACATGTAATTTTTCCAACGCCATACTACCGACTGGTAGGAATATTCGATTCCTATTACGTTTACAAAGTAGTAGGCACATAAACCTGCGGCATTTTATCAGGCTAAATAGGGCTTGCAACGTCCAAGTGGGCTCGACCGGATTTGAACCGGTGACCACCGCCTTGTAAGGGCGGTATCATAACCACTAGACTACGAGCCCTTGTAAACAGAACGGTAGATTATTGCAAGGTATAATTTTATCGTCATTGAATGCTGTCCGTAATACATCGCTGGTTGGAAAGGCAGTAATGCAATACTTTTACCTTCTGCAGGAAGGAAAACACAATTTTTTACTGGTTGACAGTTGTTCTTGACTGCAGGGAAGCTTGTGAATAGCAGTACTGTGGACAGTTCTTGGAGTATATCCTTAATCGTTAACGGAAAATTTTATTAAGACAAACACAAATTTGCTGGTTTTTCGTCAGTAAGATATAACAAAATTTAAACACTTTGATTAATTCGGTAAGTTAATGCCTGAAGACGAAATACAAGACAAGTCTAGAAGGACTTTCCTGAAGGCTATGATAGTTCTTTCTGCAGGCGCGGCAGTGGCGGGTGTTCTAAAGGAAGGGATAAGTAATCTGGTAACTCCGTCAGTGGGCCTGAAGAGCTTTCCCTCGCTTCTCATAGTTGGCACAGATGGAAAGCCCATCATTGCTGACGACATTCCTGTCAGCACCAGCATTCCGTTCCTTTTTGACTACCCTCTCGCCGACGATCCAAATTTCCTGTTGAATCTCGGAAAAGCCATTCCGTCAACCAAGGTCTCGATTCCTGCGACAGGGGGAACATATCAGTCTCCTGCTGGTGTAGGCCCGACTAATAATATTGTAGCTTTCAGCGCAATATGCCAGCATTTGGGATGCACCCCGCCGGAAATTCACTTCTACCCGCCGGGAACACAGGTAATAGGTACCTCTTTTAATGGTTCCACCAATCCTGGATACATTCATTGTTCATGCCATGGAAGCACGTATGATCCCAATGCCGGCGCCGGCGTCATTACCGGACCGACAATTCATCCGCTCCCCCCAATCATTCTTACATACAATAGCGATAAGACGCTGACCGCAATTGGGATGACTCCAGGGTCGCCTACAATATATGGTCGGGTAAGCGACTTGTCTGGGGGAAACCCTCTGAGCGGGAGCACCACGGAAGTCTCATATTTAACCGGCTGAGGTAAGTAAATGGATAAATCATTGTCTGAAAAGGTATCTGAACTATCGAAGAATGCAATGGATAAAGTCAACGGCTTGGTTGGCGTAGAGGGGCTGCACATAAATGAGCTGCCGTTAAAGCGCGTCCCTTCTTATATGCGGAGGAAAGGAGGCATATGGTACTGGACTGGTGCCCTTATATCAATGGCCTTTGTCTACCAGGTGGTTACTGGGCTCATCTTGCTTCTTTATTACGATCCATCAAATGCATATGACGGCACTGAGTATCTCATAAATAGTGTTCCTTACGGTGCTCTGATTCTCTCCACGCACCTTTATGGTGCGTACGCCATGATAGTCCTTATTTACGTTCACATGTTCAGGAACTATTTCACTGCTTCATACAAGAAACCAAGGCAACTGCAGTGGGTTCTGGGAGTTATACTTCTTGGCCTGACATTGGGCGTGGCATACTTTGGATATTCAATGACTGGTGACCAGCTTTCCCTTGATGCCACAGACGTTGGCAGGGGAATAGCCTCATCTACGCCTCTTCTAGGCACATTCCTCGAAACAATTGTGTTTGGAAACGGCACTTCTGCGGGCACATTCATGAGAATGCTCGGATGGCACATTATATTTACAGCCCTGATTGGGCTCGTATTCGGACTTCACTTCTACCTTGCTGAGTCGAATACAATAATGCCGTCACCAGAGGATACGGATCACAAGTTTCCTGCAGTTGATAAGGAAAAACCAGAATACAGGCCCTGGTGGCCTTATAATTTTGCATTCATGACTCAGCTGGCTATGTTCTCATTCGGCCTGATAATATTGATACCTTCTATTATAGCCGTAATACCAAATATTCCGGTTCTCTTCTCTCCATTCCCGATATCTCCTTCCCAGATCCCACTTGTGCAGAGTGGAGTGATTCCAGCGTATCCTCCATGGTTCCTGCTTTTCCTTTACAAGGCTGTAGACTTCAACATAATTTCATATGAGGTGGGACCGCTGCATGGACTGGCCCCTTATTTCCTTATCTCGGTTATATTTGGAGGCATTCCGGCCGTATATCTTCTTGTCCTGCCGTTCATAGACAGGAGCAATGACCGCCACCCACTATCCAGGCCAATAATTACGGGCATTGGAATCCTCATGTTCATCTATCTTGTCATTCTTTCCGCATGGGGTGCACTCTTACCAGGAATACCGATACAAATGACAACGGTTGCGGTGATATTCGGCGTTCCGTTTGTAATAGTTATGCTTGGGATGTGGATAATATCGAACGAATACAAGAAGGGGAGACTCTTGATAACCCGGAACAAGCTGCTGACCTCTTACCTCGCATTCTTGTTTATTTTCATTGCTGCCATGCTTGTATTTTCACAGAATGTTGCTGCCTTCATGGCCAAGCCTGACGCCCTGAACCTGGTCTCCACGGCATTGACCGGTGGAGTGACATCGTTCGTTGCATTTGGCGTCATGAAGAGCTCGGACTACACGGCAAGGCTGGAACGGGAAACAGTTGTGCATGCTCCTTTCCAGATAAGCAAGAATTCTGGTATTATAATATCATCGACGCTTGCTTTCATTTCCGTTATACTGACATACATAATATTTACATTGAACCCGATAACACAGGCAATGGAGTTTGGAATCGGGCTTGGGATAGACCTGATCCTCGCTGGCATTATCATCAGGGTGTATCGCCTGGTAGAATACCATGAGTAGTAATATTACAACTTATGGTTTTCATGACATCTCCTTCTGGAAAGAGGAAAACATTGGCCTCATTGTTATACGATGCGACAGCAAGGGCAGGTCCAGGCAGAGCCTTTTCAAGGAGCTCCTGCAGGTCGTGGGAATTGCCTATATGGACGAATCGGTCAGGAGCATTGCAATCACCGGGATCAATGAAATCTTCCTCAAAGAGATAATGCTTGAGGAGAAGCAGGGTGCGGCGCATGAATTCTTTGATTATGCGCATGCACTGATAAGAACCATTTATTCCTTGAACAAGCCTATTTTTTCCGTTATAAATGGACCGGCAGTAGGCATTGGAAATGAAATTGCGCTTCTTGGTGATGCGATAATTGCATCCAGTGCAGCTGTTTTGGGATTTCAACCCGAGTACAACTTCACGTTGCTCGGCTCACTTACGGCAAGCAGATTCGGCGTCAGGCCGGTAGAGCAGGCTAAGCAGGGTCTCAATGCAGATTACGTGCTTGAACGTGATAATTTTATGGACGACGCCAAAAAAAAGATACATGATCTGGACACGCTGAGATACAACCTGAACAGGAAAATCAGGTTCAGAGGATTCGAGGAGGCAATGCTCCTTGAAAAAGACAACTATTTTTCAATGCCACATGGCAGCATTAAAGGGTGAGGATAATCAGCGAGATGACAACGGCAAAGAGGGAAGAGTAAAGATTCACTGTCCCCTTTGTCAGCTTTCCTGCCCTCTCTAGCGTCGCTCCGAGCAGGCTGTCCACCAAATTTCCCAAAAAGCCCATAACTGTCACGAATAGGACCTTGTAAAGAACGAAGTGATCGTAAGCAAGCAGAGAAAATGATATACCGATAATGAGCGCCCCTATGATAGAGGCAACTGTCCCGGTTAATGAGATCCCGCCGTTAGTCCCTGGCGAAACCTTCTGCATGCTGGTTATAAGGTGAACGTTTGAATCAATGACACCAACTTCAGAGGCAAACGTGTCGGATGTTATGACAGCAAACGATACGGCGAACAGCTCAAAAAAATGCACTCCCGACAGGTGAAGCGAATTGCTGAATGCACTGACCAGGGCAATTATGACGCCAACAAGGCCAGCATAAAAGACGTTTGATACGCCGCGCTCTCCATGCTTCCCCTCCTGCTCCTGCAGGTTCTTCTTGTATGAAAACCACATCCTTGTCACAACAAAGGATGCTATTGCAAATATCAGCATCAGGGATAGCCATTCAATATCGGTGGAGAAAACTATTATACCACCGATTACGGCTGCACCTATTCCACCCTTCAGGTCGAATATGCCAAAAAGTTGTGAAAGCACGAAGAGAAGGGCTAAAATGACGAATAATTCAAAAATATAGAGAAGACCTGGAGAGATATTACCATCCTCTCTCTTGCAGCCTCATATCTTTTGGCATCTGATCTATGTCCAGGCCATTCATCCCGGTCAATCCCTGCGAAACCGTTCCAATTATCTGGTAGTCCTCGTAGTTCTCGACAGCTTCCACCACTGCTTTCGCCATTTCCGGTGGGTCCGGAGATTTGAATATGCCGCTTCCGACAAACACCCCATCGGCACCAAGCTTCATCATAAGTGCCCCGTCAGCAGGCGTCGCCACTCCGCCTGCAGCAAAGTTAACAAGAGGGAGCCTTCCCTGTTTCTTGATCTGGTCGAGGATCTGGTATAATTCAGCCTCAATCTGCTTGCCGCTCTTACCGTAAAATAGATCATCATCCCCAAGAACCTTCTGATCACCGAAGAACTGGCTGGAAATTTCCCTCCTGACTATGCGGTAACTGTCAGACATCGTTGAGGCCACCTTTTTCAGATCATCTGAGGTGAGGCTTTTAACCATCTTGATCCCCTCGTTCATGACCCTCATGTGGCGCACCGCCTCCACTATGTTTCCGGTTCCTGCCTCCCCCTTTGTCCTGATCATTGCGGCCCCTTCAAAAATTCTCCTTACTGCCTCACCAAGGTTGCGGGCTCCGCACACAACAGGTATTTTCAACTCCTTCTTGTTTATGTGGAAGAACGGATCGGCAGGCGTAAGTACCTCGCTCTCGTCAAGCATATCTACACCCAGGCTGGCTAGCGTGTAAGCTTCCGATATGTGCCCTATTCTTACCTTTGCCATTACGGGTATGCTGACAGTCTCCATGATCTCCTTTATCTTGTTCGGATCTGCCATCCTTGCAACCCCACCAGCTGCTCTTATATCCGCTGGCACTCTTTCAAGCGCCATGACAGCAACTGCCCCGGCAGCCTCTGCAATCCTCGCCTGTTCGGCTGTGGTGACATCCATTACAACCCCACCCTTCGTCATCTTAGCGAAACCTCTTTTCAAGAGGTCCTCTCCCAACCTTAGATCTGTGATATTCGGTGACATATCCTATGTATACGAAGAAAATATAAATAGGTATAGCGAACCGAAGGAGACAAATCTCAAAATGCTCCATTACTCTTGAAGATCTTGATTTATAGGAATACACGCAATTGCCATGTTGCTAAGAGTATCTTGAATTCTAAAAGACGGAGCGTCCCTGTCATAGACGCATTAAACTCCCAAGTATAACCTTGCCGTAATGCTAAGTGGGTTTCTTGTCTTCTATCACTTTGTCTACCGCTGTACTGAACGAACAAAAACAGTCGAAAATTCCAGAATAATATAATATAAAATGATGCGATAACAATGCAATGGATCCTGCATCAATACTGCTTTCATTCATATCAGTAGTTATCGCAGGGTTTATCGCTGGCTTGCTGGGCTCGCTGACCGGGCTTGGTGGGGGAACAGTTCTAGTTCCTGTCCTGACGCTTTTCCTTGGCATTCCCATCGTCTTTGCAACTGGCGCCTCATTGATTTCCACAATTGCCACATCGGCTGGATCGGCCTCGGGTTACACGAAAAGCAAGATAGCAAACATCAGGATAGCGATTGGGCTTGAGGTTGCCACAACCACGGGTGCTATAGTGGGAAGCCTGACGCTCATTGCAGTTTATAAAACGGGCTTTATCTGGATAATATATGTGATATTCGGTCTCGTTCTGCTCATATCGCTTGTGCCAACGATAAACCGTGCTAGGTTCGAACTTCCCAAAGCCATGAAACCGGACTGGACCACGCGAATTTTCAATCTCTACGGATCATACTATGACCAGAGACTGAAGAAGCAGGTTGACTACCATGCAGTCAGGTGGTGGCTCGGTGAGATAGTGATGTTTTTTGCCGGATTCATATCCGGTCTTCTTGGAATAGGGAGTGGGGCACTCAAAGTCCTGGGCATGGACTGGGCCATGAACCTGCCAATGAAGGTTACAACCACAAGCAGTAACTTCATGATTGGAATAACTGCCGCAACCGGAAGCTCAATATACTGGTTTGCCGGGTACATACAGCCATTTCTTGCAGCTGCGACTGCGGTAGGCGTACTGGCTGGTGCGTTCCTGGGTTCCAAGATACTTGTTAAGATTACAAATGTCAGGATAAGATGGATATTCTTCTGGGTACTCGCATTTCTTGGTGTGGACATGATATTCAGCGGTGCAGTCAGAGAGCAGAACCTGCCTACCACGGGTACAATATCATATATCGGCTTTGCCATATCCATCCTGATATCTATAGTTCTGCTCTTATTGCTCTACCTGAAAGTAAGGAGGGAAAAAGCAAATGCCTAAATTCGACCAGAATGCGATAACCAGCATGATCCTTTCATCAGGTGTTATACTAAGTCTTTCGCTGATAATCATAGGAGTAGCCCTGGTCTTTATACGCGGTGGCGGTGATGGCGTACCGCTCTCAGAGATAGCAAACTATCACAATCCAGGAGATACAATAACTTCAGTTTCACTGCTTCCAGCCAACTTCATTGGGGGCCTGATTGCCGGAGACGGCCTTTATTATATATCGGTAGGCCTGTGGGTCCTTATATTCACTCCTGTCACTGTACTGATTGATGCACTCGTAACCTTCGGGCATGAAAGAAACAAACTCTACACGCTCCTGGATGCAATAGTTCTTTTCAACCTCCTGCTCGCAATCTTTGTCATTCCAAGATTTATCGGTTGATATTATCTTAAGGAAATACTCTACTCCCTGCAGGTAGAGCAAAAGATTAATTTTTACCGACGATAGCTGTGCATGTGCAGGATGATGCTCCTGAAAGGCAATTATGAACCCGTAATCGATCCTATGCTGCTGGCCTTCAAGGAAGTCTGCAGGAACGATCCGCTCAACAGGGAACCTGATGGCTCAATATACCAGCATGCAGACGGCTGGGGTTCTGTCAATATCCACGATACCATCGAGTACACGAAAAGTGCCGAGCCCGTCTATTTAGCAAAACGCATTGAACCAAAAGGTGGGATTTTCATGATACATGCAAGGAAGACAAGCACCGGCGAACCTTCAGGTGTTGGATTCACGCATCCCTTTCATGGCTCAGATTCTGATAACGAATACTGGCTTTGCCATAACGGTGATTTCGACAAGGCAAAGCTAGCGGAATACATGGGAAAACCGACTCCGACGGGAGAATCTGACAGCCAGGTGTTCTTCGATCTTTTCCTTATTCAACCGGGAAATGCAAAAAAGAAGCTTTCACAGGCAATAAAGATTGTCAACGATCTTCATGCCATCAAATCAATCGCTAATCTCTTTCTGATCTCATATAATCGCATTTCTGGAGAACGATCCGGGTTGGCATATACCGACGCACCTGCCGACAAGCCTTATGGTGAGCATTCCATGCTGTATTCTGTGAGAAACAAAGAAATCCGGGCTTTTTTTTCCTCGAGCATCGCATATTCTAGGCATTTCGAGAAAATCGGTTTTTCCGCTGCAGATAGTATTCCCCGTGGGACGATCGTTGAAATATAGGTTCGGACCCTGTTATCAAAGCTTTTTAACCACGCTACTTCCAGCTGAATTGTTATCTTTATTAGCAAGGCTTGACTCATGATTTCCATGGCAAAAGCTCTCTTGGAAACAAACATGGGAAATATAGAGATAGAACTTTTTGAGAAGGAGATGCCGGTGACAGCAGGCAACTTCAGGAAGCTTGTAGAAAAGGGATTCTATAACGGCGTCATATTTCACAGGGTAATCAGGGACTTCATGATACAGGGGGGAGACCCTACCGGAACAGGAATGGGAGGTCCAGGTTATTCAATCAAGGATGAATTCTCGAAAAGCAACAGGAATGATCGGGGAACAATTTCAATGGCAAACGCAGGCCCTAACACCGGTGGAAGCCAGTTTTTCATCAACCTCGTCAACAATAACTACCTCGACAGAAAGCATCCTGTATTCGGCAAGGTAGTTAAGGGGATGGATGTCGTCGACAAGATCGGTTCCACCAAGACAGATGCAGGTGACAGACCTGTAAACAAGGTAGTCATAAACAAGGCTACAATTATTTCATGATATTCCCGTCAAAATGGATGATGCATGTCTCAGGAGAAACCATGCACCATTTTTTAATAAATCTTTACGATAACCACATGAAATGACAAAGTTGGCAAATTCTAATGTAATAGTTACTGGGGGAGCTGGCTTCATTGGAAGCAACCTGGTTGAAACTATATCGAAGGAAAATTCAGTTATAGTTCTGGACAACCTGCACACAGGTTCCCGGGACAACATCTCCGGCTCAGAAAAGTCCGGGGTGCAGTTCTTGAAAAAGGACGCCAAGAATATAGGTGACATCAAGGAAAAAGTATCCTGCATTTACCATCTTGGCTTCTACTCTGCATCTCCGATGTACAGGGAGAACCCGCACCTTGTCGCAGAGGTGATAGACGGAATGATTTCTGTTCTTGAACTCGCAAGGAAGAATGACTGCCCCGTCGTCTTCTCTTCTACCTCTTCCATATACAACGGAATAAAACCGCCACACAGGGAGGATGTCATCCCTGGAGTAACTGATTACTACACGGAAGGGAGGATCGAAGCTGAGCGCCTTTCCGAACTCTATTACAATCTATACGGACTAAACGTTTCTGCGATGAGGTTTTTCTCAGTCTACGGCTTTCACGAAGATGCAAAGCATGGCTATGCGAACCTGGCAACACAGTTCATGAAGGCAATGATGAAAAAGGAGCAGCCTGTAATATACGGAGACGGGACACAGAGAAGGGACTTTGTTTTCGTAACCGATGTGGTTGATGCCCTGCTTAAGGCATCCTCATCGAAAGGATTCGAGGTATACAATGTCGGATCAGGAATAAATTACTCCCTTAATGATCTGGTGGATAAGATAAACAACCTTCTGGGAACAAAGATAGGCGCAAAATATATAGAAATGCCCGTCAAGAACTATGTTATGGAAACTTTGGCAGATACAAGCAAGGCTAGCAAGAAACTCGGTTTCAGGGCTAAGATAGATCTTGATACCGGTCTTCGCACACTGGCCAAGTATTATGGTGCCAAATGATTGAAAACTCGATGTACATGGCCAGGTCACCGTTACGGATCACATTCGTAGGCGGGGGCACAGATATTCCAGATTTTTACAGGTACCATGGACCAGGCATCTGCGTTTCCGCTGCCATTGACAAATACATCTTTGTCCTGGTCAACAAGAAATTTGACTCGCAGATCAGGGTCAGCTACTCCAGGACTGAAATCGTCGATACCGTAGCCGAAATACAGCACCCGACAGTAAGAGAGGCCCTGAAGTACCTGGGCATAGATGGTGGAATAGAAATTGTCAGCATATCAGATATTCCGTCTCAGGGAACAGGCCTCGGTTCAAGCAGCACATTTCTTGTCAGCCTGCTACACGCTCTGCACTCATATATTGGCCAATTCGCATCCGCCTCAACCCTTGCACAGGAGGCGGTGAAGATCGAGCGCGAGATATTGCATGAACCTGGAGGTAAGCAGGACCAGTATATTGCAGCCTACGGTGGGGTAAGATCGTTCACGTTCCAGCCAGATGAATCCGTCAAGGTAACGCCAATAATAATGAAACAGGCAGAACTCAAGCGGCTTCAATCGGCAATCCTTCTTCTATACACGGGGAAAACGAGGGCATCGACGGAGATTCACAGGAAGCAGTCTCAGGGCATGAATGAAAACATCAGAAGTTACGAAAGAATGGTGCAGATTGCCGAGGAGTTTCCGCGTTCGCTGAATAAAGGAGACCTTGAGGAAGCAGGAAAGCTCGTCGACGAGAACTGGAGGCTTAAATCCGGACTTGCCGCAGGCATATCCAACGACTCAATTTCTGCCCTGTATGAAAAAGGGATAAGGGCTGGTGCATACGGTGGAAAACTGGTCGGTGCAGGCGGCGGAGGTTTTCTTCTCTTTATCGTTGATCCAGACAAGAGAGGAAGGGTTAAAGAAGCACTTCATGACCTCAAAGAGGTGGAAGTGGGATTTGACTACAACGGATCTAGCATTATCTACGTGGGTGATTGAGGTCCCGGGAATCCCGGCGGCATAGTAGCGAGCATGATAATTAATAATTGACAAACAGCATTGTAATGCCATTTCCAGATGACTTTGGCGTAAGATAATTTCAATCACCTTTATCTGGATTACAGGCGAAATGCTATTATGCTGCCATTTCATGTTATTTATATGTTTCTTGGGCGTCTGCAGGAACTGGATCACCTGAAAAAGCTGCACATTAAGGGAGGCAAAAAGCTCATAACACTTTCTGGCCCGGTAGGGTCAGGCAAGACTGAACTGGTTAATCAACTCATGTCAACATGCCGGTCCCTTTACCTGATCCCTAGCGGGTACTCCGAAAGGGGTATTGTGAAGTCATTCTGGTCGCAGATAGTGTCGTCCGGAATAGGGAAAGTATCAAGCGCTCCAAGCTCTTATGCCGATATACTGGGAATCATAAGGGACGAGTCTGTTGTACAGAGCCTCCTGCTGGTCATAGATTCTTTCCAGGAAATAGCGGCTGAATCAAGAAAGTTCATTTCAGAGTTTAACTCATGGTGGGATTCTCTCCCCCTTTCCCAGAACCTCACTGTCATATTAGTAATGTCAAACCCTGTTATTCCTGGGCCATCTGATTTGAGATCTCCAAAGTCAATTTACAGCAGGGCGGCTGAGAGAATTGTGCTTGGAGATCTTTCTTATGCAGACACACTCCCGCTTCTGTCTGGCCTGACATCGGAAGAGGCAATCACAGTTTCTTCTGTCTTTGGTGGTAGCCCTCAAACCCTGGTCCATTTCAATCCAAGATTGAATTTGGAAAAGAATATTGAGGATAATATTCTGAGCAAATCGAGCTATCTCTATAACTACGCTAAATACACACTGCTTTCAGGATTGAAGGAAAGGCATAAGATATTTGACATACTTCAAAGCCTGGCTTATGGGTCGAAGACACTTGAGGACCTTTCTGTCGATACTGGCATAGCAAAGCGTGAAATCCAGTCCGAATTGAGGATGCTGGAATCAAGGTATGCAATTATTCAGAAGACAAGCTTGCTCACGGACAAGGCTGCTGGAAACAGAACGCTTTTCTCTATCAAGGATCATTTCGCGAGATTCTGGTTCGCATTTATGCGGCCTAACCTGGCGTTGCTCGAGCTTGACCGGCCGAAGGAGGTTGAGAACGCAATTCGCATAGATCTCGACAGGCACACGGCACGAACGTTTACAGACATCTGCTTACAGCACCTACGTGAATATGTCATTGGAAGCGAACAACAGCCCTTATACTATACATGGAAAAATGACTCCTCCAAAATTGACATAGTTGC
Source organism: Thermoplasmatota archaeon (assembly GCA_023379845.1). GTDB lineage: Archaea > Thermoplasmatota > Thermoplasmata > Thermoplasmatales > Thermoplasmataceae > UBA582. Next base: position 61,608 of record JAMCPG010000021.1, read on the forward strand.
AGTTGACAGGGAGACCCTGGATGCCTATTTTGTCGACACTTACTGGAGGCGGGAACCAGTTCTTAGTGATTCTGTCGAATCCTTGAAGGCAAGATCAAAAGAGATTCCATGGATGCGCGGCAAACGAAAGGATCACTACGTGATATATTCAAGAATGGGGTTCCGCTTTGAGTCACACGATACACGGTTGATAAATATGAGCACTCTTCAGAGAGATCTGTCTTCTCCAAAACAGAATTAGATGCGATAGCCCAGTAGACTCTTCACGGGCGTGTCGGTGCGTCGCAGTGTCACACAAGAATTCCTGCCCTGGCTCTCTCTGTTTATACATTTAGATGACATAAGCATGCATTTTCGACGATGGAAAAACTTTTATTAAGGTATTCATATAAGGATCAATCGGTATAGGTGCGAAAATGGTTTCTATGAAGAAGATTGGATTGATCTCCGTGACGTTGGCAGTAGCCGCTATAATGATGTTATCCGGTGTGGGCATGATGCTCTACAACGGAGTGGGTTCGGCTAATGCGCCAAGCCACGCAGCAAGCAGTGTAAGTGGCAAGAGTACTGTTTCACCAGTGAATACACTGACTGCTTGGACGCCTGGTACATTGACAATGAATGAGCCTGGTTACACCGGAGGCGTTTACAAGGTAGCTAGTACAATTAACATAGGTCACATGAATATTATAAAGCAGACGAGTTTATATGCTGGTTTATTAACCGATGAGATTTATGATTCGCCCTATCAGGAGTTGCCTAATGGCACATACATTCCATGGCTTGCGTCTTCTTGCGTTGAGGCAAACACATCCGGATTGAGCAACCATACCACGTTCGATCCCCTTACAGATTCATGGCAGACCTACAACTTGTCTTATACACTGCATATTGTTCCCGGTGTGAAATGGTCTGACTGGACCCCTAGCGATGCTTCCTCAACATACACATACTCTAATACACAGACTTACTATACAGCATCTGGAACACCATACACGCACACGTATTCTAAGTATGGCTCTACCAAGATGTTAACCTATGAGGTTCAGTCTGCTGATTTTGTTATATCGTGGGAACTACTTATTCAGTCATCCGACTATAACACTGAATATTCAAATGTCGTCAACGTGATACCAGTCAACAATCTGACCGTTGAGTATCTACTGAGTTCAACATCTGCAACCTTCGCGACATACACTAGGGAAACACCCATATTGCCATACCACATATGGAAATCACACATATACGCTGATGCCGCCGGAGACTGGAATTACAATCCTGCAATCGCTTCCGGTACTGGCTACAATGACTGGGAGCTTGGTTATTCTGCATCCACGGGATATGCACCTGGCTATGTCGGAACCGGTCCTTTTATGATGGTAAACGGATATAATGGAACGAACGGTTACTATATAGCAAACAAGGGATGGGAGCTGTACGTTAACCCTTACTATTTCATTCAGTATACGACCTCCTCAACTTACGCCCAGTTTTTCGCGAACAACAGTTGGGCAACACCAAACCTCTGGAGGGAGTACACTCCTAAAATATTGGCCGTTGAGTACCCGTACTATTCGACACTATCTGCTGCAGTCACTGCCATGTCAGAGGGTCTTGTACAAACCATTACAGAAGGAGTTACTCCAAGCTTTGTTCCTGTTGTTGACACATTTGCCAACACATACATATTCCACAAAGCGTCCTCTGGATATGGATATATGCAGTTGAACTCTTATGCCTCACAGGCGCCTATGAATATAACAGCATTCAGGCAGGCGCTTAACTATGCAACTGATAAGGCATATCTCGCAACTGTTATTGATTCTGGATATGACATACTGGGTCAGCCGATAATACCTCCCTCGGATCCACTCTGGAGAAACGATTCAACCCCATCTTATTCATATAACCCGGCAAAAGCAGAGAGTTTGATAGGTGCTATACCTGGGATGAAGAATGTTAGTGGAAACTGGCAATACAATGGAAAGCCTGTATCCGCCGATATTCAGATCACAAGTGCAGGGCCGAACCCACTTGGAGTTGAAGGAGCACTAGTTATCGCACAGGAGTGGTCTTCAATTGGCGTACCCACGACTGTCACTCAGGAATCATTTACCACACTTGTTCCAAACCTTGAGAACTACAACTATAACGTCATATCTCTTGGAATAACAGGAATATCTGGTGATCCAACCGGTGACTACTTTGCATTCTACAACTATAACCTTGGAAATGGAACAGGTTTCTACCTAGGTCCATGGAGCACCATTACGTATGCTGGCAAGACACTTACCGGTGCACAGGTAAACGACACGATGAATAACCTGACACTGAAGCTGAACTCCATCTCCAACCTTGTAACAAGGATAGGAATATCCGATGAGATCCAGGGTATCGCTGCAATAGAATCAACAATGATAAACCTTGGATATGGAATAGATATACTGCCGTTCACAAACACAACATTCACGAATATTTCTGAAGTGAATATTCCATACGCGTCGTACATGTACTGGGCTGTGCTTACAGCACATACACGTACAAAGGCAATAGTCACTCACTACACATCTAAGTACAATGTATCGGTACAGACCAGCAACACAACGTACTACAATGGACAAACTGGATCTGTTACCGTAACAGTAACGAGCAATCTCACGGGAGCAGTCGTCTCCGGAGCCAACGTAACCGTCGGTGTGTCTCCAAGCGGTGCTACTATTAACATTACAAGTAATACTGGAGTCACTAACAGCAACGGACAGTACGTCTGGAAGTTCACGGTCCTGAATACGCAGCCTCTCATATATACAAACCAGTACTTTGGCAGATTGAACTTCACTGCTGTCGCGAGCGGCGGTCCATCGGTTGAGCCGGGCCTAGGCTCAGCGCTGGCGAATGTTCTTCCGGAAGGCTTGAAAGTTGTAACTGCTCCAACCCCGACGCTGTCAGGCACTTCGAAGCAACTTTACTGGATGAAGTTTGAGAACTCATCTAACGGGAAACCAATAGCAAACTTCAGCTACACAATCCAGGTTGCCAGTGGTGCAATCATAATGACGCCTGCCTATGCCGGTGAAGTGGAAACAAATACAAGCAGCTATAACGCATTCATAGGAGCTCCATATTACGCCGTAAATGATATCAAGAACCCAAGCAACGCAAGTATGAGTTCGCTGACAGGTAAGACATCATTAAATGGCACAGTCTATTTCTGGATCCAGGCAAATAAGGACTATAACTATTCGGCATACGGGTCGCAGGGCCTGACATATATATTCCTGGGTGATATGGCACAGGGTACCCCGGTTTCGGGTGCGGCTGACTATATGCTTCCGGCTGAGTGGACAACATCCACAAATGCAAATGGCTACGGTCTGCAGCAGCCTGTTGAATACCCAGTCCAGATGGTGTCAGGCACTCCGTCCGTCTCGGTGAAATTGACAGTGAGCAACAGTACTGTGAGCTATGATGGAACCATAACCGTAACGGCAAACGTTACAAATGCAACAGGTAAACCAGTCTCGGGTTACATGGTGCAGCTTGAGTCGCAGAACGTCCTTGGAGCCAACAGGGGATACTTTGTCAACGCTTCAGGTAAGGTTGTTCTAGCGACGAACCCGAACTATGAGTTTGGAAGCTCTTACCTGCCTGCAATTGACCTGTTCACAGGATCCAACGGACTTGCTTCAGCGACATTTAGTCCAGGTTTCTATGCATATAATACGCCCTCGCTTACGTTAGAGGCAGCACTGGTCGGCATACCATATGGTGACCACGCACTTGTCCCATATGATTCGTTCATAGTTACCGCGTTGGGCATGGGTACCGGCTCACTGTCGATGCCAATGAGCTCTGTGAGCGTATATTCAAACCAGTCTATCTCTTCACTGTACCAGCTGAACTTAACAGATACGAATCTTGCCAAGAACGCAACATGGACTGCAACATTGAGCAATGGTCTCAGCCAGACGACCAATCTAAGCTACGTGGACTTCATGGTTCCGAACGGTACATACAGCTATTCAGTCAGGTCACAGTTCAATACTTATTACCTGAACACATCGTCTGGTACTGTGCCTGTCCATGGTGCCAATGCTTCTGCTGCAACCACGACTACAACAACAGAGTTTCTAGTAACATTCAACGAGATGGGAATAGGCAATCTGACAACATGGTACATAACGCTTCCAAACATGCCTGCAATGTCCTCGACAGCCTACTATGACATGAGCAACGCTTCCATGAATGTTACGAGCATGTCTGTGTTCCTTGGAAACGGTAAATATAATTACACTGCAGCGAGCCAGAATCCAATATATGCTCCTGTCAACGTGACTTCCAACTTTACCGTTAACAACAAGGCCGTCAACGTATCTGTTGAATACTACCTAGTAACATACAGTGTTACAATAACTGAAACCGGTTTGCCAGCGGGCACCATGTGGTCGGTGAACTTGACAAATGGCACTAACTATACGTCAACATCTTCCAGCTTGACCTTCAAGGCTCCTAATGGAACATACGACTATTCCCTGTACACATCTGCAGCCAATTACATTGCTGTATCAGGCAACTTTACCGTTCACGGAGCTCCCGTATCAAAGGCGGTTGCCTTCGACTACTCGTATGTGGTCACATTTACCGAGACGGGTCTTCCGGCCGGTACAAGCTGGTCTGTATCTGTTAACGGCAGCAAATTGTCGTCCACAACTTCGACCATCAGCCTGAGGGAAATCAATGGGACATATTCCTACACTGTGTCTGGAGTTCCTGGTTACATGCTTGCCTCATACAGTGGCTCGTTCACTGTCAAGGGCGCATCTGTCTCTATAACTCTTAGCTTCACGCAGGTGGTTTACACTGTGACATTGACTGAAACTGGACTCCCAAGCGGAACCTCATGGTCAGTGACATTTGCAAATGGAACTGTCATGAATTCAACAGGCACAACAATAAGCTTTACAGAACCGAATGGTACATACAGCGTCAATGTAAATACGACAAACAGCAACTATAAGGCCAACAGCACATCTGTTTCATTTACTGTCTCTGGATCCGCACTATCAGTCAGTGTAGGGTTCCATTCAGTAGTGAAGCCCACCAATAACACCCTGTTGTATGTGGTCATTGGAGTTGTTGTTGCGGTTGCAGTAATAGCTGCGGTTGTTGGCCTGATGATGAGGAGAAAGAAACCTTCAGCTGGGCAGTAGGCTTGTTATTTTTTATTTATTCATTATCTTTATTAATTTCAATTTGATTATTTAGTTATAGAAGAGGTAATGCTATGAATGCTTTTGTTGCGATAAGGAAACTAATTCAGGGTGTAGTCCTCTTAGTCCTGGTAACAATTATCATATTTGTAATTTTTAGATTGATGCCTGGAAATCCTGCTGATCTGATACTCCTCTCATTGAAGAGCAAACCCACCCTTGCCGAAAAACAGCAGCTCCTCAAATCATTTGGCCTTGAAAATGGAAAATGGTCTTATCAGGCTTTTACAACATTCATCTATGATATGTTCACTGCACACTGGGGCATGGACTATTATTACGGAGCAACCGTGAGCCAGATAATTTTCACGGCTCTTCCGTACACGCTTGTTCTTGTCGGCGGTGCTGCTGTTCTTGGTTGGATCTTCGGAATCCCACTCGGTATTACAACCACCAGGCTCAGGGGGAAGAAGAGTGAAACTGCTATTCTGACCTCAAGCCTGATAGTAAGCTCTATCCCATATCTGGTGCTTGCTGTCCTTCTGTATCTGTATCTCATTGCATATCTTCACTGGTTTCCAGTTTCTGGCTATTTCAGTTTCTCGGATCTTGAACACCCTACCTTCTTTAGCGTTCTCACTGTATTCAGGACTATAGCAATCCCTCTGGTGTCCCTGTTTCTTATAGGCGCAGCAGGCCACCTTATAACAATGAGAGCCACGATGGTCTCGATTCTTGGGGAAGACTTCATAACCACCGCAAGGGCAAAGGGAGTCAGGGAAAAGGACATTCTTAGAAAACATGCTGCCAGGAATGCGCTCATTCCAGTGTCCACCAGGATGGCACTAGAATTCGCCCTAATCCTTAGTGGTGCATTGATTGTGGATATTATATTCTCTTATCCGGGGATTGGGTATTACCTTTACGAGGCTACATTGAAGGAAGACTATCCATTGATAGAGGCCGCTACATTTATGATATCTGTGATTACGATATTTGCATACTTGATTATCGATTATGTACACGCTTGGCTGGACCCAAGAATACGAGTTTAAGGTGATAAATTGCTCAGTGAAGATGACAAACAGAGAGAAAACAACAAACGACTGCGAAGGCTGAAACGGCAGCGCAACCTGCAACACTATAGATCTCAGTTCAGGATTTACATGAAATCCAAATACGGCAAGGCAGGGTTCATCATACTCCTGACTTTCGCAATTATAGCGCTGCTTTCACCTATTTTGGCTCCCCAGCCATATTCATATATTGCTCCTGGAATCGATACCCATATAGCCAAGGAACGGGCAGCCATAGTATTGGGTTCAAACAACTCGTCATCGGGAGGCAATCAAACTTACTTGGGACCACTGGCATCCTCTCCAGGAACAACGGGGTCTTATGTAATCTATTATGCCGTGTCAAATGGATCCCTCTATTCGGAAGGGATAGGCTCGACCGGTTCGACGCCCGTAAATTCATCTTTTTATCTGTATAATGTTCCTGTCAATTCCACAAACACCCTTTTGATGCCAATTATTTTTCCGCTATTGAATTACAAGGAACTTATTCCAGGCGGGCAGTATGACCTGCAGAACTTTATTCTTCTCTCGACAACGAATGGCAACTTATATGTTGGAAAGGCAGGATGGACTGGAACCCTAACAGGATCCGGAACGCCAACTTATGTCGCTGTATCTCATGCAAAGGTTAACGGCACGATTGTCTCGCCACCAGTGAGTGATTCAATACCTCTGCAGTTCACGCTTCCACCCTTCGTGCCTTTTTACAACATACCATCGGACTATTATTCCAATCCAAATTACGAGATTGGGAACCCCGGTTTCGTATACGTGGTTTCCCATAACGTTACGGGATATTACCTGAATGAATTCCAGGCATATCCTCTTGTCCATAGGTGGACGATAAAGTTGAATACAAACACTGCACCAAGAAATGTCATATACTACGGTTCATTCTTCCTTCTTGGCCTTGTTGGGGATGAATCTTCCGTCATTGTATCGTACAGCAACAACCTTACTGCCTACTCGCCTGTCAATGGGGCAACTGTATGGAATCTTCACACAAACAGCTCAATCGTGGAAGGTCCATATATACCCAGGGATTACCAGTTCCAGTCAAACTCGTACAATTCATTATTCATCGCTACTGCGAACAACAATGTGTATTCAGTGAACCTTGGGACTAGAAACATGACTAAGATACTGCACTCAACCTCAAGAATAACAGGATTCTCCAGTTCTTATGGCAGTGTTGGTTTCCCTGCTGTTCTTGTTTCCGAGACATCGACAAGCGTTTACATTACGTCAAGCCTGTTTACAACTTCAACCAACACAACGTCAACAAACAACACAAATACAACCAACGTCAGCCGGAGCGACTATACGACCAGGAATTTCACACTTCCCGCAGGATATGGAAGCTACTTAACCAATCCAATTTTCGACAATTTTGCCTTTACCTTCATTATTGCATCTTCGCACGGGTTAATGTTTTCGCTCCAGACAGGCAACGGCTCTTATCCATTTACATGGAGAGCAACCCTCACCCCTACGCCTGTCAATGTTTCCCAGCCAATAACATTCTACGATGTTGCGACAGGCAGGAGTGTTATTGGTGTAATTGCTTCAACTGGTGTATTCTACATCTATGACACAAATGCTTACGATCTAAATCCAATACCTCCAACGTTTCACACAGTGACAGGGGCCATATTCCCGCTGGGAACAAATCAGGAGGGTCAGGATCTATTTGCGCAGTTCATTCAAAGTTTCTGGACTGACTGGCTTCTCGGTGTCATGATAGGTATCGCCACAATAGCGGTTGCCCTGGTTGCGGCAATGGTCATCGGATACAAAGGCGGTGCAATCGGCAGCATATTCGAAGTCATCTCGCTTTCGGTTTACCTGATACCTGGACTGGCTTTGCTTATCGCGTTGCAATCTGTCATAGGATCCAGTTTCACAAACCTTGTGTGGATAGTGACTATAGTTTCGTGGCCGTTTACGACATTCACGCTGATAGGAATAGTGAGACAGATCAAGTCAAGGACATTCGTTGAAGCCGCAAGGGTATCTGGAGCAGGATTCTTTGGAATCATGAGGAGACATATTCTCCCAAACATCGCACCCCTTACTCTTTATCTCCTTTCGCTGGCTATAAGCGGTGGAGTTGCGGCAGTGGCTGGTCTCCAGTTCCTTGGGCTTGCACCTCTCAACCTGTCCACATGGGGAGGCATGCTTAACTCCGTTCTTGGAAACTTCTATTACGCTGTACTTGCACCGTGGTGGGTTCTTCCTCCGGCAATTGCTCTTACCATGTTCATATTTGCCTTCATCTTCGCGTCAAGAGGCCTTGACGAAGTGGTGAATCCAAGATTGAGGAGGCGCTAGATGCAGATAGGCGCCTTCAGGACAGATAATACAATGGGAAAAACCATCGTCAGGGTCAATGACCTTTCAGTCAGGTTCAGGACGGTTGACGGCGATATTCAGGCACTCTCCAACATAAGCTTTGATCTCAAGGAGGGCGAAATCCTGGGAATAATAGGCGAGAGCGGATCAGGAAAGTCAACCCTTGCGACGGCTATGATGTCTCTCCTCCCCGACAATGCAACTGTCGGCGGGGAAGTAAGATTTGTTAACAGGATGCCTGGAGGACTGGAGGATGAAGAGGTCGTTACTTCGGCGGATACAACTGGCAGGGCTTATTTCAAACTTAAGAAGTCATCAAGGAAGATTCTTGATCAACGACTCACCACACTCAGGTGGAAATCAATCGCAATGGTTTTCCAGGGGGCGATGAACTCCCTCAACCCCGTATACACAGTGAGGCGCCAGATAAAGGAGGTCTTCGATATACATGAACCATTCATGACGATGGAGGAGGTGAATGCAAGGATAGAAGAATCCTCAAAGCTTGCCGGTTTCAACACGAGGTTCCTTGATTCCTATCCGCACCAGCTGAGTGGCGGAATGAAGCAGAGGGCCGTTATATCCATGGCGCTTGCGCTGAATCCTCAGCTAATAATTGCGGACGAGCCAACGACGGGACTGGATGTCATCACACAGGCCAAGATCATAAAGGAGCTCAGGAAACTCAGGGATAATGGCCTGATAAAATCAATGGTCATAATATCACATGATGTTGGGGTGGTATCGCAACTTGCAGACAGGGTAGCCGTCCTCTATGCAGGAAAGATTATGGAGATGGGTTCAGCCAAGGATGTATTCAAGAACAGCGCGAACCCTTATACTGTTGCTCTACTGAGAAGCTATCCGTCTATAAGATCTACCCGAACCTTGGTAACTGGAATTCCTGGTGTCGTTCCAGATCTACTGAACCTTCCAAAGGCATGTTACTTTGTGGAGAGGTGTTTCTATGCCAAGCCTGATTGCTCCGGTCAGATCCCGGCTTACATTGAGGCATCTCCCGGACATAAGAGCCTCTGCCTTCACACGAAAGAATTCATCAATGACATGGGCGAGGGGAAATTGAAGCCAAGCACGGAAAAGATACAGGAAAGCAAGGATTATACAGATAGTGCCTACAATGTGATAGAAGCTTCCAACCTGACCAAGTATTTTGAACTTTCAGCAGGTGCGTCAGGTAGCCTTTTCGGATTGGGAAAAAAGAAGTTTGTCCGGGCCGTGGATCACATAGACATGGATATAAAAAAGGGGCAGGTTCTTGGGGTGGTTGGAGAGAGCGGCTCAGGCAAGACCACTCTTGGAAGGACAATATTGATGACAATCAGGCCTACTTCTGGCAAAATACTTTATTCCTACCAGTCTGACGGAGAAATTAAGAACATCAATGTCTCTCAGCTGCATGAAAGATCACATGAATTCAAGGCTTACAGGAAGGCGACACAGCTTATTTTCCAGGATCCATACGATTCGATAAACCCCAAGATGACCATACTCGACATAGTCGCAGAACCATTAATGTTCAGTCTGGGATCCCACTCTTTTGCGGAGCTTGACCAGATGAAGGCTGCGTCCCATAACGCTTCTGTTCCGAAGAAGAAGGCACACGAGCAACCGGACATTCTCGCGGAAGTATCAAGAGCCCTTGAAATTGCAAATCTGACGCCAGCAAGCAACTACATAAACAGGTATCCGCATGAGCTTTCAGGCGGGGAGAGACAGAGGGTCTCGATAGCAAGGGCATTGATACAGCGTCCCGACTTCCTTCTCGCTGATGAGCCGATATCCATGCTTGATGTGTCAATCAGGGCAAACGTCATGAACCTTCTTCTGCATCTGAGGAACGAGTACGGCATGTCGATAATGTACATATCGCATGACATTGCGTCGGCCAGATACGTTTCCGATTATATCGTAGTCATGTATCTCGGCGTTGCCGTTGAGTATGGTCCCGTTGAGGAGATAATAAAAATGCCATTCCATCCATACACCAAGGCGCTAATAAACGCGGTTCCATCCCCGGATCCGGACTGGATCCAGCATGACCTGAAGATACTTGGAGAGGTTGGCAATTCCGTCGACGTCCATGAGGGATGCAGGTTCTACGATCGGTGTGTCTTCAGGAAGGATATATGCGAGGGCACCCCGCCACCTGTCAGGAGGGGAACAGACAGGATGTATATATGCCACTTTGACCAGGATGGCCTGATCGAGAACGAGGAAGACGAGAATGTTGAGAAAACCGAGGAAGGGGACATAGAGGTTTTTGGATCCGGCGGAGATACAGAGAACAAGCAGTAAGGTCAAGTTGATTGAAAAGGAACGTAATGATAGAAATAGCGACCTTGAGTTGGAGGCGCTTGAACATCGCAATACCATACAGGCAATACTGCGCTTCATATACCTGCCCATTGCTTTCCTGATTGCGCTGATACTCGTTGCCCTGATTGTCTTTTATTTCCGCATATCTATAATAACTGTTGCGATGCCTACAATAATGACGTTCTGCGGTTTTGGCGTTGCCTTTGTGGGTGCATTCTGGGACTTCGGCGCCAGGAAATATCTTAACAGCCTTGCAAACAGCAGGATAGTCTTCACGGAGAATGATGTGACAAGGATCAATAAACAGCAGCTGCAGCTGACGCTTATCTATCTGGGCATAGCAGGTCTCTATATCCTCTCGGCCGCTTTCATATACCTGTTCTTCTAGACTATTTCCTGGGTCTCTTGATGGCTTTTTTTGCCAGCCCTTTCGCAATATCAATGGCTTTTTCCAGCTGCGGATCCTTTCCTGCGAGATAGTCGGATGGCGTATTATCAACCTGTATAGTTGGATCTGTTCCATAATTCTCAACGCCGAAGCCGACATCGGTGAACCAGAAGGAAAACTCCGGCTGCGTGATCATGGTTCCGTCAACCAGAGTTCTTCTTGGATTTATTCCGACAACTCCGCCCCATGTCCTTTCACCGATGAGATCGCCCAGCCCCATCAGCTTGAATGAATGCGAAAATATGTCACCATCTGAGCCTGCGTACTCATTCGTTACTGCGACCATCCCGCCGCTTATTGCATATGATGGATAAGGCAGATATTTTCCCCTTCTCGGTATGTCGAAGCCTATCAGCTTCCTGGAAAGTTTCTCCAGCAGGAGGTGGGAGACATGCCCGCCTCCGTTGAACCTCACATCCACGATGAGCGCCGGCTTTTCCCATTCATATATGTACTGGCGGTGGAATTCTGCGAAGCCCTTTGCCATCATGTCAGGTACGTGTATGTAGCCTGCATCCTTGAACTTCGATCTCACAAACGACCTGTTGCCTTCCACCCAGTCCCTGTATATGATGTTAAGTTCGCTCTTCTGCGTCTTCACGAAGAACGACATGGACTTCCCTGACCTCCCAACCTGGATCTCAACAAGCGAATCCGCAAGGTTTTCCAGGGCTTTCCCAGGCGGCGTTCCGTCACCGACCCTGACATGATTGACGGAGATCAGTTCATCACCATTCCTGATATCAACTCCGGGCGCCAGCAGCGGTGATCTTTCGTCCAGGTTTGACGGGTCCCCGCAGAATATCTTGGCAATGTAGTATCTGCCTTTCCTGTATTCAACCGAGGATCCAATCTTTCCGATCCTGTTATACGAGGATCTGTAGATCTCGCCTCCCCTCTCATAGCTGTGAGAAGTGCCGGTTTCGCCCTGCATCTCCTTCAGTACATCGGAGAGCTCGAACCTCGAGTTCACATCGTCCACGAAACCCTGGTATTTTGTCCTGACGGAATCCCAGAACTTGTTAATCTTCTCCTCCTTCCAGTATTTCTCCTTCATGGTCCTCCAGGTTTCAAAAAACATCTGCTTCCACTCTTCCCTGGGGTTGATCTCGCACCTGATTCGCCCGAGATCTATTTTCGTGATATCATCCTCATGTGTCTTATTCCTGGAAGCATCTGACTTTGAAAGCGCCTCAACTTCATGCACGCTGAACCTATCCTTCTTCCTGATAAGCAACCTGCTGCCGTTGCCGGAAACCCGGAATCCGGATATGTCTGTTAAGACAGCTTTTGCCTTTCCTGTTGTCATATCAAAGAAGAGAAGTTCTCCATCCGATCTCTTCCCGCCCATATTCTTGATAACTCCCTCAACCGGGAAACGAAGCAGCAAAGCACCGTCATTTATCGCAGCGATGTTGTGGAACTCGGCGGATTCAACGGGGAGAGGCACTGTCCTGTTCATGATACCTTCAAGGGAAATTTCCTGAAGCACGGAAGCATCTTTCTTCGACCTGCTGCTCCCAATCCTGTTCCATAACGGAGAGGCCTCTGCAGCATCCAGGGTAACGACAAATGGCTTCGACGCCTTCGGGAAGCCGAGATCAAAGACAACTTTATCATATATCGGGTCCAGTGCCCTCTCAGAAAGGTAGAAGAGGTACCTGCCGGAAGGATCGAACGATGGAGAGAAATCAACGGCCGCACTCGATGTGACGGGAGTCTTTCTGCCCGTTTTCAGGTCTATGATGACGATCGAGGAAAGTGGACCTCCTTCAGCTTCCCCTTCGGGATAGGAAACAGCGATCCACTTTTCCGTCGGGTGCCACGAAATCTCCTCCACAATGCCCATGCTGTTGGTATCCAGGAGCCTGGCCTTTCCCTTCTGGAGATCAAGAAGGTACAGCTCAAACCGGTTGGTGGAAGCGATCGCAAAGTTTCCAGAAGGGCTCGACGAGAGGATCTCGATTATACCTGCATCCTTGAGGATAGTTCTCCGCTCCTTTCCGACCATGTAAACGCAATCGCTGCCCGATTCATCGTTTACGACTAGAATATTTCCGGTGCTGCCAGCAAACGTTAGCTGCCTGGATCTTCCTCCTGTTATGTGGTTTATGTTGCTTACTGGGCCACTGGTGCCTTTCAGCAGAAACGGTTTTCCTCTGACTATGAAGCCGGTTGTATTCCCGTCATGCGAAAGCGAATATTCCTCAAGGAACGATGAAGGATCTACAAACCTCCTTTCGGCAAACATTCCTGTTACTGGCAGGGAAATCTTCAGTTCGGTGCTGGTATTCCTGGCGGGGTTAAAGATGAACAGTTTGCCGCCCTTATGGAAGACGGCAACATTTCCATCGCTTCTGAGGTTTCTCGCAAAAAAGTCCTTGAACCTGGTGTGCTGCTTGAGATCCTTTCCATTCATATTGACGGAGTATATGTTTCCAGTTCCGTCAAGATCCGTGATGAAATAGAGCCTGTTTTTCATGAATACGGGCGAGTCAATTCCCGCCTCGATCTGGAGGAAAAGGTCATATTTTCCCCTGTTTCCGCGGTCAAAATAGACTTTCCCGCGCAGTCCGCCCCTGTACCTTTTCCAGTAAGTGAGATCCTCCAAACCGCGAACCAGGAAAGTTCCCTCCCTGGAAGGTATCATGGAGGATGTAGGCCCAAGCTTCAGCTGCTCGTACGCCAGCGTGTTGACGTCTATTCTGTATGGAAGTGTCTCTCTCATGAATGGCGAACCTTCGTCAGAAACAGCAAGCAATGTTGAATCAGATTCCCAGCAAACAACGTTTGTGCCGGATGTGCCAAAATAAGTCACGCGCTTAAGATCACCAGACTTCAGCGAGATTACGTAAATTTCTGATATGACGGCATCCGTCCCCTTTGTGGACCTGAATGCAACCCTAGTACCGTCAGGTGAAATCCTTGGGCTTGTTATGGTACCTAGATTAGACAGAAGCAGGTGAGGGTTCTTCCCGTCGATATCACATGACCAGAGATTGTCTTCAGAAGTGAATACCAATTTATCTTTCAAAACATCCGGGTGCAGCAAGTATGCCATATGGGGTTAATTTCTTGAATAATATTAAAGAATAGTGCATCTCATGCAATCTTTCCTCATGTCTCCGGTGCTATCATTCATGGCATCTGAAAAAGCCCAGGGACAGATTTTTTTAGGAAAGAGAACATTCTTCTAATTCCCAGCGATTGCGTGGATCAAATTCATTCATGCTCAACAAAACACTCATAACGATAAGATCCTTCGTTGTCTCTGCCGGGGCAACAGCCGCAAGCTCATTCGTGGGCGTATATGGCGTCTACCTGGGGGCATCTGCAGTTATGATGGGCTGGCTGCAGTCATCTTCCAATGCACTTTCAAACGGCGGGCAGCTGCTTTGGGGAAAGCTCAGCGATTCCGTGGGGCGAAGGCGTCCATTCCTTCTCGGAGGCAGCATTGCTCTCGCCTTGCTTTGGTATTTCATGGGCGTCGTTCGTACACCACTTGAGCTTATAATTGTGTATGCTGCAATCTCCCTCTTTGCATCGCTCATCACCGTTAACTGGTTCTCCCTTATTGCGGATCAGACAGACTCGACAACGCGGGGAAGATTCCTTGCAGTTATCAACATACTCAGCTCGATTGGAACAATAATTTCGCTATTTGTCATGACGTTCCTGTTCAGCGGAGCCGTAACAAACGATATACGGATACCTTTCTTTGCCGCAGCAGGTTCTTATGTAATATCCGGAATCCTGATGAGTTCGCTAGACGAAAAGAAGAGGGAAAGGCTCGCTCCAACCCATCTGAGGGCAACGATCAGGAATCTCAAGAGTCATCCGCTATTCTACAGGTATTTCATTGCAACCAATATACAGGGAATATTCTGGTCCATGGCATGGCCGATGTTTCCAATCACGATAGTGAGCGTGATGCACTTCACCTTGACAAATGTCGCGTTTCTGACAATAGCTTCCCTTGGAACTACCATCATGATCCAGTATTTCCTCGGTCGCATCACTGACAGGGTTAACAGGCCGCCACTTATCTTCGCCAACCGCGTTCTCCTCAGCGCAATCCCTCTCCTCTACGCATTCTTCTCCACTTTCAATGAATTCATCATACTTGAGGTGTACAGCGGAATCCTAGGATCAATACAGAACGTGGTGATGAACTCGTACCTGCTGGATGTGATACCGCAGGAGAGAAAGGCGGAATACCTTTCGATTATCAATGGCTTCAACGGCGTCATATACCTTACCGGTGCACTGATAGGAGGGTACCTCCTAGAGATCATGATAGCCCATTTTCCTCTCTATCTTGCTCTCGTATACTCATACAGCATAGTCTTTGCGGGACGGTTCGCATCCTCCTTCATGTTTGTGCACCTGAAAGAGCCGGAGCAGAGGGGGCGCACACCGCTGTCGCTATACTCCCTTCTATACCGGCCGAAACAACCCGGGAACCCTTCGGGAGGAACGCTAAGGTTCCGTTGATATTGACATGACGGCAATCCATGATCTCTGCGCTGGTTTGAAAGGATGATTCATGCGGTCCGTAATGTTTATTAAACGTCATATTTTCCGATAAAGTGAAGCTCCGGTTCCACGTCAACGTCTACCTGCTCGCTTTTTCCGCCTTCTTCGCGGACATGGGTTACCAGATCGTTGTTGGTGGATTATCTGTATTCATTGTGCTTGTGCTTCATGCACCAATCTGGGTATTTGCCGTCATAGAAGCTGTCAGTTACGGCATCGGTGCCCTCTTTGCATATGCTGGCGGCATTCTTGCGGACAGATATGGCGCAAAGAGGATATCGGTTATCGGGAATTCCCTCATACCGGTGCTCTCGTTCACCGGCCTTTTCAGGAACTACGCGCTTGCGGGATCGGCGTACGTGACAGGATGGTGGTCAAGGAACTTCCGCTCGCCGCCAAGACGGGTGCTCCTCGTTGAATCCACGACAAAGGAGAACAGGAGCAGGGCATTCGGCCTTCTTCATGGCCTAGATGTTGGCGGAGGCGTCATAGCTTCGATACTCCTGATCTCGTTATACCTGCTTGGTTTGCCCTTTTCAACAATCTTCCTTGTATCGATAGCTCCCCTCATAGTTTCGACGCTTCTCATTGTTGCAACCAGGCCGACTGTCCGGGAAAGGGATGAACCTCCGCAGGAGAGGCGCACGGAGGCTCGAGCCATGACGGGTATAATGATAGCGACGGCTCTGTTCGGGTTCAGCTATTACAGCATCGGTTTTCCCATTCTCACGGCGGCAACAACAAGCTCAATAGCGTACGGACTGCTCGTCTATCCGGTTTTCATGAGCGTATCGGCCGCAGGCGGCTTCATTTACAGCAGGATCCGGACAAGGAGGGAGATAAGGCAGCTGGGCCTCTTCGGATATGCCCTGGCGGGGTTCGGTGCACTTGGGATCCTGCTTGTCCTTGCATACCATGCTGATATGGCCTTCTATTATGCATCAGTTGCGATCCTGGGACTAGGCACGGCATCGGTGGAGACATATGAGCCTTCAATAATATCAAAAATAGCAAAGGGATCTTCCGCAGGCAGGGGAATGGGTATGCTCTCGGTCTTCAGGAGCATTGGCATGTTCTCCGGGAATCTTGTATTCGGTCTCCTGTATTTCTTCATATCGAGCGAATACTCATACGGATATGCAGCGGCCGTCGCATTTGCCGGAGCTGCAATCGTCCTTGTGGCAGGAAGATCGTACGGGCGAAAATCCGCTTAGGCGTACCTGATTATGTTGTAGAATGTGTCCCTCTGAACCGGTATCTTTCCTGCGGACAGGATTATCTGGTCAAGTTCGCTGGTAAAGGTCTTGTCCTTCCGGTCGGTTGCACCGAATATCTTCTCGCTGAATGCTGTACCGACTAAATCGTTGCCTCCGCCTCTCAGTGCAAGCTGCGCCGTAAGCTTCCCGAGCGCGACCCAGTAAACGCTCACATTCTTTATGGCCGCCCCGGCGATTATTCTCGCCAGAGATATGACGTCAAGATCCTTCCTGCCCGACGCCTCATTCCTGACCTTGCCTGATCTCTGGAGCGGCGTGTTCTCAAGGCTGAACTTGAGCGGTATAATGGATATGAATCCAGGCTGCTCTAGCTGGTTATCCCTCAACCTGACAAAATGATCTATGATGTGGTCATAGTTCTCCACATGCCCATATGTTATCGTGGAATTTCCCTTCATTCCAAGCTTATGGATGATCTTTGCATCCTCCAGCCACTTCTCGCCTGATATCTTTTCCTTCGTTGTTATCTGTGCTCGTACGGAGGCGTCGAATATCTCGGCTCCTCCACCGGTATGTGCATCAACACCGGCGTCCATGAGACGGTTCACCACCTCTGTCAAGGAGTTTCCTGTCGTGCGGGCGATGAAATCTATTTCTGGAATGGTGAGCGCCTTGAGGGTGGCCTCCGGTATCTCTTCCTTTATCGCCCTGAATATGGTCTCGTAATATTCCATGGGAAGGTACGGATTGAAGCCGCCTACTACATGTATTTCGGTTGCGTGATGCTCCCTTGCCTTCCTTGCCTCTCGCCTGACATCATCCTCGGAAAGTTCGTAACCCTTGTCAGTTCGGCCTTTCAGTTTTGCCGGCACATAGAAGGCGCATATCGGGCAAGAAGCCGCACAATAGTTTGAGTAGTTTATGTTATACGATACGGCGTATCCGACCGTGTTGCCAGCCTGCAGCGATGCTAGAGAATCCGCAAGCATCAATCTGTCATGAAAGGAGAGATCCTGCATTATTTCGGCAGCATCCTTCCGTGAAATTTTGTTGTTACCGGCTATCTGGTCCTGCCAGTAGCCAATGTCATACATCATTCCCTCTTCCATGCCAAGTAATTGGAAACCGAGTTATAACCATTTGTCAATGATAACATGCAGGAAATGGTAATTGAAGCCATAATCCGGGCAGGCTGATCCTCCTGTTTTTATGTGGTGAAAAGAATGAGTTATCATGGGAATCATGAGATCTAAAAAGATTATTAACGAATCAGCAATGTTGAAGGGTGCTATCTGCGCAGACGACAAGATCAGAAATAGAGGACAAGATCAGGAACAACGAAACGCTTTCAGCAGAAGATGTCACTTACCTGTATGACGTAGCGGACATAAACTGGCTTGGCGGCCTTTCCAGGGAGATTGCCGACGGGATATCCGGGAACCATGTCTCGTTTGTTTCGAACCTCATCCTGAACTATACGAACATATGCAATGTGAGATGCAAGTTCTGTGCTTTCTACCGTACGGGCAGTGAAAGCGACGCCTACACGATGACAGAGGATCAGGTTGTGCAGGAGATAGCAAAGTTTTACGATGCATTCGACATCCGCCAGCTCCTTATCCAGGGCGGGGTGAATCCATCCCTGCCTCCAGAATATTATTTCTCCCTCTTTGCCCGAATAAGGAAGGAGTTTCCGAAGATAGGCATACATGGCCTTTCAACATCCGAAATATCGTTCATAGCAAAGAAGGCAAAGCTGAGCGTGAAGGATCTCCTGATTGAGCTCAGGAGGAGCGGACTTGAGACCATTCCCGGCGCAGGTGCAGAGATCTTTGATTCCGCTGTCAGGAAGAAGCTCGGGCGCCCCATCAACTCCGGCAGGGAGTGGCTCTCCATAATGGAGGAGGCGCACAAGCTTGGCATTCGCACCTCATCGACCATGATGTTCGGTCATGTGGAGTCAAGCAAAGACAAGGCAGATCACCTTCTTTCCATTCTCGAACTGCAGAAGAAATATCATGGATTCCTTTCATTCACGCCATGGAACTTTGAGCCGGGCAACACACAGCTCGAAAGGGAGGGACTCGTTCTCGAGAGAACCGGTGGTCTTGACGTCGTCAGGAACATTGCGATTGCGCGGCTTGTTTTCAGGTCTGATCTTCCTGTGATCCAGTCTTCATGGCTGACCAACGGCATAAGCATGGGGCAGCTCGCCATCATGTATGGCGCCAATGATTGGGGCGGAACGATATATGATGAGAAGGTTATTCCCGCAACGGGTAAGCAGGTGGGAAACCTCAGGAAAGAGATAATCATCGGTGCGGTGCAACAGCTTGGCATGGTGCCGGTGGAGAGGGACAACCTGTACCGGACTGTCAAGATATATGATTGATGACCGCACAGCGGGTATTCTCTGCTACCTGACTCATGGAAAGGGCATCCAGGGAAGCTTCAAGGAGTCTGCGGAAGATTTTATTGTCGAGGAGCTTCCATCCGGGCTCTCGGAAGATCCAAAAGGCAAATACCTGATACTCCAGGTCCGGCTGAGGAACTGGGAAACGAACAAGTTCCTGATCTACCTGAGCAGGATTTTCGGCGTGAGCAGGAAGAGGATCACATATGCGGGCACAAAGGATCGCGTTGGGGTAACGACGCAGTATTTCTGCATAAACACGCCTGTGGACGCTCCGGAGATTGGGCTTGACGATGTAACTATAACTAGAAAGTTCCGGTCCAACCAGATGCTTCGCCTTGGCGATCTTGCAGGAAACAGGTTCATTGTCAATCTCCACGTTGAAGCGGACGATGAGATAAACGCACTGAACAGGGAAATAGATGACCTTGGAGGATTTCCAAATTTCTTTGCCTACCAGAGATTTGGATCACGCAGGCCCATAACGCACATCGTTGGGAAATATATTCTGAAGAGGGATTTCAGGTCAGCCGTCATGGAGTACCTGTGCGATCCCTCCTTTGACAACGAGGATTACAGGAAGAACGTCTACGATACACAGGATTTCAAGGCTGCGCTGAAGGAATATCCGCAGAACCTGATGTATGAAAGGGCAATCCTCCAGCACATGGTCGAGTCAGGTAACTTTGACACAGCCTTCGGGGTGCTCCCCAAGAACCTGCAGATCATGTTCGTTCATGCATACCAGTCGTATCTCTTCAACCTCGCCCTCTCAGGGAGGATAGGATCAGATGGATCGCTATCAACGGTGCATGAGGGCGACATATTCACCGAGGTTGATGGCCTCTTCAACTCCAGGGGAGAGCCCAGGACCGTGAATTCCGTCAATCGTTCAATGATAGAGAAATCCGTGCATGAGGATCGCCTCAGGATCATGATACCGCTTCCCGGCTATGACACCGACATGAAGGCGATCGAGACGGAGACGCTCATGCATGATGAGCTGGAGAAGGAGGGCATAAGCCCCCAGGACTTCAGGATAACATCCCACCCGGAACTCAGTTCCTCAGGCACTTACAGGGTGATAGCGGCAAGGCCAGTTGATCTGCTCGTCAGCAAAGGCATCCTGGATTTCAAGCTCGGAAGAGGGATGTATGCCACATCGTACCTGAGGGAAATAATGAAGGAGAATATGGATCACAGGTAGTCGTGAGCAGTTCAGATCAGGCCGACTTTCTGGAGCTCCTTCTTGACCTTGATGACGGCCTGCTCTATTTCACTCTCTTCCTTGGCGCCAGTGCACACGACCTTCCCGGACCCGAAAAGAAGGAGGACAACCTTTGGCTCCTCTACCCTGTATACAAGCCCGGGGAACTGCTCCGGTTCATACTCGACATTTTCAAGTCCAAGCGACATCGCAATATCTGTAAGGTTGAGATCATGCTCCAGGTCGTAGACGGCAACGATGTTCTGGACAACGATATCGGGGTTGTCGTAGACCTTTATTCCTGCTTTCTTCAGCTTCTTGATGATTGTATCGATTGTGAGCTTGACGTTCTCAATATTCTTCGCTCCAGTGCAGTTTACTTTGCCGCTCCTGAAAATAAGGACTGCCGTCTTTGGTTCGTGGAGCCTGTAAATAAGCCCCGGGAACTGCTCAGGCTCATATTCGGATCCATCCAGGGCGAGGGCTATCCTGCTGAGGTCTAGGCGTTCGGCCAGGGACGTTGACGCTACAATATTCTCAATGGTAATCTTTTCTTTCTCACTCATGAAATATCACTTATGCACTCGCATATTTATATAGTATATAAAACATAACTTTGACCTGTTCAAAAAATCCGCATCTCTTCATTACGGTACTGAAAATAAGATCCTGGCATGAGATCATCCTAAAACTTTGTGCATGATGCTGGCTGCATTGCGGCTTCCCCATAATCCCGGAATCCTTACCCGTCGTTCTGGAAGTTATGTAGAAAGGTCTCAATGGAATTCTTCTGCGAATCGAACCTTGAGCGCCTGAGGGCATCTTCCGGCGGCACCCATTGATGCTTAACATGCTCAGTGTACACATTATGTTCGAGATCCACCTTCGGATCTCCGATTACCTGGACGGCGAATACTGTTTCAATGAACTTCTTCCCATTCTTCTCATACTCGAAGCTGTATATCGGATCCGAGATTGGCCCAAGATTGCGGGATGTAATGCCCGTCTCCTCGGCTAGCTCCCTGAGCGCTGCTGTCTTAAGATCCTCAGAAGGCTCCACCTTCCCGGTCACGCACTGCCAGAAACCTCCCCTCCGGGGGATTGTCTTCAGCATGAGTATCTCCAGCCCAGGGTGATGCCTGTAAGGTATCACCTGGACCTTCTTTATTGGATCAGCCATGCGGACAGTCACCGGAATATTTCATGATATGTATATGCCTTTTCCTGGCCAAAGCAGAACTTTATCATCTGGTGCCGTCCCTTTAGTTCCCTGACATCCGATCTCACTGCTGATGGATCCCTCTTTCTGATGAGCAGGTCTGCCATGAGCTTCGCTATCTCCTTCATCTCCGATTTCTCGAAGCCGATCCTGGTCACTTCCTGCGTTCCTATTCGCAAACCGCTGGGATCCTGTGAATTCTTGCTTGAGTCCCACGGAAGCATGTTCTTGTTCAGGACTATGTCAACATCTTCAAGCATCTCTGATGAAAGTTTGCCTCCTCCCTGCTTCCTCACGTCAACTACAAGCGTGTGCGACTCAGTGAAGCCGTTCTTTTCACCCAGAACATTGAAGCCTTCCTCATTCAGTGCAACTGCAAGCGCCTTTGCATTTTCCACGATCTTCCTGGCATACTCATTGCCGAACTCGAGCTCTTCAGCAAGCGTGACAGCAAGAGCCGCCATCGCATTCAGGTGGTGGTTGCTCAGAGATCCAGGGAATACTCCACGCTGTACCGCTTTCCAAGTCTCGTCCGAGGTCTTCCCGAGGATTATCCCGTGCTGCGGTCCGGGGAACGTCTTGTGCGTGCTGCCAGTAATTATGTCTGCCCCCTCTCTCAGAGGGTCCTGGAACAAGCCGCCGGCAATCAGCCCAAGTACATGGGCACCGTCGTACCAGAGCTTCGCCCCCACCTCATGTACTGCATCCATGATATCGCGAATCGGTGTCGGAAACAGGTAGACGGACTGGCCTATAAGGCAGACTTTCGGCCTCTTTTCCTTTATCAGCTTTATCGTGCCGTCGACATCTATGTTCATTTCATCATTGTCAAAAGGATAATCTGATGAGTCCAGGCCTCTGAGGCCTACAGCACCGAACTTTGCGGCGCTGATATGCCCTCCACCTGACAGCGGAGGAACGGTTATCCTGTCTCCGGGTTTGGTAAGCCCATAGATAGCAGCTATGTTTGCATTTGTACCAGATATCGGCCTCGGGTCTGCCTGGTCACTCCTGAAGAGCTGCTTGGCATAAGATATCGCGAGGTCCTCTATTTCATCCACGAATTTATTTCCCTGGTAATAACGGTGGTGCGGGAGCCCCTCCGCGTATCTGGATCCTAGATCAGTCAGCAGCATTTCGAGAGCGAGCGGACTCATCACGTTCTCGGATGCGATTAAAGGTATGCTTTCCTTGAAAAATTCATTGTGTTTTCTTGCCAGTTCCCTTATTTTCAGAGCCTTCTCAAAATTGTCGCTCATGTTAAGACTAATCTTTCAGCCGTATATTTATGTATTCTCATGTGTCTCAGAATGCTATTGGCAGGGTTTCTTACATCAGTATCATTGAACGACTTTCTTTATTGCTAAGTGGAATTAGGCGCCTTTATAATATTTTGAACTAGTAAACTCTGATCTTCAGAAAGTAGGAAATATCAGTCTATTTCAATTTTACAGCAGATTCAGTACATGATCACATATTTTGCAAATTCATTCCTATTTTATAATGAACAAGAGTAGATTATAAATATTGTAATAAAGTATCTAGAATGTGATCCAGAGGCATAAAATGCTGGTAATGTTCTCGGTAATTGCTGCGATCATTATAGCTGCCCCCATCTCCTTGTATGAATTGTCACCACATACCCAGGTATTAGCGTAAAGTTATCCAATGCTGTCACAAACCTGACATTTGCAGTCAATTTCATAAAGTATACAGAAACGTCAGCACAATTCAATCCGAATTATGAAAATTTTTCATCCGTCACGATGATAGATCAAAATGGATCAAACTCCTCCGTCCTAGAGATTGAAGGGTATATCTTTGAATATTTTGCTGCAAGTAGGGGCTACTACACCCTAGGTCTTAACTTTTCAATGATTGGCAATATTTCTTCCAGTATTCTCCCTTCAGTCTTGTTGCTGACATATGAGGGAAGCAATTACTCCAAAGATAATCTGTTCGTTAACCAACTCGGCGGCTGTATCATTAATAACATCAATACAACGGATCAAGGTTCCTTTAACACTTGTTACGGTCCCTTTGAGAACCACACTTCAGTGCAACTTATCGAGGATAAAAATGTTACAATTCAATACAGGTATCACTTTGTCTTTTCAGATGTACTCGCAATTGATATTCATCCATATTACATACATCCAACTCCATTCAACATATCGGTCTAGGCTTCCCTGTCAGGTTACTCGTCCCAGGTATTTGATCAGGTTAACTTTCACATTGAGGATTTGAATTGATGCAGCAATTTTATGAATTATACTCACAAGAAACATATTAACCATTAAATTTTACCTGTATTCTCTTTTCAAGACGCTGTTCTAAAGATACCTGTAAATGTTAAATACTTTCATGAAGTCGCTTAAAACATGATCCAGAAGAGAACGATGATCATATTTGCTGTAATTGCGGTGATTATTGTAGCATCCCCTGTATCGTTCTATCTTCTGACAAACAAAGATCCTGTGCCTGAAGTTCCTATAGGCGTTAGCAACTCAATTGTTGATTATTCATGGTTGACTAATTTTACGGCTTCAACAAACACGGATCGTGCGCCCATCATCTCTAACATAAGTGCTCTTTCCAATATATCCGAACAGGGATACAGCAATTCGCGCCTTGATATATCTGTCTCCGCACTGTCTATATACTGTCCTGGAGATCAATTTATGGTTATAGCTTTCCTTAACTTTAGCGGCGAGCTCGCGCCAAATCTAAAAGCTACTGGCGTAAGGATTATCCAAAACTCTTCTCTTTCAAATCTTAATGAAACCATCTGCTCATGGATGAGGTATTGGGGCCGGGGAACAGACTCCAACGTTACAATTAACTCCAGTATGCCGGTCAACATAAGCTATACTTCTGGTATACCAGCGACTCATCTCAACAATTCCATTTCTTACGAAGTTGGACTCCTAAACCAGACGTATTCGCAGAACAAATCCGCATCTGATAATCGTTTTAGCGGAACACTTTCCTACATGATCTTTTTATCACCCTGGCATCCCCTGAGCATGCTATTTCATTTCACGATCTCTGCATTTCTTGAAGGTCTCTCCAAGCCCGTCCTGGCTTCCGTGGAAATAAATATGATTGACGAGTAATAATCGTACTTTAAACCACATTGGTGAATACTGAAGCGCTTTAGGAATAATCTACGGGACACCTGAGATATTTTAGGAGCCTTGATAACTATAAGGATGGCTATGTATCATCCCGTGTTCTAGCAATTAAGTTACTGTTAAATTCGGCAGTATTATCTAAAGCACTCAAATGAGGGAAGAATGGACCTGTTCTTGTTTCTCTTTGGGACAGCAATAGTCCTGGGAGGACTGCACATGATCGCACCGGACCACTGGGCACCTCTTTCAGTCGTCTCAGGAAAACTTAATTACACAAGAAGGAGAACCTACGTTACGGCCGCAACGCTTGGCGCCCTTCATGCGCTAACTTCCGAAGCAGTCGCAGGAATAGTCCTTGTAATAGGCGTCATCCTTGTCCACAGATATCTGGAATACGTTGACATTGCATCGATAATCCTGCTCTTTGCAGTCGGTGTATATTTCATTGTCAACGGCGTGATGGAGATGGACCTTCAGGATGATCTATCAAGTGCACCGGTAAAGTCCATTCTTGCGATCAGCGCATTTCCTGACCTGGCACTTATTCCAATAATACTTGCAGGATCCGCACTTCCCCTGCTTGAGGTAGGCCTGATACTTGCAGTGTTTATCGTTGTAAGCTCAATTTCACTGACTGTCATGGCCTATGTATCGACAAGAGGATTGGCAGGTGCGATGGAAAAAATTCCTCCAAGATACATTGATTATGTAATGGGACTGATACTATTCGCAACTGCAATAATCATCATCTTCACTTCCTGACTGTAATGATTTTAGTCTTGGCAGACAGGTAGAAGCCGCATAAATTTATATTTCATTCACAATAGGACTCCTCACAACAGGCATTATTGAATACGCGCATAGAAAAATGCACACTCGGAAACTCACTACCAAAAATCAATGCAGAAAGGTGTCCAGCAATACTTTGCTAACATGCGATTAAGATCAGTGGAGATAAATGGAAGCAGAAACAAGAATCAAGCAGGGAAGCAATTTCCAGGACGGTGAATGAACTGAAAGAAGATGATGCACCTCTATCGGACAAAATAAAGGATTACGTGATATATCTAATAATCTTCGCAGTTATTGTTTCTCTTATAACAATAAGGGGGAATTACATACTGGCCCCTCCCTATGCTGTTTCTGCATACCTGGTTGTTTTCCAGAGAAACACAAAATATTCCAGCAGGAAAAGCCTTATGTCTACCTATCTTCTTGTCATAATAACTTCGGACATTATACACTTAGCACTGGGAGCAGCTCTTGACGGGCTGATCCTGAACGTTATAATCATTTCTGCATTCATAACATTCACAGAATTATCGCATCCTCCTGCGATTGCACTTGCAATCTTCTCATATATTGCAGGTGATCCACTTGATTTCACAATATCCTCTTTCCTGGCACTTGCAGCACTATTGGCAAGCTCACTTATCCTGGACAGATATGCTGCCACGAAAGGAAAATAAATGCATATCTCACAAATTGATATTGTTGCGTAGAAGGCATAATATTTGTATAGAACTGAAGCTGGAAAATTCCATATATGTATTTCTATCACCTGGTGGTAATATGGCGGATGACAAAAAAGCGAAAAAGATGGCATTGGGAAAAGTGAAGAAGACACTACCTAGCAAGGATAATGGTTTCTCCGAAGAAGAAAAAGCCGCAATGAGGGAGCGTGCCAAGGAGGCCAGGAGGGCGTCCGGATCAGGCAAGAAGAGATCGAGGGAAGAGGGCGAGAAGGAAGTAATGGAAAGCATCTCTAAGATGGCAGAACAGGATGGGTATATGGCAAAACGTCTTCATGACCTGATCACGAAGAATGCACCACAGCTTTATCCCAGGACATGGTATGGAATGCCAGCCTATGCTATGGATGACAAAATAATCTGCTTTTTCCAGAACTCGCAGAAATTTAAGACAAGATATTCCACGCTTGGTTTCACTGACGGAGCACACCTTGATGATGGATCAATGTGGCCGACTTCGTTTGCGATATCTGACATGGATAGGCACACAGAGGAGAAGATAGCCGAGCTATTGAAAAGGGCCATTGTATGAAAGAGCAAAATCTGCGTGGTGCAGGGAAAGGCAGCACTGAATCCAGGAAGAGGCTTGAGGGCGGATCCGATAAATCCGGCGACTGGCGCGACATGAAATTGTCCGCGCTCAGGAAAATAATTCTCGGAGCAGATCCGGATATCATAGAAGAGGTGAAATGGAAGAAACCGAGCAACCCGGAAGGAGTCCCTGTATGGTCGAAAAATGGCATAGTGTGCATCGGAAATATCCTAAAGAGATCTGTCAGGCTTACATTTCCAAAGGGTGCTGCGATTGCCGATCAACATGGCATGTTCAATTCAAGGCTTGACAGCAAGACCGTGCGTGCCATAGATTTCTTTCAGGATGATGCTATAAAAAGCAATACCCTTCGGTCGATAATAAGGCATGCGGTAAAGCTGAATTCCATGAAACCAAGGAAATGATGCTGAATATGGCTTGTTAATTTCATGCTTGAAAACTTCCGATTTTCCAAGCATAATCTTTTAATTTATTCATCGGATCGGAAAGCAATGATCCTGGATTATTCTATTACTTTCAATATTGAAAGCAACATTTCATCGATCCTCTTGCCCAGATCCTCCAGTCCGTTGTATTCTGAAAAGAGGGTGGAAGCATTCTGCGCAGCCACATGCGTACTGACATTATCCTCGTATATGTAGATCCTGATTGGTGGTACGATGCCCGCTCTTATATCTGTCTTGAAGACCTCCGCAGCAAGCCTCGGGTTAAAGAACTCCAGGATCTGGTTTCCTCCTGACTGGATGCCAATTTTCTTCAGGTTCTGCTGTGCGTCTATGGCGGATACAACTTTCAGGCCATTCTCTTCCACAGCCTTCCGCAGACGATCTACAGTCTCGGCAAAGGGCAGCCTCGATACCATTTCTTTCCCTTTCATTCCCGTCATTCCACGCAGCATGCCATCTTTGACATATCCCTGATGAACGATTGGGACGCCAGCTTTATGCCTTCCGAGAAGGATGGGAATATGTGGCTCGTTGCTATGACATCGTCAATAGTGTACCGGTTCTTCACGGCATACGCCCCTTCAGTTATGATGTCGGTGGCATTGGGTGCCATTATATGCATTCCAACTATCCTGTTATCCTTCGGATCGACTGTAATCTTTATTATGCCTTCCGTTTCACCGATTATGCTTGCCTTGGTGAGGTTCTCAAGCGAGAATACCCTGCATGAGCACGATCCGTTCTTCTTCGAGAACTCGTTCTCCGTCATCCCGACGCCTGCAATCTGTGGATTCGTGAATACGGCCCATGTCGCAGAATCATAATCGATCTTGAGATCCTCGCCGAACATGTTGCTCACTGCCACCACGCCTTCCCTTGCTGCAAGGGTCTCAAGGAACAGCTTTTTTGAGACGCAATCGCCTGCTGCGTATATGCCGGGAGCAGAAGTCTTCATGGTGTTTGTTGTCAGGATCAGGCCTCTTGGATCGGTATCGACTCCGGCGGCTGCAAGGTTCAGGAATTGAGTGTTAGCCTTCCTGCCTGTTGCCACGATGAGCTCATCGGCCTCCACTACTTCCTCTCCCTTGTGCGTTATTACATGGATGGATTTTCCCTTCACGGATTTGCCGACCCGACTCACCCTTGCCCTCAGGTAAAATTTCATGCCCTCTTTCTCAAGCCTTGCCCTCAAGGCGTAGCCAATCTCAGGCTCAGTTTGTGGCAGAAGGGAATCAAGCGCCTCGATGATGGTCACTTTTGAACCGAAGTGCAGTAAGGCCTGCCCAATTTCAAGGCCTATTGCGCCTCCGCCTATTATAGCAATGGAATCAGGAAGGTCTTCCAAGTTCCAGATTGTATCGCTGGTCAGGAAGCCCACGTCGTTCAGGCCTTCTATTGGGGGTGCCGTCGGGTTTGATCCCGTTGCTATCAGTATGTTAGATCCCGAGACCGTTGAGGATTCTTTCCCGTCCGGATCGATTATCATAACAGTCTTCCTGTCAACGAATTTCCCAAGCCCGTTGAAAAGTTTCACGTTGCTGTAACTTTCAATGACCTTGGCATACTTTGCATCTCTTGCATGGGCAACATATGACCTTAGGCCGCTCATGACCTCACTGAAATCATTCTTGACTGTAGTTTCGAATATGCCCGGCATTTTGGGATGCGAAGGGTTGAAGACTGCATGTGATGCCTCGAGAAGGTACTTCGAAGGCACGCATCCGACATTTACACATGTTCCTCCCAAGGGTCCTGTCCCTATCATTGCGATCGACATTTCGCCGTCGCTCAGTTCCGAAGCCTTGATTGCTGCAGAGAAGGCTGCAGCTCCTTTTCCAAGTATCACAAGATCGAACTTCTTTATTTCATCATTCAACGCTTTTCACCATCTCACTGATCGGCAATGGTAGCCTTGTAATGTGAGGGCTTCGAGAATACCCTGTTCTTCAGGAGCTCTTCTGGTTTTACCTTTTCTCCGTCGAGGAGGACATCGCCCATTCCTTCCTTAAGGGATACCTTGACATCCAGGACGCCAGCCTGTTCTTTCAGTCCCCTTGTTACTGTGGCAACGCAGTCATCGCATGTCATTCCGTATATTCTCAGCTTTACATTCTTCTTATCCATAATTTAGAATGTTAGGACTATATTAATAGTGAAACGTAAACTATTTTTTACCTTGCCTTATAAGAGGCAATGACAGAGAGCAACGAAGACAGGAGGATCAGCAACAGGAAGA
>JAMCPG010000022.1 GCA_023379845.1 Thermoplasmatota archaeon
TATGATGTGTGACCAGCAGTACTGCTGGTCATTGTTTGTTCTGGATGCCAGGGTTTCGAATGCGGAATGTCGATCATGTATATCGGTACCTTTGTGTTCGGCAAGCATCTCCATCGGCACCTCATGTCCATTGCTCTTTGAAACCAGAAATATCGCCTCTGTCTTTGTCAGGAATGTCCATAAATTTTATGGATCCCCATCTATCCCCCAGGAAGTTGAATCCATGTGCCTTGAGGGCGCATCCCCTATTGCATGCAGGAGGGAGGAATATTCGTCTCTCAAAGACTCTGAAAGCTGTGACAGGATATTCTGCACCTCACCTTCTGATACGCGTATGCCGAATACATTCATCATCGTCGATACCGTATTCTCAATGCTCATTTTCATTCCTGTGCGGAAGTATGCAATCGTGAGCATTGCCCTCAGCGATAATGTGGCATTGGGAAGCGCATCAGGTATCTTGGGTTCGTATATCCTATGGCATATCCTGCAGTACAACCGATCGGGGCTGTATTGCTTGATTTCTGCATTTATGATCGGCATATCTTCTATGATGCGTTTCCTTGATCCCTTTCTTCTCATTGTGGAATGGCATTCAGGGCATTCATTGAGATCCAGATGTATCGTTAACTTTTCTGTCTGCCTCTTTCGAATCCTGTAGGAACCGGGGTGACCGGGTTGTGCTCCAGCTCTTCTTTTTTCCTGAACTTCATGAATGTCTTTAGGTTGTGGATCCCCGGATACTGCGAAATCATATGTCTTTCTTTTCTTTACACCTAGCGAGAAAGGATGTCTCTTCTTGTATTCAAGAATCTGATCCTCGAGATCCTTTATCTTCCTGTTCTGTTTGTCAACAATCTTCCTCAGGTTCTCATAGGCACGCTGAAATTATTCAGCATCTCCTAATCTCTCTCGGTATCGGCAGCTAATATAATCATTATATTAATATAACGTAATAATGATATAAGGATCTTTCGGTTCATAATGCTGAATCAACATAAAAGTGTGGCACATCAGACCGAATAGTTACGATTATCTAATATGCATAGTCATTCAAAGAAACAAAGGGAAACATACACTAATAATGCTTAATGATCCGGGAGATTGGGAAATTTTAATTAATAACCAACTATCAAGAATAATGGTCGATTGAAAATGAATGTGATAGTCATTGTAACTGATAGTCTAAGAGCTGACTACGTATCTTGTTATGGAAACAGTTGGATCAAGACGCCAAATTTCAACAATTTTTCAAAGAATTCTTTGAAGGTAGCAAATGCTTACCCAGAAGGTCTAGCAACAATTCCAGTTAGGACAGCTCTTCTTACTGGCAGATATACGCTACCCTTTAGAGGATGGCAGGGGCTTGAAAGAGGAGATATTCTCCTTCCTGAGCTCCTGTGGGGTCATGGAGTGAAAACATCTATTATATCTGACACATACCATATGCACAAACCAGGGATGGGGTTCAGCAGAGGTTTTGATGAGGTTCACTGGATCCGAGGACAAGAGTCTGATCCATACATACTAAATGGAAATGTGGAAGAAAAGATAACTCTGTTGGATAAGCCCCACCAGTCAGATCCTGAACATGGAAGACGCTTACAACAATATTTTAGAAACATCTCCAAAACTGACTGGAATGATGAAAGTAACCATTTCGTTGCCAGAGTTACAGAAAGAGCGATACGGTGGCTTGAAGAGAAATCTTATAATGATCCTTTCTTCCTGTGGATAGACAGTTTCGACCCCCACGAACCGTGGGACCCACCCGAACCTTACTGGAGCATGTACGAGGAAAGAAAGAGAGAGAGAAGTATAATTTCTCCAATTTATGGAACAATTGAGGGTTATCTCACTGATGAAGAGCTAAGCCGAGTACGGTCTCTCTACGCTGGAGAGATTTCGTTAGTTGACAAATGGATTGGAAAAATCTTCGACAAAATAAGAAGCACTGGTCACATGTCCGATACCATGGTGATATGGCTCTCAGATCATGGTGAACCCCTTGGTGAGCATGGAATTGTAATGAAGGCAAGACCATGGCCATATGAAGAACTTATAAGGATCCCTCTTCTTGTTCATCACCCTGATGGAATTATGGATGGAAAGAGTGTAAAGGGAATGGTCCAAACAGTAGATATCATGCCGACCGTACTTGAGTTTCTCAACATTAACGAGAAAATGAGGGAAAACGGAGAACGTCTGCCACCTGTTCATGGACTAAGTATGGGGGGCCTGCTCAGTGGAGACTATGAAGTACTGAGGAAGTTTGCCATCAGTGGATACTACAAAAAGTCGTGGAGCATCACAGATGGGGACTGGAAATACATAACCTATCTTGAAGAAGAGGCTACTAGATATCTAGCTTGCGATATAACTGAGCAGATTAGTAAAAGGTCGATAGATCCAAGTTCGAGAGTGTTATCATACAATCTATTAAAAGATAGTAGAAATAATGAAAATGGATTATCCCTTAGTTCTAGAGAACCTGAGTTGTACAATCTCCAACATGACCCTTATGAAAAGAATAACCTTCTCAAGCAAAATAGTGTTTCAAACGAGGTCGGAAAGAAACTGGAGCTAGAGTTGAGAAGATTTATGGATGCGTTGGTGATGCATGACTCTGTGAAAAATAACCAGATGCCGCACTTTGATTTTATGGGCCGACTTGTGTAGAAGGTGTTATGAAAGAAGTTTGTTTAACGTTAAACGCTTTCTAACAACTTATTAATTTTACGGGTGTGGGACACCATTCTAAGACCTTCCCATATTGAACATATTGTGCCACACACCGGTGCACAACAGTGCGTTATCTATCCTGTCATCCCTTCTCTGTGCTATATTCCATCCAAGCATCTTCTTGTCTGCTGCAAATCCCGATTCTGAGTTGCTTCTCTGATGGTACTTCTCCAGAAAATTCATTGTTCCAACAACAAATTCCTTCATAGTATCCTTCCATTTCTGTGATCCTTTCAGGGTAGCTGATGTGCTCCCTTTATCATTTGGACACTTATAAGAGAGAATATACAGAACTAAAGAGATATAAGGGGGAGTGCAGAGGCACGCCGAGGAATAAATATGTCTGGTCAGTGTAAGTCTGATAGCAGGAATTTGCAATACGCCTGTTTAGCAGGGCATATATGCATCTCGGTGACGAGGTGTGTAAAGTTATGCTACTTGCAAAATCCCAGGCAGCAGCGAAAGCGAATGGAATATAGCACCGTGAGCCCCAATTGGAAGGGTCGATCTTGTCTCTGGAAAGAGAAGACTGTCACTGATGCATCGGAAAATTGCAATACTGCATCAGCCTTCCCGGTGTCCTGCCAGCTGCATGGAATGAAAGATATGTTGGATAACTCGGGAGATCTTGCAGTGTCCATGAACATGCCCATAGAGGTGGTTGAGTAGTGGTAGTTCGATCTATAACCGAAAGGGAAAGGATCAGCAAAGCACTGCAAGAAGTCGGAGAGGTTCGTAGTATCT
>JAMCPG010000023.1 GCA_023379845.1 Thermoplasmatota archaeon
ACGTCATGACAAATTCTCCGAAGAATGCAACCCAGGGTCCTCTTACTCCCGGAATAGTTGCGCCGAACTGTACAGAATTCGCGACGTTGTATCCAAAAAGAACAGAGACAGTAGCTGAAGCAAGCACTGCCCCTATTAGCTGTGCAATAATGTAAGGCAAGACATTTTTTCCCGGGAAACGTCCTGCGATGAAAAGGGAAATAGTAACTGCCGGATTGACGTGCCCGCCTGAGATATTAGCCACTGCCATAATGCCAATTGCTATTCCAAGTCCAAAAGTAATGGCAAGATAGAAAAGTGTTGATGGATTCAGGGTCTGGTTGAAAGCAGCAATGAATGCAACAACGCTGCCAGGGCCAAATAGCACGAAAATATACGTTCCAAACAGCTCCGCTGCGGACTTTCTAAGAAGATCTTCCACTTGTAAGGGCATATATCATTATCCTAATATTAATACTTCTTTCTGCAGCCACCTCAATGACCCCGCTCCTTGTTAGCAAATATCTCACCTCCGTGAGAATAGCGGAAAATACGGTGGAGCTTTGATTGATCATTAGTTTGGTAGAATTTGATGCCAACAACTCCCATCGATTCCTGCCCGCTCATTGGCCACAAGTAGTGAGAGTTCCTGCCTTATATCATGCGCATGAAGAAGATTCTTTAGTAATCTGCAAGGACCTTTTCATCCTTATTACGATATGGTGATCAGCGGGCTTACTACATTTACATTGATGTTGTCAATCTGCAGGGTTGAGGGATTCATGACCACGTTGGCTGGAAACGTCGCTTCATAGAAGCTGTGGAGGCTCAAAAGCTCTGCATAATTTTCTGTATAAGAAGAAACGATAACGGAAGAAAGGAGAGCAACCGCTGAGGATACAAATCCAACCATGCTGTATATCTCGGCTATCAATGCTGCTGTGGCTACTTTCCCGCCGCCGGGAGGTATTGCAATAGCAGCAGCTGCCGCAACCGCTATTCCTATCCCTGCAATTGACGTTGATAGCAGTCCCGTTATATCGGAAAGTTTGGAGTTGGTTCCTCCTTCGAGGTTCGACCACACCGACGTGAAGTTGATCTGCTGCTGGGGTACCAGAGATCCGACTACGCTTGTATCGTTACCCGTTAGATCTGCAATTGCCTGCGCGAAGTCACCGGGAAGGTATCCATAACCAATGGAATACTGTGCCCCTGAAGGATTCTCGACATACTCCTGAACCTGCCAGTCGTTCTCGGCTATGGTGTCTGTATATGTAACCTGGCCGTTGCATACTATTGTTAGAACCTTGATGAGCTGGTAATCGCTGATCTGGACTGCAACGTTGTTCAGGTAGATGTATGATACATTCCAAGTGGAATTAGTGAAGGGTGAAGGGTATCCAACTGTTTCCGGTGCATTCCAATACTCAACGTTTGAAGGATTGGTGCTTGCTGTTGGCGACGTCGATGATGTGAAACTCCATCCGTTGATATTGGAAGCGTTGGAGCTCTTTGAACCGAATCCCTGTGCAGACGTGAAAGATAACGATATCTTACCAAAACCGAAGGTTCCAGCTAGAATGAAATATCCATTTGTCAGTCGCAAAGGGGCCTGGGTCCTATTGTTGAACGCTATGAGTGGGAAATGTATATTCGAAATAAGGTTTGAGAAGGTCTGTTTCCAGTAGACCTTCTGCTCAAGAAGGCAGTCAGCCGGCTTATATGTACCAGCTTGCTGGATGCCTATCGATGTGGAATTTCCAGTGGAGTTACCGGATTGTATCACCTCCTGGGGAGATCCGAGGTCGAAGACATGATTAATTCTGAACACATTGGAAAAATTTAAGAGAGGGAAAAGTTGAGGGCATGCCTCGGTGTATATATTGAGCATGGAACCATTTGGGACTGTGAACACGACCTCGAACATTATTGGTGCCTCTGCATTTGGTTCGTCATTAGAGGGAAGTGCATTCAACCATGAATTCTTCAGAGCGTAGAACGAATTGTTCAAGTTGAAGGAGAAGGACCCGTTCGGGTTTATCTGGTGCATCCCTATTGGTGTGCTTGAGTTCATCTGCATATAAGGGTACCCGGTTCCGTTCATTGCTGGATCAAACCTTGACGCATTTGTCATGAATGCCTCTATGATGCCGTTGACATTGTTTGATGCAGTACTGGAAACAGCATCCCCTGAAACGTTAGATGGTAATATATAAGTTAAATTCCCCTCAACTTCCGGCCCTTTCAAGACAGGTTGCGAATGTAAAAGTGACCATGGATGGAATATAATCAGGCTGGATATGATTGCAACAACCATCATAACAGCAAATACGCGTTTCATGA
The DNA here is from genome assembly GCA_023379845.1 of Thermoplasmatota archaeon. GTDB lineage: Archaea > Thermoplasmatota > Thermoplasmata > Thermoplasmatales > Thermoplasmataceae > UBA582. The sequence goes on from JAMCPG010000023.1 coordinate 2,323, forward strand.
GAACATGCAGACCGGACTTCTTAGATCCATTCTCCGCCTTTGCTGTCAAGGGTTTTCTCATAAATTAACCTCCTAAGAGTATCACAAATTTATATTTCAGGATTGTTGATCTTTTATGACTCACCTAGAGCCGTTATCGGAAAGATAGTTACATTAGAATTTTACTTTTCATTCATGAAGGTGCGAAGACTTTAGCTTTAACCCATATAAGTCTATGAGAACTGTAAGCTGATTTTACCAATTTTTCTTCGTCTTTTTACAAGAGTTTTTTGCAAAGGCTTTCGATATAAAAATAGCACAAATCCAGTTATACTAGGGTAGTTCAGTTGAATAGTGGGGCTGCCCGGATTTGAACCGGGGTCTCAGGCTCCCAAAGCCCGTAGGATGCCAAGCTACCCCACAGCCCCATTCAGCCGGTGATTTGACCTGAGGTAAAAAATTTACCTAGTTACTCTCCTCACCGCTGATACTTGTATGGCAGTAGATCTTTCATGGGAATTCTAGCCGGTTTGCCATCTATGTCAATGATAACATGAATTTCTGGATCATAGTCGGTCGCTATTTCACGGCACATTCCGCATGGAGGCACTATCTCGTATTCTGCATGATTCCTCTCAATGTCAGGATGCCTGACGGCTACTATAGTGTCCAGATCCGATTTGTGTTCCTTCAGGGCCATTGCAATTGCAATAGGTTCTGCACAGACTGCGATCCTGCCTACCGTTGCGTCTATATTGAACGCTGTAAAGACCCGCCCGTCGCCTGTCAATAGTGCGGCTCCCACAGAGTGCCAGTGCTTTACATAGTGGTCGCTGATAACGTCTGACGCAGCACGTATCAATTCTTCATGCATGGGTTTTAGTGTTGCCATTTCCGCGCTGATTAAGATTCCGCGGTTATAGAATAATATTCCTGTCGCAAATCAGAAATACAGGTGATTGATTCAAGGATGCCACTGTGATGATTTCAGCCTAGACTGAAAAGTGATGTGAGACGGGCAGACTGAGTGGATTATCTTATCTTCTCCAGCGTAAATGCGCCCAGCTCAAATGTCGTTTCGTGCAGGAAAACTTCTACCCAGTCTCTCGATCTGACAACACCCAGGCCGTCCACCCGCAGATAAATCTTTGATCCTTCGGATTTGAATGTTATAGATCCGTCCATCAGGTAAGTTATCGCATCGACCACTTTCTTGTCGAAAAGACCGGCTTCCAGGAGATAAAGCGATGTGCAGTATTCGGATTTTCTCTTCTGTGCAAACTGTTGAATGAACTTTATGTATATCTTTTCATCAAGCTCGTTCAGGTAGCTGGTTAGCGACGTGAAAACAAGCCTGTAATATGGCTTTGTTGCAAGGAACTGGCTTGATATTGAGTCGGTGGCCTTCATAAGGGAGCTGACGTTGATCAGGTTGTCGATTGTAACGGCATATTGTGATTGTGTCTGTGTCTGGATAGAACGGGAATAGACGTCGATGAATCGCAGCAGGCCCGCAGCTTCGGCGTTCTCGACATCTGGATATATGCGGGAGACCTCAAGCTTGATATCGTTTATGCTTTTATCAGTTGTTATTATCATTACGGGTATTTTGTCCTGAAGGGATCTTGCAATGAAATTCCATGCAAGGATGTCTTTTCCAGAATAAGGAGGGCCAACCAGAAGGACATTGGAAGAAGTACGCAAGCCGCCACCCAGAAGGTCGTCGAGCTTTTCAATACCAACAAGCAACTTTTCAGGCCTTGCTGTCGGAGGTTGCGAAGTCACGATTGGAGAGCTCCTCATTCTGGAGGAAGATCCTATTCTTTCCTGGATTATATGCTGTGTGGGCGAAACAGGTCTTGGAGCCTGTGTTGTCTGCTGGTTCGGAACGCCTTGAGAGCCACCTTCGATTTCCGATAGTTTTGCCTGAGCCCGGTCTAGAAGCTGCTGCAATTGATTCATCAGTTGCTTCAGTTCCTGTACTGCCTTATCATTCTGATCCATGTTACTTTCCTGATACCTATTGCTTCAGTATCACTTAAATGTTCCTGAAACGACCCATGGAGGTTCAGCAGGATCGAATGGTTCCATGCCATCAACGATCTTGGATTTCAGGATCTTTTCATCAACCTCAATTCCAAGGCCAGGTTTTCCTGAGAGCGTAAAGTATCCTCCTGAGAGCTTATAACCCGTTTTAAGCAGTTTTTTCTTCCAGTCCGGCCAGGATTCCTCAAAACTTTCCTGTATTGCAAAGTTAGTCATCGTGTAATCCAGGTTCAGAGATGCTGCCGTCTGAACCGGACCAAAGGCATTGTGTGGGGCCACAAGAACACCGAATGCATCCGCTATTGATGCTATCTTCTTGCCTTCCAGTATACCCATGCAGTTAGTGAGATCGGGTTGGATTATGTCGACAAGACCTTGAGAAATCAGCCTTGTGAAGTCCCTCTTATTAAGTATCCTTTCCCCAAGGGCTACAGGTGTCTCTATATGACGCTTGAATTCCTCGAGACCCACCTCAAGCTCCGGGTGCACCGGTTCCTCGAAGAAATATGGATCGTACTCCTCAATTCCTTTTGCCGCCTTGATAGCGTATGGTGTGTTAAACCTGCCATGGCATTCTATCAATAGGTCAACATCTTCACCGAGTTCTTCCCGCAACGCACCAACTATTTCAGAAGCCGTCTTTGCGCCCTGCCTGTCAATCCTGTCATAGTTGGGGCCGAATGGATCGAATTTCAGGGCGGTGAACCCTTTCTTTACCATTGCTTTCCCCTTTGCGACAAAGTCATCCGGTGTCTTGCAATCTGAATACCAGCCGTTAGAATAGGCCCTGATCTTTGGATTGAATTCTCCACCAATCAGGTCATGCACTGGTGCACCGAGTTGCTTGCCGATCAGATCCCACGAGGCCATTTCAAAAGCGCTCAGGGCAGAAGTGGCTTCCATGGACTTTGATAAGTAGAAAGAGTTCCTATAAAAATCGAATATGTTCCTTTCAACGTTGAAAAAGTCTGCGCCCTTGAATATCCTTTCAACTTCATGCATGCTTTCCCGCACAGGCAGTGTCATGAATGTGGTAGGTGCCTCCCCCCATCCGGTAAGGCCGTCGGAGGACGTGAGCTTGACCAGGAGTATTGTCGAGCTCCACGGGGAAGATACTTCTCTCCCCTTCTCTCCTAATTCATATATTTCTACGTTTTTTATTTTGGAATTCATGTAAATGACAACACACAAAATTACTTAAACCTTAATCTCCAAAAGCTTGGATTTGTTCTTTCCGCAAATATCCAAGCATCACTTGATCGCAATAATTCTGCTCCCGCATATGTCCTGTGGCTGACTTCTTACGTGGATGAGGCATATTTATTATTCCAATGATTAAACTAAGTAAATTGCCGATAAAAGGCGAACAATATTGAGCGAGATTATACATGCAAAATATTTAGCTTTCAAGGCAGGACTGAATGAATGCAATGATGTCCGCAGACTCGTCGAGCATCGCCTCATGCCGCAGTCCGATGTGCCCACCAGAGAAGTCTGCCCTTAGAAATGTGGGGGAGCCAGTTTTTTTGATCCTTGCGTAGAACTTCAGGCCATGGGCCGGGTGGACCCTGTCATCATTCATCCTGATCCAGATGAGGCTGGGGGGATAAACCCGATTCTTCATGTTGTGGTATGGAGAGTAGCTGGAAAGGAAAATCCTGTCGTGTTCAATGTCGGGGTTCCCATATTCGTTTGTCCAGTATATGCCGGCAAGGAGTTTGTGGAACCTGAGCATGTCTATTACAGGTTTTCCAATAACGGCGCCATTCACAAGGTCATGGAAATTCAGAAGGGCGTATGAGGTAAGTAGCCCTCCGTTGCTCGCGCCTTCAATCACCACGCGATAACCCTGCTTTCTTAACTGCTCAAGTACGGATCTGAAGTCGTTGAAAACGTTGATCTTGTTTTCCCTGGTCCCCTGCAGGTGCCATTCTTCTCCATATTCATTGCCTCCGCGGAGGTTGCAGATTATTATGTCTGTCCCCTTGCTCAGAAGATAGGCATAACTAGGCCTGTAACCGGGAGTCACGCCAACATTGAATCCGCCATAGCCATAGACGACCGCCCTATCATGCCTGCTGCCTCTGCCTGAGCCCACGAAGTAATGGACCTTTGTATTCCCGTTCAATACAAAACCTTCCTTGATTTCAACATCCAGCAGCTTGTTCTCAGAGACACTCTCAAGTTTTTCACCGGCGTAAGAGTAAACTATCTCTGGTTTTCCCATTGATGTTGAATAGAATAATGCACGCTCCATGTCATGGCAGGAAGCGGATAGCGCTGAAAATTCATAAGCTGGAAGATCAGACAGCCTGGATCCGGCGAGATCGTGTACAACAGGCAGGAGTTTTGCGTCTTTGAGGGTGAATGCAAGCAGTCGGTCGCCCATCATCATTGCAGGTTCAATGCTTCCCGAAAATTCTTCAACCGGGTTTTCAAATTTCACTATGATTTCTCCGTTCCTTGAAATTGCACCGTATCCGTCATATTCCAGTAAATAGATCGTTCCATCCCGTATGCCCAGTGGATATGCTGGATGATCGAGTGAGGCCTCCTTTATCCATGACGCTGGATCTTTCAGCTTCCCCCTGTATATGCTTGCTTTGATCCAGTTTCCTACCGCTACTATGCATTCTTCGCCGAAATCGTAAAGACTGATAAATTCAACTTCGCTGACATCGTCACCCCAGACTATCTCGCCATTGAGGGTTACTCGCTGAGAGTTCAAGGGTACTCCTGCTGGAATATTCTTACCCCTGAACGCCTGCACTGCATAGTAGGTATCCCCAAAAAACAGGACCTGGTGGAAAAATCCGGTATGCTTTTCCAGGATTGTTCCACTCTTAAGTATGTATAGAAGGCCTTCATCTGATCCATCTGTCTCAAAATATGCAACCCTGTCAAAATCATCCGAGACGCTGAACCATGTTATGAGACTCGGTGTGGATGCAACTTCCTTTCCGTCAATAACAAGCCTGTAAAAGCCTTTCTCCTTGTAAAGGCGTGCGGAATGATTGCCGTTTATCCTTGCCTGTATCGTTATAGGAATGTCTGTGAATTTTCTCAGGTCATCGACTATGCCTGACGATGTTTTTCCATAACGCCTCTTGAATGTTTTAGTGGCTTCCTTTGCAAACTCAAGCGTTGATGCGTCGAGTGTTTCAAAATCGGTAAATTCATCGGATTCGATCATTTTACAGCTAGAAGGAATCGCTTGTGCGACTTAAGAATTCGTCGATCAGTTCTTTGCCTTGGGTCAATCCAAGATCCAGACACTAAATCCGGCTTTGAAAAATGCTATTTACGTGACCGCAATCCTGAGGTATGTCGTCAAAGTACCTTATGAAGAAGAGTTTTGTTTCGGCCGGAAAGAAGTATGATTACATATCCATACCCGCACTTGAAAAGAATGGAGTGAAAGTATCCAAGCTGCCTCTATCTATCAGGATTATCGCAGAGTCGCTGATACGCAATGAAGATGGAGTTGGAATCACCGAGTCAGACATTGAAAACGTTCTTAACTGGAATGCAAAGGCAGTTTCAGACAATGAGGTTCCACTGATAGTTGCGAGGGTCCTTATGCAGGATTTCACCGGTGTCCCCGCCATAGTGGATCTGGCATCCATGAGGGATAAGATGAAGTCCATGGGAAAGGATCCCGCCCTCATTAACCCGTCTGTGCCTGTGGACCTGGTCGTGGACCACTCGGTCCAGGTCGATTTTTACGGCGACAATGAGGCATTTGAGAAAAACACTGAGATGGAATTCAAGCGCAACTACGAAAGATACAAGTTCCTTAAGTGGGCTAAGAATTCATTCTCAAACTTCAGGATAGTGCCTCCCGGGGTGGGTATTGTTCACCAGGTTAATCTGGAATACCTGGGCAATGTTGTGGCAACCAGAACCGGTAATGGCGAAAACCTTGCATTTTTCGACAGCCTGGTTGGAACAGATTCACACACTACAATGATCAATGGGTTGGGTATACTCGGATTTGGCGTCGGCGGGATAGAGGCCGAAGCCGCAATGTTGAACGAACCCGTTACTTTTCAGTTGCCTGCAGTTGTGGGCGTGAACCTGCATGGAAAACTCAGGGAGGGTATAACGGCAACAGATCTTGTGTTAACCCTTACCAATATTCTCAGAAAAGCGAACGTGGTAGGAAAGTTTGTGGAATTTTTCGGTGACGGAGTCTCACAGCTGAGTGTGCCAGACAGGGCAACCCTTTCCAACATGTGCCCGGAATATGGGGCTACCGTAGCCCTGTTCCCGGTTGATGATCGTACTATAGATTACCTGGAGCTGACGGGCAGGAGCAAGAACCAGGTAGACTTGGTCAAGCAGTACATGAAAGAGCAGGGCATGTTTGGCGTTCCGCGCGGAATTGAATACAGCGAACTGATCGATCTTGATCTTTCTACAATAAAGACAACCATCTCAGGACCAAGATTGCCGCAGCAGAAAACTGATCTCGCCGATTCGAAATCAAATTTCCTGAACTTCCTTGAGGGGGAAGAATCCATTCCCACGGGAAGAAAGCAGCAGAAACAGGTGAACCTGAAGAGGATACCGCTGAAGATCAAAGGTAAGGATGAAGTCCTGACTGATGGCGACGTTGTAATAGCGGCAATAACAAGCTGCACCAATACAAGCAACCAGAATGTCATGGTTGCAGCTGGCCTGCTGGCAAAGAAGGCTGTTGAGAAAGGGCTGCATGTAAACCCGAAGGTCAAGACTTCACTTGCGCCTGGTTCCAGGGTGGTATCGGATTATCTCGAGAAGTCTGGTCTCCAGAAATATCTTGACGAGCTGGGCTTCTATCTTGCTGGCTACGGATGCACTACATGCATAGGAAACAGCGGTCCACTTGATCCCGCAATCGAGAATACCATAAACGAGGGGAAACTTTCGGTTTCGGCAGTGCTCTCCGGAAACAGGAATTTTGAAGCCAGGATTCATAAGGACGTAAGGGCAAACTATTTGATGTCGCCTCCGCTTGTTGTAGCTTTTGCCCTTGCCGGGACGGTTGTTGTCGACCTGGATCATGATCCCGTCGGACTGTCGGCAGATGGAAAGCCAGTCTATCTCAAGGATATCTGGCCCACAAGCGAGGAAATAGACAAGGTTTTAAAGACATACCTGTCAAGCAACGTTTACAAGGAGAAGTATAAGGACCTGGATTCCTACAACAAAAACTGGTCTGATCTTCCATCGGAGGGTGGGGAAACGTATAACTGGGACCAGAAGAGCACATACATAAGGAACCCAACATTTTTTGACCACTTTACACCGGGGGAGTCTAAGCGGCTTGAGAAGATTGAGAATGCACGTGCACTTCTGGTGCTGGGGGATTCAATAACCACCGATCATATATCGCCAGCTGGATCGATCTCGAAAGCCAGCCCGGCTGGCAAATATCTTCTTGAGCACGGTGTCGAGCCCGCTGACTTTAACTCCTATGGCTCGAGAAGGGGAAATCACGAAGTCATGATGCGAGGGACCTTTGCGAATCCCAGAATCAAGAATCTACTTGTAAAGGCTGAAGGAGGAAATACCATCTATTTCCCTGAAAAAAAGGAGATGCCCATCTATGACGCCTCCACGAAGTATGTGAAAGATAACAGCCCGCAGATTGTCTTTGCAGGAAAGGAGTACGGGTCTGGTAGCTCTAGAGATTGGGCTGCAAAGGGTCCATACCTCCTTGGCATCAAAGCAGTTATTGCCCAGAGTTACGAGAGGATCCACAGATCCAACCTGGTAGGAATGGGGGTTGTTCCGTTGCAGTTCAAGCCAGGACGTAGCTTTGCAGTACTCAACGCAGATGCTTCTAAGCCATTCTCGATAGTGTTCAACGGAATGCGCAGGGGATCAGCGAGGCTTTCGTATACAGACAACGGTGGAAAAAAGCACGAAGAGGACCTGGATGTGAGAATAGACAACAAGGCGGAAGAGCAGTACTTTGAAAGAGGCGGTATACTGCAGAACGCGATGACCAACATACTCCTGCAGGAGAATAAAGAGTGAAGATTGCACTGATCGGACTGGGACAGGTTGGAAGAAGTTTCCTCAGGATACTCGCTGAAAACCGCGCATTTTACCAAGAGAAGCTTGGAACAAAGCTTGATATTGCTGTGGCAGCCGATTTCCATCATATGCTACATTCAGATGATGGGATGGATCCTCAACGTTTATTGTATTACAAGGAAAAGGGAGACATATGGGGGACAGGTTACGCTGAAGTTGAAAGAGAAGCCCTTTTTGACATGGATTTTGACGTGTTGGTGGATCTCATGCCAGCCACATCGGACGGAATCCGTGCAAGAGATCTTTATCTTGAGACCTTTAAAAGATCAAGGGATGTTGTGACCGCATGCAAATCCGGCCTGGCTAATTTCTGGCCTGAAATAATGAGTTCATCTGTATCGAGTGGCAGAAAGATAAGATACGAGGCCACTGTCGCAGGCGGCGTTCCGTTTTTCAGCTTCATGCAGAAATGTCTGCGTTCATCCGCAATTACGAAAATAGTTGGCCAGGTCAACAGTGCAGCCAACTATGTCCTCCTGAGCATTGCAAAGGGAGATACGTTCGATCATTCGATAGAAGAGGCGGGAAAGCTCGGAATACTGGAAGCAAATTACCATTTTGACACCCTCGGTTACGATAGTGCATGGAAAACAGTCATAACTGCAAATTCTGTTTTTGGATCATCGCTAAGGGCCGGGGACATTGTGTTCGAGGGTGTGGAAGGCATGAATCCAAAAACCGCCGATCTTGAAAATACCAGGCTGCTCGCTGAGATTGAGCTACAGAATGGAGAGCTGGCCGCATCCTCAAAACTGAAAAAGCTTGATCCTTCTGATCCACTTGCCTCACTCAAGGGGAAGGGCCTCGGTTTCACCGTATATATGAAGGGAAGAGCTCCGCTTACCGTGCTTGAATTCAACGATGGGCCAACTGAAACAGCTACTGCTGTAATAAATGACCTACTTCTTCTTTGACCTGCCGGGCTTTTGACTGCCTGACATGTGCAGGTCCAGCCATTCAAGCTTCCTCTGCAGCCTGTCAAGCATGTTTCTTGGAACACCGTGCCTGGCATGCTCATGAGAGTCCCCCGGATAGCGGGCAAGCACTGTTTCCACGCCATTAAGCTTAAGTGCAGAGAACATCTGCTCAGACTGTTCAATGGGACATCTGTAGTCATCTTCACCATGTATAAACAGGGTTGGTGTTCTCGCATTTTTTGCCCTGGTTATGGGTGACATTTCAAGCAGGGTATGCATGCCGCTTTCAGACCATGGATCCTCAACGCCGGATTCAATTGCATTGAACCAGAAACCAATGTCGCTCGTTCCGCACATGCTCATCAGGTTAGAGACGCATCTCTCAGCAATTGCGGCCTTGAAGCGGTTTGTCTGGACAATTGCAGCATTGGTCATGTATCCGCCATATGATCCACCGGTAATTGCAAAGTTCTCGTCGACTTTATGCATTTTAACCGCTGCATCCATGTAGGCCAGAATATCCTTAAAATCCTTTCCGCCCCAATCTCCTACGCACTGCGATGCGAACTTTTCTCCATAGCCTGATGATCCGCGTGGATTCCCGTAAAGCACATTGTAGGAGTTGTTTGCTAGGAAATTGAACTCAATAGAGTATGCATAGCCGTAAGCTGTGTGTGGCCCACCATGAACACATACCACAGTACCCTTTGCCTTTCCCTTAGCAGGCATCAGCCAGGCATCCTGGCCGTTTACCTTTAGTTCTCTGGGTTCGATTCCTCTGACAGATGGATTGAGGTCGAGTTCCTTTCCGAACACAACGACAGATGGTTTGATGGGTGTTGTATATATGTAAGCCAGCTTCCCATCTTGAATGTCGAATGACCTTACATTCATCTTGTCGCCGGTCAGCCTGCCTGGTTTCTTTCCATAGCTATACACGGATGAGGAACCGGCATCCTGGCCGATCATGTAGAATGATCCATGATCGAAGATAAGAGCCTCTCCGGGTCCAACAAAAATGTCGGTTCCGACTGAACTGCTGGCGCTTTTTGCTATATCCACGCTCTTTCCATCCTCCGGGAACATCAGCTTGGAAGGTACCCATGGCTTCTTTCCATCCCTGTGCCCAATATAAGCAACACTGCCGTCGTTGGAAACTGCAACACTGGAGGCCACGCCTTTGCCTGTTGTGATTCTTTTGTATTTACCCGTCGATAGGTTGAGATCGTAGATATCCTGCAGGCCAGTATCGTCATCCTCGATAGTGGCACTGAATACAACCCTGTTTTGATTGGCTGCAATATCCACAACGTCAAAATCTCCGTACACAAGATCTTTTAGATCGGGCCATATTATAGCTAATTTTTTCCTAGTCCTGAAGTATCCCTGAGAATCGAAACGGTACTTGAGCTTCTTTGCAATGAATGGTGCTTCCTTGTCTGCTTTATCCTGTACTATTGCAATGACACGATCTCCTGCGAAAATATACTTGCCTATTGACTTGGTTGAGTATAGTTTTCTTGGTTCGCTTATACCTTCTATAACGTAAAGCGACTCCTCATCTTTTGTGTAGGATACAAAAAACAACGAGCCGCGGTGTATCTTTGCCTTTTTTTCGTGACCTCCAAATGTCACTCTTTCCTCCTTTCTTCCATCAAAACTGTAGATGGAGGATCTGTATTCATTACCCTCTATCCATGTCACAGTAAAGTATGCCTTTCCGTCGGCAACAGAGATCTCTGAACCTATCCTTATTGAGTATGCTTCTTCTGCCTTCATGCAGATGTTATTCCAGAAAGCGTTTTAATACCTTCGTCTCATCCGGCATCCGCTCAATTTTGCAACCTGTACCATGGTCGAACCACTAGAAATATGATTCTTAGATATCATGGTGGTCTCGTTTATGATCAACATATCTTTGTCATAGAGTGCCAGGCGCCTTTGGCTATTACCTCAAGTTGTCCTTTTTACGGGCATTCCCGCAGCATTAATGGAATTAGATTGAAACAACCTAAAGTTTTGGCAAGTATCTCTCTGTCTCCCACTTAGTTACAAATGACCTGAAGGAGTCCCACTCTCTCTGCTTCACGACCGCGAAGTTCTCGAAGATGTGCGATCCAAGCATGTCATGCATTAACTTGCTCTGCCTGAAGTGGTGTAGCGCTTCCCCAAGGCTTTCTGGCATAGATCCTATGCCATGTTTTAATCTATCTTCGGCGGTCATGTGATATATATCGCGTTCAACCGGTTCCGGTGGTTCCAGTCTATTCTTGATGCCATCGAGGCCCATTGATAATATTGCGGCGAACTGGAGGTAAGGGTTTCCCGCAGGGTCAGGGCAGCGCAACTCCATTCTCTTCCTGTTTCCAATGCCTGCTGGAACCCTGACAAGGGCACTCCTGTTCTTGTTGGCCCATGATATGTAAACGGGTGCCTCGTACCCAGGGATAAGCCGTTTGTAAGAGTTCACCCAAGATGCCAGGATCGCAGAGGCTTCGCTTATATGGGTAAGTACACCAGCAAGATAGTGCATAGCCATCTCGCTCAATCCATACTTAGCCTTTTCATCATAAAAGTAGTTCATTTCCTCGTCGATAGACATAATGCTCTGGTGGACATGCATACCCGATCCATTGACCCCGTTTATTGGCTTGGGCATGAAAGTTGCATAATACCCATGCCTCTGTGCAGTGTTCTTAATTATACTTTTCAGCATAGCAACACGATCTGCCATAACTAAAGCTGGCGCATACCTGAGATCTATTTCATGCTGCCCGAACGCTACTTCATGGTGGGCAGCCTCCGGCTGGTATCCTAACTTATTCAATTCATTAAGAATGTCCATTCTCACGAGTCCGGCCCTGTCGAGCGGCGTGTTATCAAAGTAACCTCCGAAGTCTACCGGTTCATTTGTCGGGTTGCCGTTCTGGTCATACTTGAAGAGGAAGAACTCAAATTCAGGGCCTACAAAAAACTGCTTCTTCTCCTTTTCCAGCTTTTCAAGAAGAGATTTCAAAACATATCGCGGATCGCCTGGAAAACGTTCTCCTGCAGGAGTATAGATGTCACAGATGAACCTTCCAACCTTGTATGAGTTGGTTTCGTCAGGAAGAAGAGTGAAGGTGTCAAAGTCCGGTACGGCCCGCATGTCGGACTCTTCGATCTGAGCGTATCCTGCGACAGAGCTCCCATCAAACAAAACTCCTTCTGTGACAGCATTTTCGAATCGATTTTTGGGCACGGTGAGCGTCTTTACGAAACCAAGTATGTCGGTAAACTGCATTTGCAGAAAAGATACTTTTTCGGCTGATATCCTGTCCATAATGGCCTTGATATTATCTTCCATTGGAAAGGCATTAGTCACCCTGCATAAAAATGTTTAGTATGAATGTTGGACAAACTTTGTTAGTGTCTTTTATACCAGCAAATTTAAAAAATGTCTTGTCTAGCACCTATGTTTGCGTGACTTAGACACGCAATATCAGGAAAATCACCGAAAAAAGGACATTAGCTATAAATATGACGCAATGATCCAAATTGCAATGATCGGAAACAAAAATAAGGTAAAAATTTTGACTGGTGTTGTTTTTCTAGTCATGATAATGGTACTTTCGCTTTTAGTACCAGCTTCTAGCGCCAGCCCGCAGAGCGATGTTATCCACGTGTTGAACGCCACAAAAGATCCAACTATTCCAACAGGTTTTCCTCCTGCAAATTTTTCCAACCCGCAGGCGGCTATGCCTCCGCCTATACCAGATACAACACCCGTTATTGTTAATGTAACCCAATTTGGTCAGCTCAATATTCCCAAAGGTGTTTGGGAAGCCATAATCCTCAATGTAACAGGATATGATGCTGGTACTGCCTATGACTACTTCAACAGCTTTACCGTCGACAACAGCACGGTCTGGCTCGGTGTCAACCCAGAGGCCGGTTCATGGGCAGTGAATGTTAACATAAGTCTTTTCGCGAGTTACTTTGACCACAAGTCTCAGGTAACTGTATCAGGCTCAACGCTAGGTGAACACACAAATTTCCATGGAATACAATACAATAACTATACTTTGTACTTTTACCCGGTTCCTCAAGGACAGCAAGCTCCATCATATCCAACGATGATAGAACCAATCCATGCCGGCAACAACACTGTCAATATACCAACAGATACGAGAGCAGCGTTCATCCAATCGATAGTTATAGATGGCGAGTTTCAGTACACTTGCGATCCCAGTTGGGAAGGTTATTACTTCAATATAAATGGCCATAAGGCAGCAAACCAGTTTATCTTTCCATGGATTAATTCCGGAGGAATTGATCTCTTCACCTGGAGGCCCATATACCCACCTTACATGCTGAATCACCAGTGGACTACAGCCAACATCACAGGTATGCTTGGAATGATAGAAGGGGGCAGCGTGAACCTGCAGATGCTTGCATCAAATAGCAGCCCAGGCATTGGCCTTAACATAGGCAATCTTTTCCTGTACACGGATTCCTCTGTCTTGGGAGCCCAACAGATCTCATATTCTTACCATGATGGCTCGCTTAAAACCGTCCATAGAATTCAAAGCGGCCTAGTGAATGAGAATGGAAACAATTACTCATATTACGCCAGCTACAAGAACGTCAGATTTTCTTATTCAACCTTGTTGCAAACCACAACAGGAAAAATTCTTATCAAATCAAGCACATACATGAAATATTACAACAGGCAGATTTTCCCGAATTCTGTTTGGCAAAACCTCACAATGGTCCAAGAGGCAGTAATACATACTTCAGTGCTTTACGATGAGGTGAACCATCATGGAGACGTTCAGAGAGTCAGGGACGTTTACTGGCCGCTTAGTTTTGATTACGGAGCCGTTATTAGTTACCTTTACAGCGAACCCAGAGGTTTGTCCTTCTATAACTATTCGAGTTATTTCTTCAACGTGATGGAGGCTTATAACACAAGTGTGTTTACCAATTCCTATGATGGCTGGAATGCTCATAGTTCATATGTTTCAACGGGAGACATGATTTACGGAACAAACGGTGAATTCACGAGTGTTTTAGAAGAAGGACCAGGATTCGCAATCATAGGGAACATTACGTCTTCGTATCACCAGACGAACAAGATATACACATATCTCTCAATACAGCATTCACGAGGATCTGTTAGTATAGATGCGTGGGTACACCATCTTTCGGGCGTCGAAAACAACTCAACTACCTACTACGTCCAAGAGAATTTGACAACCAATTCAATTTTTTCCATATCGATCGTTCATGGATTGGGTCGCGATGGTCATGGGCATGACGATGTACAGATGATGTCCGAATCCAGGTATTTGCATCGATAAATACTCTTTTTTCTTTATTTAATCGATGCAAACAATTTTTTTTATTTTGAAAACAGTTTTTATCATGCTGCTTTCTACCTTCAGAACAGCGCATCATAATCATATAGTGAGGTCTTTGATGCTTTCTCGAGATAGTTGTAATATCTTCGGAGAAACATTCTTTCAGTGCGAGTTCTCGACCATGGGAAGCTTACCCTCGTGGATCCGCTTGCGATCCCGACCTTAAGCATCACGCTTAGAAGTGTTGAGAAATCAGCATTTATTGGGCTGTTCTCCTTGTATATGCTGAATCTCGTAGCCATACGCACTGCATCTTCAATAACGGATGATCTGTTATGCTGGCCCTTCCTGTTGAAGTTAAGGGTCAGATAATTCAGTTTTAGAAGTGGGTTCATCTCCGGAAAATAAGGATTTGGAAAATTATCGTATGGATGTGAGAAGCCGTTCTTGAGTGCAGCTTGAAGCTGCTTGTCAAAGTGCGATCCGTATGCGCATCTGAGAATTCCTGTGCTTTCTTCAATTTCCCATATGATTGAGTTGTGCAATGATGATGAAATGTATTTTATAATCTGCTCTCTCTCGCGGCTCCTGATAACGATCACCCTGTCTATTGTGTGGTTCTTTTCTGGTCCGGTGAAAACCTTAGAAAGGTGACTCTGTATGAACGTATCCACTGGAATAGTCGACATAGGTGGAAGTATATCAATCAGAAGGAGGTTCTCGTTGCTTCCGGAGTTCAGATCTCTGGAGGCAACCAGGCTGAATGAGGTACTGTCAGCCTTTCCTATTCTGATGATCCTGTAAGGTATGCTCGATAGAATGGATTGCAGGAAAGATGCCGCAATCGAAAGGGTCTTCTGAGATTCCCGGTCAATAGCGTATTCCCTGTACAGTTCAGAAGATTTAGACTGCGTTTGAGACCACCGCCGTAACTCCCGAAACATTATCAATTACCCTTAGAACTGAGGACATTGATGCTCTTGGCATTGATACAACCGTTATGAAATCCCTGGTGAGGGTTATTCGGCAGAAAGGGCTGGAGTATGTTTTTTCGAAAATGTAGAATGCCTTTCCAACGGGGCAATCTTCCAATAAACCAGGAGTGAATTTCCTGCACGCAGTCTCATGAACAAGGTTATCGCTAATGCCCTGGTTTTTCTTTAAGGTGATTCCAGCAAGATCGGGAAGACCAGGTGTAGTACCCGAATAAGGGTATATCTGTCTCATAACACGGTCATGCAAGTCCCTGAGGTTTATTATAAGACCAGTGAGAAGGTCAAAAACGGGCGCCAGATCGGGCTTCTTCTCCATTGACAGGATTATGTTAAAATCATCCCTGAACTCAATTAAATGTGAACCGTCTGAAAGCCTGTACATAGACGGATAAATGCCATTTATTATGCCGTTTCTTATCTCATTGAGGAGATAATTCTGTCCGGTCCTGTCTGGAGCTGCCCGAAGCGAGATCGTGCCTTGGCCGGTAGACTTAAAACCACAGAGATAGTAGCCGGACTGGTTTGCGGTTGCAACGATTCCCTCCAGTTGGTCTCTGCCAAATGACAGGAACTGTACTTCGTCATTGAAAAGTTCCTTGAATCTTTTGTATTCAAGCGTGTTGAAATTCGATATCACAACGCGATATTTATCCGCAATTGGAATTGAGCGGATATTAACGTACTGGTCCCCAGCTATCTTTCCTGAAAAAAAGTTATCCGGTGTTCTCAGCAATGTTAACCTGATCTTGTTCCCTGGCTGGGCGGCATCAATCATCTGTTGCAGAAGATCGATAAATTCAGACTTCTCCACCTTTCAAAATGAAAGTAATGGATAAAAAGGTTCCATTCATCTCTTTATCGTAATCGGGATGACGTTGTTATCGTATTCTAGCATCGCAATATCGACAGGATCTATCAGGTTTTTGGGCACATCGATAATAACCGGGGCACCCATGGAAATCTGTAATGCCCTTGCTCCAATGATTCTAGCTTTTTCAAATTTAGTCAAGGGCATAGTGATCAACAAGGCATAACGAGAGTAAAAAAGCCTATTTATATTTTTCTGCAAAAAAATGGACATTTCTAGTGCTATAATCCTATATTGAAGAGTTAGTAGTTCGTTAAAGCTTTTCATTCATTTATAGTGATCCTGATGATGTTCCAATTTCCATTATCGGTTGCCCGAAACAGCTTGATCAGTAATCTATATTAGTGAATTTGGAAAGTAATATACCCCATTGCTTTACAGGATGATTATGGATGGCAGAAAGCAGGGTTTTGGAATAAATATCCTTATCTTCTGTCTTGGCCTCTTTACTATTTTTCTGGGAGCGTTGAGGGCTCCGTCCACTTATCTCTATAGTTTTCATTTTCTGGATTTTCAGTTAAATTTCTCCCAGAGAACGCTTTCTTTCCTCACAATTTTTGATGGCTTTTTCCTTATCATTGTTGGCTATCTTTTGAGGCAAAAGACCAGGGGGGCCTTGAGGACATTTGCTGTAGCTGCAACATTCTCTGCGCTGTTGAACCTGCTCGGAGGTACGCGCTATTACCATCTGACACTAACCGGGGCTGCATTCGGCCTGATTATAATCCTCCTATTGTACAGGAGAAGAAGAGAGTACGTAATCACAACGGCAGCAAGGTGGGGGTCAGAAGTTGTTGTAGCTCTTATCACCATTATATTTACAGTATCTTATGGCGTGAGCGGTTCCCTTCTCCTTGGAGACCAGTTCAGCCCACAAATAACAAGCTTGGGAAATGCACTATACTTCACTGGAGAGACTGTCACTACGCTTGGTTTTGGGGATATTTTACCTGTGACCCTCACCGCCAAGATGTTCACCATATCCATAGCAGTCCTGGGAATAGCAATATTCTTTGGATCCATGTCTATCCTGATAGCACCGATAATTGAAAGAAGGGTCGGTGGCGTGGTCAACAGAATGGAAAAAAGGCAACTCGAATCTCTTAGCGATTACATTCTAATACTGGGTTACTCGACGTTCATTCATGAATACCTGATAAGGAAGAAAAATGAGGGAAAGCCTATCATAATTATAGAAAAGAACGAGGCTGTTGCTTCTAAATTAAGGGCCGAAGGATTCACCGTTCTTAACCAGAACGCAGACGACGAGGGTGTTCTTGGTTCCTTTAAGCTGTCGAATGCATCTCGTGTCCTTGTGGCATCGGCTGATGACGGCTACAATCTCCTAATTGTAGCAGCCCTTGGTCAGGTTGCTCCCAAAGGCGCCTATTCAAGCAAGATAACCGTTCTTGTATCCAATGCAAGCAACGTAAACAAATTCCGGATATTTGGGTACGTCATATTTGATCTGTCTCAGGTAATAAGTAGTAGCCTGGAGTCGCAAACATGATGTGGCATCTCAAAGAGTTTAAGGTTATCGCCCCGCTGGTGCTGTTATCAACCCTTGCAGAGCAACTGGATTAATTATTGCACCGTTAATATACAAGAATTTTTGAAATCAATGGAGGCCTACCTGACTCTTGCTCCAGCGCCCACTGGTGATTCCGGGCGGACAGGCTCATTTCCGGCTAAAAGAATTCCTTCCGTGCTGCCGAGCGTAGCGCTTACTTCACCCTTCTCCGTTACCAAGAGTTTATAAGATGCAAGTTCGTCGATCGTCACGACTTTGGTGCCATTGAAAGTGTATGGACCAATCTTGATCTTCGTTCCGGGCTGAACTGAATCGCTAACTGTAAGAAAGTGCGTGGATGTGCCGTCGTCTGCGGCAAGCAGCATTCCCTCGGATTCCATGCCACGGAACCTGGCTTTCTTTAAGTTAGCAACCACTATGATCTTTTTTCCAAGTATCTGGTCGATCGAATAGTATTTCCTAAGACCGGCGGCAAGCTGTATTTTCCTGTCCCCGAGTGAGACCTGCAGAATATATAGTTTGTCTGCGTCAGGATGGTTCTCCACCTTTTCGATCTTTCCAACCGTGAGATCAAGGCTGTTGGGATTCACATTTTTTATCTCAACTCTTTGGAAAGGTATCTCAGCAACGGCAGGTCTGAAAGAAACGCTCTCGTGGGACATTGTTGAATATGCCTGTTCAATCGTTCCTTCAAAACCCATAATCCTCAGACATCTGAGAGACGCTTCTGGTGTGTATGGATAGATCATTACCGTCAGGATCTGAAGCAGTTTCAGGGAGGTGTAAAGCTTTCCGGCGCATGCGCTTATGTCTGTCTTGACCAGCTTCCAGGGTTCAGATCTGTTAACATAAGCGTTTGCTTCCTGGACCAGGTCAAGCCAGATCTTGAGAGCCTTCTTGATCTCCACATTTTTAATCATGGCTGAATATTCACCGTATGACTGGAAATAGCGGGAAATGATATCTTGATCCGATGGATCCATCTTCCTGGTCAAAAGATCTATCTTGTTGGATACCACAAAGCTAACAACCCTGTGCAACAGGTTTCCATATTTGGATATGAATTCGCTGTTGACCTTCTCCTGCATTTCGTCTATATCAAAGTTTGAGTCGCCGTTTTCAGGAAGTATTGTTGCAATGTAATATCTGAGGTAGTTGCTATCGACTGCGGAAAGCATGCTTTCGACGGTAAAGCCGATGCCCCTGCTTTTTGAGAACTTCTCTCCGTTGAATTCCAGGTATTCGTTTGCCGGAACGTCATATGGAAGATTCAGATCTCCCAGCCCCATGACAATTGCGGGCCAGATAATCGTGTGAAATGTGATGTTGTCCTTCCCTAGGAAATAGTAGCTCCTGGTTTCGGGTTTTTCCCAGTATCTTTTCCAAAGATCCGGGTCTCCTCGTTTTACAGAGAGTTCCTTTGCAAACGAAAGATATCCCATCAAGGCTTCAATCCAGACATATATGACCTTTCCCTCATAACCCTCCACCGGCACAGGTATGCCCCAGTTCATGTCTCTCGTAGCAGGCCTTGGCTTAAGTCCCCCAGAGATCAGGCCCTTTGTAAATTCCAGGACATGGGGTTTCCAGTTCGTCTTTGAATTGATCCAGGATTCCAGCCTGTCCTGGAATTTATCCAGGCGGAAGAAAAGGTGTTTTGTTTCTCTGAATTCCGGTGTGTCTCCCGATATGATGCATCTTGGATCCTTAAGGTCCTGGGGATCCAGTATCCTGCCGCATACATCACATTGGTCTCCCCTTGCATTCGTGTTTCCGCAATATGGACAGGTGCCCTCCACATACCTGTCCGGCAGAAACCTGCCACATGTTGGGCAGTATGGTGAGATCATAGTGTTCTCGGAAAGGAAACCGTTATTGTAAAGTCTAAGAAACAGATCAGATGCAGATTTCCTGTGTACCGGCGATGTTGTGCGTGAGAATATATCGAATGTTATCTGCATCTTCCCAAATGTTTTCTCATGCTCCGAATGGTACCTGTCAGCAATTTCAGCAGGGCTTACATGCTCCTTGTCAGCCTGTATTGTGATGGGCGTGCCATATTCGTCATTACCACAGACGAACAGCACGTCCTCACCCATAAGACGGAGAGCCCTGACAAAGATGTCAGCCCCAAGATAACTGCCCGCTATGTGACCTAGATGAAGCGATGAGTTCGCATAGGGCAGCGCACAGTTTACAAGTATACGTTGCATGTGTTTTTACCTGATGCAATACATGTTTATTACATAATCACATAAGCGAAAATTCTAGCGAGTGGTCTCAACCAGGCTATCGAGCAGTTCACCTGCCTCGGACCTCGTTAGCTCATCCAGGCTTTTTTTTCTCCGCCTTGCGAGATATCCTTCAATAACAGTCCGGTTGTTCTCGCTGGCATAGAGTTTCTCAAGGAACTTGACCTGTTTTTCTGTAGCTGGACTTTTACCCCTCTCTTCGTTCGATCCGGCTTTCGTGGATATAAGCGCATCTATAACTGAGGAAGCCTCTGGAACGGTCAACTCGTTGATGTTATCTTTCTTAAGTTTCAAAAGCATTTGCTTGAGCTTCTCGATTCTTTCATTACCGTCCTGCAGCCGCTTCAGGAGGGCGATTTGCTTTGCGGTCACAGGCGGAGGGTTTGAATGTTCAGGGTTGTCCTGGAGTTTTTTCAACGATTCAATCAGCCTGCTGGCCTCCTGCATAGTAAGGTCCGAAACGGAATGCTTGAAGTTCTTCTCCAGAAACTTTTCAATAATTTCTGTATTTCTATCGTTCTGCTGGCTTAGCTTTTCTATAAGCTTTCCTTGGCCGTCTGTTATTTTGCTCGCCAAATTATTCGATCTCATATCCCAAAATATAGAAAAGTTTTTTCCCTGCCTATGAGAGGGTTGAGACTTCTTTACTCGTTTCAATTTTCTATTTTTAAAGATAGTATATAGAGATATATAGAATATTGTATGAATATTAATATTTACAACGTAAATGTTGGCTTGACAAAAAAATGGTTCAAGAAAGAGAAAATGGTTTATTAAAGGAACTAGATGAAACCAAGGTCAACCGGTTTCATGGTAAAGCCATATTTGTTGCGGGCATGGGGTTCTTTTCTGATGCCTATGACTTGTTTGTGATATCGACTGCCCTGCCAATTATTACTTCAGCGGCTGTTTTTGGCAGTCAGATCACCAGCACGTTTGTATCGGGTATGATAGGAGCAGCAGCTCTGTTTGGCGCATTCCTTGGAGCAATGGTATTTGGGAGAATAGCGGACAAGAAGGGACGAAAGTTCACTTATGGAGTTGAGATGAGCATACTTGTTGTCTTTGCAATAATATCAGCGTTTTCGGTAAACGTAACTATGCTGATTATATCCAGGTTCATACTTGGTATAGGTATCGGCGGCGACTACCCGATAAGTGCAACTATAATGAGTGAATACTCAAATGTCAAGAGCCGCGGAAAACTTGTTCTCTCTGTGTTTGCAATGCAGGGATTCGGTTTACTTGCCGGCGCGGTAGTTGGGTTAGTTGCAACTGCATATCTACCACTAACAGAGTCGTGGAGGTTCATGCTGGCATTTGGTGCTATTCCAGCTGCATCTGTGATATACCTGAGGAGAAAAATACTGGAGACGCCAAGATACTCGATTGAGAAGGGCAATACTGGCCTTGCAAAAGAGGCTGTTGAACAGGCAACCAGTCACGGAAGGACACAGGTAGTTCCTTCTACCCCAAAAGCGCCAAACGTATCAAGCAGATTAAACAGGGCCCTTGCGAACAAGTACTGGCTTTTCTTGATTGGAACCGCTGGTTCATGGTTTATATTCGATATGGCATTCTATGGTACTTCTGTTAACAGTGGAGCTGTTCTGGGACTCATAGGTTTTGGTACCGTCAAGGGAAATGTCGCCCTTTCAGTGTTTCACATTGCAGAAGGGAACACGATCCTGGCTCTGGCGTTTGAGGTGCCAGGCTACTGGATAGCTGTAGGCTTGATTGACAAGGCTGGGAGGAAGCTTCTTCAGTGGGCAGGCTTCTCGGGTATGGCGATAATATACTTCATATTTGCATTGAGATTCACAACAATAGAGAGCGATTTGGCCCTTTTTGTAGCGATGTACGGTATTTCATTCCTTGTTGGAAACATAGGGCCTAACTCAACCACTTTCCTTCTTCCCACAGAGCTTTTCCCAACAAATATTAGAACAACTTCACATGGAATTTCAGCTGGGGCGGGCAAGCTTGGTGCCGGAATATTTTCTTTCCTGGTATTGACCATAATAAGCGACTATGGTTTCCCGGTACTCTTTGATCTACTTGCATTCCTAGCATTTGCTGGTGTCCTGCTCACCATACTGGCGATCAAGGAAACAAAGAACATGAGCTTGGAACAAACCTCATCTCTAGACCCAGTCATGTCTAGTCCAATGTCTGGAGGAAGTGGAAAATAAGACCAGATTGTTTTCCTTACAAATATAATAAATCTTTATTTTTGATCAATTTTCAGGAACTCATCAAGGAGGTTTTCGATATCTTCTTTTTTTATTGAGCCCATGAGGCCAATCCTGATTGTTTTTTCCTTAAATTTACCTAGCCCATTTCCTACAATAAATCCCCTGTTCCTCAAGCTGCTGGATACAACCGTGGATTTATTTCGTGTTAAAACGTTCAAGACTGATTTGGACCTGGTGTCCCTGTTTCCGGTGATCGAATAGCCTTCTCGAAGAAGCCTTTTCACCAGCATGTCAGCAAACCCAGATGTCCGGTCTATTCTTGCCTTAATGCCTTCTTTAGCTAACTCATCCAGGGCCTCGGACAGTCCAGAAAACGCACCTGTTGACGGCGTAAAAGGTGTTTCGTTCCTCTCCATGAAGTGCAGAGACTTTTCAAGGTCAAGATAAGCTGGAGTGTCTTCCTTTGTGAGTGAAGATTCAAGGCTATCTCCAAGCATGTTTACACCTATCCCAGTTACCGAAGCTATACCTTTGTGTCCGCACGTCGCTACCGCATCGATTCCCCAAGTATCAAGTTCTAATGAGAGAGCAGCAAAGCCAGACACGGAATCCACGAGCACTTTCATGCCGCTCTTCTTTGCAGTACCTGCCAATTCCTTGAGGTTGGCAACCTGTGTTCCGTTTCCAGTTTCGTTGTGCACCAGAAAAATTGTGGTTGCTCCAGAGTTTGAAGCAAGTTCGCTGATTTCTTCCGGTCGGATGATGTCGTTCTCCTCCTTTGCTATGCGGTACACGATGCATCCTCTCCGTTCAAGGGACTCAATCATTCTGTCCCCAAATTCACCATAAGTAGCGGCAATAACTTTCTCTTTTCGCGAGAGAATAGACCATATGAGCATCTCTACAGCGAGAGTTCCGGAACCTGTCGTAAGCGAAACGCGTTTTGAGCCTGAGATGTTCCGTAAAACCTCGAGTGAGGATTGCATGATATCCCTGAACTCCTGGGACCTGTGATTCATGTGTTTCATGGAGGCTTGTAATACGCTGGATGATACCTCGACCGGGCCTGGTGTGAATATCATCTGACGCCTCCAAACATTTCAATTATTCTCGCAGCTGTTGCTTCCGCTATTCTTGCCTGTGCCTCCCTGGTCTGAGCCCCAATGTGTGGTGTTATGATAACCTGTGGGAGTGACAGTAATTCATGCTCCCACTCTGTCTTTGGCGGTTCATTCCACATAACATCTGAGGCGTAAAACGATGTGGTTCCTGTCTTAAGAGCTTCTAAAAGAGATGGTCCGTCTATAGCTGCTGCCCTGCTGGTGTTTATGATCCCTGGTTTTTTTCTGGAGAGCGAAAATTCCCTTTTTCCAAGTATCGGTTTGTCCCCAGGTTTAATGGTTACGAAGACACCTATAAAGTCAGAATTCTGAACGAGATCATCCAGAGCTACATATTGGCCTGATACTTTGTTGATCCTGTCGTTTGTTATGACGTCATAAGCAAGTATGCTCATGTCGAATGCTCTGGCTATTTCTGCAACCTTGTATCCTATTCTTCCAAAACCTATCAGCCCAAACGTCTTCCCTGATATCTCTGTACCGACCTCTTTGCTGAAGTTGCCAAGCTTTGTGGCAGCTGCAAGCTCCGGCAACCTGCGGCATGATCCTAGCATTAGCGCAAACGTTAGTTCTGCGACAGAGCTCGTTGAAGCTTCTGGCGCATGTATAATGCTTATCTTT
This sequence comes from Thermoplasmatota archaeon, assembly GCA_023379845.1. Classification (GTDB taxonomy): domain Archaea; phylum Thermoplasmatota; class Thermoplasmata; order Thermoplasmatales; family Thermoplasmataceae; genus UBA582. Next base: position 26,274 of record JAMCPG010000023.1, read on the forward strand.
CTGTCCTGCAGAGAGTTAAGGTCTATACCATCAAGGCCAACCCCGGCACGCGCAACAAATTTCAGTTCTTTACCCCTATCAATCAGGTCCTTAGTAACCTTTGTTCTGCTACGAACGACAATACCGTTATACTGGTTAATTATGTTCAGTAGGTCTTCTTCGCTTATCTTAGGATAGTAATCAACACTGAAATCTTTCTCTCTCAACTTTTCCAGAAGTATTGCATCAACAGGGTCTGTTATTATAATCTTAAATTTTTTTTCGTTATTCATCTATGTCTAGGTATAGTATACGATATAAAAAGACTGCAAATGATAAGTTGACAAATTGATAGGGAGAGGGGTGATTTCCTATGGAACTATTTTTGGTCTTGATACGGTCGCTTCTGACATTTTTCCCCTGATATCTATCTGTACTACGTTGTCGCTCTTCATGTATTTCTTATCTATAAATCCAAGTCCTATTGCTTTTCCAAGTAAAGGAGAAATCGAGCCGCTGGTGATTGTTCCAATTTTTTTATTGTTATCATATATAGAATAACCATGCCTTGGAATTTGCTTTCCATCCAAGATAAATCCCCTAAAAATCTCCTTATCATTGCTCTTTCTCTGCTTCAGTGCATCTGATCCCATAAAACCATCAAGCTTCTCGACGATAAAACTGACAGAACATTCATACGGATCTCTGTCCTTATTAAAATCTACACCAGAAAGAAGCATTCCTTTCTCCATTCTTAGAGAGTCCCTGGCACCGAGACCACATGGCATGCCACCATGTTGTTTTATTGAATTTATAGCATCATTCCACCATTTATTTGAACTTTCAGCATCAACAATCAACTCAAAACCAGGCTCTCCAGTATACCCTGTTCCGGAGACAATTAAATCATTCTTTCCGTTGACACCGTTTTTTCCTCCATATTTATCTTGCTGGAAGGAAAACGTAAATGGTTCAGGAAATACTATTCCAATATCATTAGCTACTTGCCTAGATTCAGGTCCCTGGATGGCAAAGCATCCCAACTCTCTTGATAAGTTTGTAATCTTAACGTTAAATGCTTTACTGTTGGTTTGGAGCCAGTTGAGGACAGTTTCAGTTGTAGCAGCATTTGGAACAAAAAATATTGTATCATTGCTGACCCGGTAAACAATTGTATCATCTATAAGCAAGCCTGCTTCATCGAGAAACGCGGTGTACATGCATTTTCCTGGTTGAATTGCATCTATTTTACTGGGTAAAAGCGAATTCATTAGCTTGACAGCGTCAGGGCCCTTGACAACAATATCACCCATGTGCGAAACGTCAAACATTCCAACTCTTTTCCTGACTGCCATGTGCTCAGCTAGTATTCCTTCATAGTAGAGGGGGAGATCCCACCCATGAAAATCCACTATGTTACCACCATTCTCCTTATGCCATTCATAAATAGGTGTTCTCATGCTATATCACTCACATACCATTCTCGTTTTCCACTAGAAGTATACCCCTCTCTCCCTACCATGCTAAGGAAATAGTCATGGATCCTTGTATCTCCTGAAAGCTCGGGGTGAAAAGTCATGCCTAAAATATACTGGTTTCTGACCATTATGGGCTGGTTATCATATGTTGCCATTACCTCTGCATCCCCTACACTCTCAATAATTGGGGCCCTAATGAATATGGCAATTATATTTCCAATTGAGTTGACCTTTATGTTTTCATAAAATGAGTTTGCCTGCCTGCCATACGCATTTCGTCTTATAGTTATATCTATAAGGTCCATGCCTCGTACCCTCTCATCCTTGGCATTCTTGGATACCAGAATCAGGCCAGCGCATGTACCCATTACAGGCATCCCGTTTTTTGCCCTTCTTATGATGTCCCAATAAATGTCGTATTCCTTTATTAGTTTATAAATAGTGGTGCTCTCCCCGCCAGGCAATATCAAAGCTGAAACCTCAGAAAGCATTCTTCTGCTTTTGACGAGAACGGGCTCTATATCTCTCTTCCTTTCTTCCTTAAGCTTGTACAGAATTTCAACGTGTTCAGCGACATCACCCTGAAATCCTATAACACCAACTTTCACCAATCAGCATTGTGAATAGAGATAAATCTTTTTTAGCTAATTATAAGTGAACGTAAACTCACTTTGTCATAGTAAAAGAAATACTTCTTATATTCCTCATTGCTAATCGTTAGCATGAGAACCAGACCAAATGCCTTTTCCGCCACAGGCGTCGTTTCTTCTTCAAGCCAGTTCGCCTCAATTGCCGGCGCAAAAATAAAGGCACAGGGTGGAAACGTTGCCGACGCGGCAATAGCAACGAGCGCCGCTCTTTGTGTAACTCAAAATAACCTGTGCGGGCTTGGCGGAGACATGTTCGCCCTCATACGCATGGATGGCAAGGAGGTTATCGACCTCAATGCAAGCGGCAGGGCTTTTGAGCGCGCCACTATCGATTATTTCAAGGAACAGGGAATATCGAAGCTTCCTGCTAGAGGCCCTGGAGGGGCTATTACAGTACCAGGCATTGTCAGTGGATGGGCACACATTCACAGTAAATACTGCACAATGGAGGTCGAGGATCTCCTGAAGCCGGCGATAACTCTGGCTGAAGAGGGCTTCCCAGCTACACAAAACTATTCAGAATCGATTCGGGTAAGCGAGAAGGTTTTCACTGGAATGACCGAGTGGAATAACACATTCCTGCGGGGTGGAAAACCCCCTCTTCCTGGAAGCGTTTTTAAACAGAAAGATCTGGCCAGATCCCTGAAGTCGCTTGCGGAGGACGGTCTTTCGTCTTTTTACGACGGTAACCTTGCGGACAGGATAGTAAAAGGTCTTAAAGGAACCGGATGTCTTCTTCAATCCTCAGACCTCAAGAGGCATTCTGTTACTTATGACAGGGCAAGGAACACAGACATTAACGGCAATAAGGTATATGAAACCGGTCCCAACAGCCAGGGGTACACTGCCCTTCTCTGGCTGAATCTTCTCGAGGCAAGCGCAAAGGATCCCGCTGCAATACAGGAAGAAAGCCTGTCGTCCGTCATCGAAAAGGGCATGATTGCATATTCACAGAGGGATAAGTACATTACGGATCCAGAGTTTCACCCTCTTCCTGAAAGTTTCACTTCTAAGGAGTTTGCACGCAAGCTTCTTGAACAGGGTTCTAAGAGTAGAACAGCAAAGGGACGTGCAAAAGACGACGGCGATACGACCTATATGTGCATCTCAGACTCAGAAGCCAACAGCTTTTCATGGATACAGAGCAACTACATGGGCTTCGGGTCAGGCGTAATGCCTGCTGGAACGGGCTTCGTGCTACAGAACCGAGGCTCATATTTCTCCCTTGACCCTGATAGCCATAATTCACTGGCTCCATTCAAGAGAACATTTCACACGTTATGTGCGGGAATGCTTGAGAATGAAGGACATTTTAAAGTCTCATTTGGAGCAATGGGCGGCGACATTCAGCCACAGCTCCACATCCAGATGATTTTACCGCTTCTTACTGGTACGTCGGATCCTCAGGAAATCCTGGACAGACCAAGATGGGCCTTCCCGTACACCATCTATGAAAAACCTTCTGAAATAATATGTGAATCAGAGCAGCTCAGAGATTCAATTTCTTCTTTCTATAATAAAGAAAAGGTCAGGAACATTGGATTCTCTTCACTATTTGGCCACGGACAGATTGTCGCGCTTCTCCCGGAAGGTACGGTTGTAGGTGGGGCCGATCCACGAGGAGATGGTATTTCGATGCCTTTCCTATAATTAGACCCGTAGATGCATCAAACAATCTACAAATTGTATTAGGCTCACTGCCACACACTAAATTAATCATTCAATCAATGATGCCTTGACCACGCGGCAAACAACAACAGTTTTATCTCAGAATTCATGATCGCAACAAATCATGGAATCTCCATATTTCTATAACAGGAAGGGTCATACCGCTGTGGCCGAAGGAAACCTGGAAAAGGCGCTCGATTTCTTTAAGCAGGCCTCCAGGCTGGATCCTGATAATATCAGCTACTTAGACTCAATAATTTGGACACTTGATAAACTTGGTAAAGATGATCAGGCGCTTCAATATTATGGAAAGCTGATATCACTTCAGCCACGAAATACCGATTTCAGGCTAAGGAAGATAGACTGCCTGAAAAAAATAGGCATGCTCAATGCCGCCCTGGATGCATACAATGAGGCGATAGACGTCGATCCTTACGATCCCGAACTCTACTGGAAAAAAGCAGACTTCCTTCGGGACCACGAGAATATTGAGGGCGCTCTTTCATCATGCAGTGAAGCGGTGAGGCTGAACCCGGAGAACCCCATTTATAGACAGGGAAGAGCCGAAATCCTGGCAGACATTGAGAGATTCGAGACTGCACTGTCTGATTATGACTATTTGGTCGAACACAATCCAACAAGCCCTGAAATACGCTATGAACGTGTAAAAATTCTGGAAAAACTTGGTCTCTTAGACAGGTCGTTACAGGACATGGAAACCATTTCCAGGCTTCGGCCGAACGACCAGACTTGGTTGCAGATTGTAGCAGAATTCCTAGAAGAATCTGGACTTCCCAAGAAGGCCCTAGGCTATTATTCCAGGCTCGTTGAATTGAACCCGACAAAGGCTGAATTTCACTTTTTCCGGGCTAATCTTCTGGAGGGTCTTGGAAGAAACAGGGAAGCCATGGCGGATTTCCAGAAGGCGACCGAACTCGATCCAAGCAACAGACTTTACAGGAATGACAGCAGATTGTCACCCACGGAATAGGATTATATAAAACGATCAAATCACGAAGGGCAGATTCGGGTAGATGAAAATACCGCTTATTGCATTAAATTGAGGTGCTTCATTGAAGAGAGGCTCAAGAGATTGGAAGAAAAAAGGAAAAATGCGCTGGAAATGGCGCAAAAAACGAATCAGGAGACTGAAGAGAGCAAGAAAGGCGAACAGAGCCTGAACGTAAGAGCTGGATATCCAAATTGAGAAGTCGACCCATTCTGCTCAAATACGTTCTGCACTCAATTTTTCCCAAAGTAGTTTTTTATAAGTCAGATTGATAACCACCTGCCAGTTGAGTGAAGAGGGTACCAGCGTTAGCCTACCAGGGTGAAGCTACCCGCTTTAACCCGACCGTGGGAGCATGGGGTAGTCAGGTATCCTAACGGGCTCCAGTCAGGAAATGATTAGCTATGGGTCAACTGATCTCATGATGAGTGACTGGAACTATGATCCGGAAGAAACCCGTAGATCTGGGTTCAAATCCCAGTGCTCCCATTCACTTTCACTCTTTCTATTATCCATTTGAAATTCGTTATTGTGGATTGGCAGGCCGCCCGTTCCAGAGTCAAACAAGCGATAATAGAATTAGATAATGTTTTAAGAGGAAAGATTAATATTGCATTGAATTAATATAGTCTAGCAGGCATAAAATCCTGTCACGAATCCTAAACATCTACTGGTGCATATAAACATTCATGAACGGATAAGTGGGTGTTGAATAATAATGTGTAAATCACGTTATCTTAACTCTGGGCAAATAATCTATGAAGCACTATAAAGGTCCACGATTCCCGGAGTATCAATTTGATAAATTTCAAGATTCGAAAAAGAAAATAATGACATGTGAGGGTAATTTAGAATGAAAAGAATAATAGAAATAGACAAGAAGTTAGATCTCATGGTCACAATCTCTGTCAAACCACAGTCTCAATGGTTCAAAATCACAGAAGGTTTAGAGTGGAGGTACCCCGGAAGGTTGTTTGATGAGGATGGAAAAAGGATATTCCAGATATATCTCCAGAAGAACCTGATTTCGCAGAAGGATCTCTCCATTCTGACCTTTATGCCTAAATGCGTGGCAAAAAAATAATTATTACACCGCGGCGTTCGATATAAAGGACACAAAATCTGTCGACCTAATCTTAAGCATGCTTCAAATCCCTTCCGTCATACTGTCTGAAAACTACGTTTACAAAGGGGACGTCTACTATACATTTAGATTTCATAACTCTGTTATGAAACAAGTCAGCGATACACTGCAGCTTCTGTTTGAATATGGCAGATGCAGATTGGTTTACCTAGGAAAATCCGCGGGGATTGTTGCGTTGTTAAACGATGCATCCAGAAATGTTCAGCTTTCAGTGGTGAGATTTAAAATGCCATTACCCATTATTGAATCTCTTCCTGCAGATATTTCAAAGCTTGAGTTTTTGGCTGAGCTAGAAACCAGGCAGATGAAAGCACATGGGGCAAAAGTGATTCTCTATGGGAGCACACACCTCCCTTGGGCCAAGACCGTGTCGGAAAAAGATGAAATTCATGAACTCTCAATCAACGAGCCAGTAACTTATCGGTTAACAGAAATGGCTTACAAGGCAAAGTTGCCTTTAATCGGTTCATTTGGCACTGGAGATGGAGAAACAATTGAAATTACATTGTTTTTGCCGGCTTACGGCCTGGACGAATTCCTTGCGAACTTCTACAAACTCTCAACCAGCAGGGAGCAGCCCAAGATCTACTTAACGACGTCAGCACCGTTGACTCCTGACATGTGGGAATGGATTTAATTTGAATGATGAGCCAAGAAAATTTCAGGTCGTCTAATATGGAACTGGTGAAGAAAAGAGATTCACAGTCCTTTTGTTTTGATTTTTAAAATGGAAGCTAGAGTAATTTATCAAGATTCTAATATCGCTTTAATTTCCCATTTCAGTTAAGAACTCGAATGCTCCAGTTTTCCTCCTTTTTCCAGTCTCCACTTACAGTAGGCGTAAAGGGCATCGTAAAGAGGAAATTGCAGCTTCATGTTCTCATGATCATCTTTTGCTATCTGTCTGAAACCTAGAGCAGCGGCCTCAAGTCCTGCACCTTCAGGTTTTGCGTCTACAGGGTTGGCATCAGCCGACCTTACTATTTTGGCGAGCTCCAGCAATGCAGGATCCCTAAGCTTGTATTTTCTAATTATTGCATCGAAACTCACATACTCGTAGTTGTTTTCAACATAATGCATCAGTTCACAACCAGGTGTGTCGAACGGAATTGCATTTTCATTTTTAGCGAAGTTGAGAACTTCACCAGCAGGTACAAAAAAGAACTCGGCATCCTTGTCAACAAACCTGCGCACTAGCCATGGACATGCAATCCTGTCCACCTTCGCCTTTTCTCTAGTTACCCATTTCATAAATTCTCACCACACTTTAGAAAGCACAACCATCTTAAAGTATCTATTGAGCATAGCAGCTTGCTTCTTCGGTTGTTCCATATAAACCAACAATGTAGATCGGCCATTCAAATCAACAGGAATTTTGTCAGTAGCGATTGTCTTTCAATTCATTGTAATCTAAATCGCTCAGCTTGAAATCAAGCGATCCAAGAAGCTCATCAATATGGCTTTTACTCGAAGATTTTGGAATCGGGTAGCTTCTTCTCATTACATAATTAAGGGCAGTCTGGATAGCAGTTGCATTATACTTTTGAGCAATCTTTCGGAGCACGTCGTATGAGGTTAAGTGCCCCTTCATGATCGGCGTATATGCAATCACGTCAACCTTGTTCTTTTCACAGAATGGGATCACATCAACTTCGGGCTCTCTTTTGCCATAATTGTATTCGATCTGGTTTGCTCTGATCTCGCATTTCTTTGTTGCATCCATTGCGTCCTGCAATTCTTTGACATTAAAGTTGCTAACTCCTATATTCCGTACAAAACCATCCTTTACTAACTTCTCCATGGCCGAAATCGACTCACTTATCGGTACAGAGGGGTTGGGCCAATGAATCAGGTAAAGATCAACATAAGAAGTGCCAAGTCTTTTAAGGCTTTGGTAAGCTGCCTTCAGCAAGTCCTGGGATCTAAGATGTGTATTCCAGACCTTGGTTATTATAAAGAGGTTCTCACGATCGTATTCTTTGATAGCCTTGCTAACTATCTCTTCAGTATGCCCTGAAGCGTACATTTCAGCGGTATCAATGACGTTTGTTCCTTTATCCAGCGCATACTTGATCGCTTCCACCTGGACCAAATCATTTCCGGGTTCAGGAGAAGATCTACCACCCATTCCCCAGGTACCAATGCCAAAATCTGAAACTGAACTTCCACACAGAGTCCGGACCATGTCCTCTTCAGGACTTTCCAGTTATAAAACTTCTTCCAATATGATGAGCGCTATTGGATAACATGTGCTGATCGGAAGTATCCAATAAGTTTTCATTAAGTCATTACATGGTGAGTACTTCATAGGAAAGGGTTGAGTCTTTCTTCGTTGTTATTATAATAGTCTCGTTTGAGCAAGAGATGAGTTGTATGATATTGACGCCTCTTGAGTAGAGTTTATGCGTAATTCTCATAACAAATCCTGGAGTGGATTCAATCTCTCTTGGCGAAAGCACATGGATCATGCTCACGTTTGTCTCCACGCTTACTCCCTGAGCGCTATGCGGTATCCTTGTTTTCATTTCGTCTACAATGTAAACTATGCTGTCCTGCAGAAAAGTTGCAGAAATGTATTTGATCGAGAGCACAGACTTTGAAGTAACGACGCAAATCTTGTCCTGCAGCGACACTTTGCTCTTCTTCAGCAGCAAGTCAGCATCCTCTTTCCAGGGCAGTGAGGAACGCCTTTCCAAATGCCTGTTCAGCGCAGCCCGGATTGATATTAAGTTCAGCTCTTTATTTTCGCCCTTGATCAGGAGAGCAAGCTTGCTCACGTTCACAACTCCCGCTCTCAATGAGAGAAGTATGTCGGGATTTTCTGTCAAATACAAGCTGACCACCCGATCCAGATTGCTTCTTTCCCGCTTTGTCTTCACAGATTGAGAACATCAATATATATTTTAACATTATCTTATGTTTTTTATCAAAAATCATATCATTTTTTACATTTATAATATAGAAGTTAATATCTAACATTCTAATCGGCCGACATGAAAGAAAAGGCTCTGCTTCTTTATTCTGGAGGACTCGACACCTCAGTAATGATAAAGTGGCTTCAGGAAGAGAAAGGCTATGACGTGGTGACCCTCACGCTGGATGTTGGACAAGAGAAGAACGACCTTACGGCGATAAGCCAGAAGGCTGAGTTACTCGGTGCTGTTAAATCGATAACACATGACTGTACGAGCAAGTTTGCTGAAACATTCATTTCAATGGGCATCATGAGCAACGGCATGTATTCGGACAAGTACCCATTATCCACGAGCCTAGCAAGACCGTTGATGGCAGAATTGGCAGTCAGGTATGCACATGAAAATGCATGCGGTGTAATTGTACATGGCTCTACAGGAAAGGGAAATGATCAGGTGAGATTCGAAGTTTCGATAAAGGCACTGGATGACAGCATAAAGGTCATTGCGCCCGTAAGAGAAATGAACATGAACCGCGAGGAAGAAATCGAGTACGCAATACGAAAGGGAATAGATATACCATATGGAGGTAAATATTCAGTGGACGAGAACCTCTGGGGAAGGTCGGTCGAAGGGTCCTTTATCGAGAACATTGGCAACTCTGTTCCGGTGGATGCATACCGGTGGGTCAAGCCTCTCGATGATGCTACTGACACGCCGGAGGAAGTTGCCATAACTTACGAAAATGGAATTCCGTCTGCACTCAACGGCAAGAAGATGTCGCTGAAATCCCTTATTATTAAGATAAACAAATTGGCAGGGATGCACGGCATAGGCGCTATTGACATGATTGAGGACAGGGTAGTTGGAATCAAAAGCCATGAGTTCTATGAATGTCCTGCAGCAATAACAATTATTGAAGGCCACAAGTACCTGGAATCCGCGGTTTTAAGCAAACGCGAACTCAAGGTCAAGAAATACATAGACGAACAGTTTTCCGAAATGGTTTATGGTGGTTTGTGGCACGACCCACTGATGGGATACATTTGCCAGTTCGAGCAGACCATGAATGAACCGGTTTCGGGAACTGTCCACTTGAAACTGTACAAGGGTAACATCGTTCATTCTGGGCTTGAAAGTAACAACTCTCTGTATGATCATGCAGCATCGACATACGGCAGGGGACAGACATTTGACCAGAAAATGTCTCCGGGATTCATCTATGTGTACGGTGCCTCTACAGTAGCTTCCAGAAAAATCCGGAATAAACAATTTCAGGAAATAAGCCTGGAAGAGTGATAAACTGCCAAAGATCTGGGAAGGAGGTAACGCGGAGGTACCAGATGAGGGAATCGCAGACATAATGTCTTTTGAGGATGTAGCAGTTGACTCAACCATGCTTGACTATGAACTGTTAAGCCTTATCGCCTTTCATTCGGATCTAAAGGATAAAGGAACAATAAAGGAGGAAGATAGCGACCTGATCCTCTCCGCTCTATACTCACTCTCGGGCAAGAAGGTGCAGATAGATACAGACGAGGAGGATATTCATACTTTTGTAGAAAACAGGGTACGCGAGATTATAGGAAAGCATGCAGAGAATCTCAGGTTGTTTCTGTCACGAAATGAACAGAGCCAGTGCAATATCAAATCCTTCTACATAGATCATCTTTTCATTCTCGGGGAATCGATGCTTAAAGGATCTAAAGATTTAACAAAGATTGCCCAAATTTCTGGAGGGAAGATAGCTGGATTCACTCACTGGAAACAGGCAATGCCGATGTCAATTTCCACATACTATGATTACATGTCAAGGATTCTGCTGGATTTGGTCAAAGATACGATTTTGTTGATAAGTAAGCTAAGACACAACTCTCCTTTTGGAACCGGATCCGGCTTTGGGAGTTTCTCACCAGCCTCATTCGAATCTATTGCAGCGAAGCTCGGATTTGAAAATGGACCAGGAAACCCGGTTGCGACGTCATTTTACAGGGGTTTTGATGATATAGAGCTAATGTCGCTAATTACAAGGATAATGATATTTTATTCACGCATCTCGGCTGACCTCATTCTTTACTCTTCTGGCAGTAATGCATGTCTATCCTTGCCGGCAGCGTTCGTAACAGGCAGCTCCCTGATGCCCAATAAGCGTAACCCGGACTTTCTTGAAATGATTCAGGGATACACTTCGACATTGATAGGCGATATGGCAGCAACTTCGGGCACAATAGCAAACAGAAATACTGGTTACCACAGGGAATTTCAGATATCAAAGGATAAAACCACAAGGGATCTTCTCCTTGTCGAAGCCATAACAAAATATCTGATGAAACTTTTAGTTGAGATGAAATTTGACGAGGGCAAAGCGGCATCTTTCATAGAGAATGGATCCTATTCTTCGTACGATGCTTACAAGAACTTTGAAAGAACAGGGAAGTGGAAAGAATCATACAGGCAGACAGGCAACAAGGTGAGATCGGCTGGAAAATTTACGGAGTATGAACCGAAAGCATACGAAAGCGTAGGAACAAAAGAACTCATTGAACAGGGGAAAGAGCTTCAATTTCTCAAGAAAGAATGGATAGATCCAAGACAAAGGCTAATTGAATATGCAAAATTATTTTTTGATAAAGCAAAAGGCAATACGGAATAGGCAAATGCATGTATAGTAGAACAGTACGTTAAGACCTATTCCCATCTGCTGTATAATGACCTATCCAAGCTCCTCGAGTTCTCTTCGAAAACTCTCTTCCAATCCAGTACTGCCACTCCCAAAGCTGACCTGAAAGCATTCACAGTAGCGGGACTAAAGCCCTGGAAGTGGTTGTTTGCAAAAACCACAAAATCCTGGATTTCATCGAGACTTTCTTTAATCCTTTTGGACCAGAATTCTATCTTGGCGCACTGGTCTATTTTTACTTTGCCAAAGTCCATCTCCATTATGGATCTGTCTCCAACAAGCCGAAGATAAATGCTGTTTGATACCGGCAGCGGTTGGTCCCTGAGGAAAGGGGTTTCGGACCATACAATTACAATTCCCTTCGATTGTATATCTGATATGGTGGGTTCGCTGAACCATGAATTATCCCTGAATTCAATTGCGTACCGGTATCCCTCTGGTAGCGATCGCATGATTCTATGTAGCTTCTCATTGCCTGAAGGATACTTAAAATTGGATGGAAACTGGATCAGCACTGGACCCAATTTTTTGCCTAAACCATCAACAGCATCCAGGAATGCCTTGATAGTTGATTCAACATCATTTGCGGATGGAGCGTGCGTAATCTCCTGTGGAAACTTTGGGCAGAACGTAAAATTGTCTGGTGTTGTCTTATACCACTTTTCGACGGTTTCTATGGAGGGTATGCCGTAGAATGTTGAGTCCACTTCGACCGCATCAAATATCTTGGAATACAATTTGAGATAATCTTCCTGCCGGGTGCCCGGAGGATAGAATGGTCCAACCCATTGTTTATAGCTCCAGCCTGAACAGCCTATCTTCCGGTAGGGCATAGGGGAGCCTAATCAAACAAACAAGATAAAGAATTTCTATTTGAACGGTCTGATCAACGAGCAACACACCACCTATCTCTTTTTAAATATTATGATCGCATTTCTAACTAGTTGACGGGAGAAACTCGCACACCTGCACCGACCGATTACCTGGCAAATGAACGAACATATCTTGCATGGATCAGAACAGGTATAACAGTCATAGCGCTTGGATTTGTGGTTGCGAAATTTGGCATCATAATACGCGAACTGGTTCCAAATGCTCCGTCCACATCATATCACCTTTCGTCTGAGATAGGAATAGTTCTTGTGATAATAGGTGGGGGAATGCAGCTTCTTGCCCTAAGGAGCTTTTTCAGGAACAAAAGGAATATAGACATGGGAAAGTACATCCCTTCAACGATACCAGAGGCCCTTGCCGGAGTTCTTGCAGTTGTTATAGCAATACTGGTCGTTGTATACATGGTCATCACGCTTTAAAACGTTCATAATCATCTGGAAAGCGCGTTTAATAGAAAGGATGTCCGGATTAACAGGATTACCTGACAAGAGAGAAGAGATACAATTCAAAGCTGTTTAGATCATTTTTTAATATAACATTCCTATGCGACGTACCATGCTGTATCATGAGGTTGAAGGTAAATTGGATATGGGTCTCAGCATTGCCGTTGATCAAAAACACCCACTCCTGTCTATCATTGGCCGGGATTACCATTCTATACCTCTTAATATTGACGCATTTGGTGGGCACTCTTTCATAGATCTTTTTCTGGAATCTGGAGCATCGCGACAGATTGAAAGCATAGCTGCAAATTACAAATTGCTCAGGATGGATGGTGTCAGCATAGTAAGACTGGAGGCGGAGGAAGTTCAAGGAATATCGGCCTTTATGCGTGAGTTGCTTTCACTTAACTCGATTTTCCCAAGCGGACTGTTCCTTGAAAGTGGGATAATAAAGGCTGATTTCAGGTTTCACCACTCGGAACTTAGAAAGGTCTCTGATATCATTGGGAAAATAATCCCGCTTGAAAGTAACGTAAAGATTGTTGACTTGGGAAAGGATAGAGGCGGTATTACAGCCATAAACATGATGAATGAACGGGTAAAACTTTCAGTAGTTTCGTACGAAGTGGAATGGAATCCAGGTGCAGACTTCGGAAATACCGATAATTTCATGCTCGAAGCAAAATCACTATCTTTCGATGACAAGGAAATTGAAGCCGTAGTTCTTTATGGTTCTTCTGAAACGAAAAGGAAATTCGGGCGGCCAATTTCAGAAGAAGATGGCGTGTATGTAACAAAAGTTGACTCAGACTTTGTGAAAGATGTATGGATCAAGTGCAACGAAAGGCACATACCGAGAGGAGCTGTCATTGCAAAACCGGCAAATGGAAAAATGAGAATACATACGTTCCTGCCTTCTTCACTTGTAAACCAATACATAGAAATACTCTTCAATACCTCCAGGGACAGATCCAAAAGCGACTTTATTCTCACAGGGTCTAGGGCGTATGACATCTCTATATGGGATACTATATGATGAAGACGCCAATTAAATTTTCAGCATCATGGTGACACATCTCTTCTGATAATCATGTATTTCATGCCAAGTCTTCTGGCCATTTCTCCATCTATGTCGTCCCGGTCTCCGACCACGAATGAGGAGCCAATATCAAGATCAAGGTCCCGGGCTGCCTTAAGCACAAGGCCTGTTCCAGGCTTCCTGCATGGGCATCCCTCATCAGGCCTGTGCGGGCAGTGATAGACTGCGTCGACCTTTGCACCACGGCGTTCGAGTTCATTGAGCAGAGCAGTGTTAAATGCTTCATACTGGGCCTCTGAAAAATATCCTCTTCCAATCCCGGATTGGTTTGTTATTATGACAATAACAAAGCCCTTCTTCCTGAAGTCCTTGATTATATCCACGGCATCATCAAAAATCCTGAGGTCCTTTGGATCCTTGCAGTAAGGGCAGTCATGGTTTATGGTTCCGTCACGATCTATGAAGAGCGCCTTTTTCAATTGAACACCCCAATACAGGTCAGTTCTCCCTCCACCTGGTGAAAAACCTGGCAAGGGCGAAGAATACAATGGTTTCCACCACCATTATGGGGATCATTACATACATGATCGGCTCGAAGCCAAAGAATCCTTGGGCAAGGACTGCGGCTGGTGTCGTCGGCGAAATTGCGAGAATATATATGATATACTTAGGCAGATCAGAATATGGATAGAAAGTTGGGGGCAGAACGGTAAGAACAACAGACATTATTGCAGATATCCCCCAGACATTCCTGATATGGTTCACTGCCCCGCCAATTGTCATGGAAAGACCAGCGGTGCTTATGGTCAGGACAAGAAGCAATAGAATTAGTGCAGTTATTGATTCCAGCGTAAATATATGGATCAGCGAACCGATGATGGCGTAGAGTATAATGCCGGGCATGGAGAAAATCAGGTAGCTCAGTGTGAGCCCAAGTATGTAATCCGTTGGTGATATCGATGTTGCGACAAACAGGTCCTGTATCCTAAGTTGGATCCTCAGGAATGCAGCATCCGCCACACTTGCAAAGCTGACGGATGCAACCAGGCCAAGAAAGCCGCCAACGACGGCATAACGTATCAATTCCCCATGGCTTATTATGTAGATCAGGAATAGAAGGGTTAACGGCGAGCTTAACGATGCAATGACATACGAGGGCCCCCTCTTTATTGTCCTGAAACCATAATACCAGGCAAAAGCGAGGGAAAACCTAAGGTTCAATGTTCACACCCCTGAGGACGAACAGGTCATCAAGCGTTATTCTGCGGACATTGTACCCATTTCTGATATAATCTTCCGCATCCTCCTGTTTTACATATTTCACGTATGTCCGGCCAATCTGGTAATCCCCAGAATCAGGCCTGAGGCTTTCCACCCTTACCTTGCCCTCGAACCTGTGAAGGAGGTTTTTTACCGATCCCTTCTCCAGTATTTTGCCGGAATCAACAAGCACAACCTCTTCCGCAAGCTCCTGTGCCTCCTCCATATAGTGGGTTGTCAGGACAATATTCCCGGAAAGATTCTTTATGGCGGCCCAAACCTCGAATCTTGAAACCGGATCCAGGCCAGTCGTTGGCTCATCCAGAAAAGTTATCTCTGCATTTGCCGCAAGTGCCATTGCAACAAACACTTTTCTCTTCATACCGCCGGAGAGCGTGTCGGAAGGTTTGTTTCTGGCATCATACATTTCGAGTTCTCTCAGGGCTTTCAGGGCTTCTTCGTTCGCCTGCAGGACTGAAAAACCTCTTGCTATCAGGTAGAGCTTGAGGTGCTCTATTGGTGTCAAAACACCAAGCGTGGAAGCCTCCTGCGGGATGCTGACGATCTTTTTTCTTATCTTGTCCGGCTGCTTCATTATGTCGTATCCGGCAACAGTCGCCGTACCGGAGGAGGGCTTGAGCTGGGTTGAAAGGATACGAAGTAAAGTGGTCTTGCCAGCCCCATTACGCCCTATGAACGAGACCAGTCTTTTATCAATGTCAATAGTGACAGAGTCAAGCGCCCTCGCTCCATCTTTGTAGGTTTTTGACAGGTTTTTAGTGCTTATCATCTTGTTGTCCTGATTCCGGGTAACAGGTCTCTTAAATAGAATTTTTTGTAAATTCTGCCAACAGAACCTTACAGAAACTTAAATCAGGTTTACCAGCAGCCCTACCGTAAAACCCATGAATACGCTAAAATATGCAATCCCAAGCGCAGAACCACTATTCTTCAGGAAAATTGACCTCAGCATTGGTAGTATTATGTAGAAGATTGCCCCTACGGCCAACCCGTCAAATATTACATTAAAAGAAGGCGAACTGAAATAATACCCTGCAGCTCCTCCTATGATGGTGGGTAGCCCCCCAATCATGAATGCCGACGCCAGGATGACCTTGCTTCTATTTGGTGTTCCAAGCGTCGGTGCTCCTATGGGGAATCCTTCAGTGATGTTCTGTATCGTGAATCCCAGTACGAGCACATAGGTAATCCCTAACAGTCCAATCCGGAAGAGTAAAGAGCCCAGCACCAACCCCTCTGTCAAATTTTGAAGGCCGATCCCCACGGCAATCAGGATTGAAAGCCTGGCCATCTGTGGCTCCTTTCCAGAGGCCATGCTGGCAATGTAAAGAAGACCAAATCCCGTTGTCAGTGAAAGAACAAATTCGGCATCATACGGAAGGGATGATCCATATCCATAAAGGGAACCATTGTACATTATCGAGGCAGCATCCGAAAATACATCGGCGATCAGGAAAATCAGGATACCTATAGCAAACCCGTTCAGATAAGTAGACATTTTCCTGCTCAATTTTCCATGTACCACCAGGGGGTATGAGACGAAAATAGAAAGACCCATAATCGTTGATAAAATAAGGACTACATAGAATTCCATTAAGATGTTATTAGGTGGACCTAATTTAAACTTTCGTAGTTATTATGCATACTCTTCATTGAAGGGCAAAGCCACATACCCAATTGAAAAGAAACTTCATGGCCAAGGAAGGATCAGGCTGCCTGCTTGTACCCATTCAAGTCAGAGGGAAAGCTTACCTGGCGTCTTCGGAAATGGATGCGTATCCTCGATTCTTTTGAGACCACATATATATCTGGTCAACCTCTCTATGCCAATGCCGAAACCCGCGCTCGGTGTAAGACCCTTTGAGGAATAAGCCAAAATCCACTTAAATTGCTCTTCTGATTGCCCCTTCTTTCTTATTCTCTCTTTTATCCGATCCTGGAGGAATTCCCTCTCCCCACCGGAAAGACCTTCCCCAAATCCCTCGGGATAGATCAGATCCATGTCTCTTAACACTCCAGGCTGACTATCACTCTCCATATCGTAAAACTCGCGGTTTTCAAGAGGTATGTCAATAATCCAGAAAGGATCTTTCATCTTGCTCGAGAGCACTGCTTCAAAGTCCTTACCATACTCTTTTTCGGCATCCAGGAACCTGAATGCCCTGAAGGGTTTCTGAGGAACTTTAAGTTCTCGTCCCAGGATTTTAAGATCCCCGGCTCTACTCTCTTTTACATGACGGGTAAGACCAACCATAAGGTCCTCGACAAGGGACATCATGTCTTCCCTCGATGCATTGCGCTTCTCAACATCAATCTGGGTGAACTCCGATAAGTGGCGGCCAGTTTTTTCCTTTTCTGGTGTTTCAAGCCTTATATTCGGGGAAAATGTGAATATTGATCCCAGCTCCTTTGCCAGTATCTGCTTGTGAAAAATCATGCTTTTGGTGAGGCCGTACTTCATGCCGTAATAGTCTATTGACGGATCTAGTACCGGGTGATTAAGCGGATCCGTTATTGGCGAGATTATGACAGGCGGGACTTCAATGAATCCATGCTCCCTGAAAAATTTTCCAAGGTATGCCCTGATCTCACTCTGGATCTCAATTGCTTTCTGCACCTTCTTGTCTGTAAGATGCTCATGCAGACTCTCCACGACCAACGAATCGTTCATGATAACGAATATGAAAATAGGATTTAACTATTAGTCCAATATTTTAGACATTTACGTCATATAAATTTAAATTTTTGTCAAATATGAAACATAATGGTAAGTTTTATAAGGTAGAACCCGATATTTTGTCATGGATCAGAAAGATCTGAAAATACTTGGTTACCTCATGGAAAACGGTAGAGACAAGATATCTGACATTTCCCGTGAACTTGACATTCCCAGGGTCACTGTTCACGAGCGTATTCAGGGTATGATAAAGAGTGGAGTGATCAGAAGGTTCACTGCTATACCTGATTATGATGCAATAGGGCTGAAATTTGTTGCATTCATATTCGTCGGGTTCAGTGCGAACCAGAAGGTGTCTCAGCGGGAACTTGCCAAGAAGATATCACAGTTGAGGGAAGTAGTGGAGGTACACATCATCACAGGCCAGTGGGACCTTCTTCTGAAGGCGAGGGGGAGTTCATTGAAAGAGATTGGAGATCTTGTACTGGACAGGCTTCGTGAAATGGAAGGGATCGAGAAAACAGAAACAGTTGCAGTGTTTCAAACTGTAAAGGACTGAGCCCAGAATAATTAAAATAAGCATCTCCAATTGTGTGTCATGCTTTATCAACCTCCACTCTCATCCGACGGAGGAAGAATCATGTTTTATCGCTATTTCCCGAGGCTCAAGCCAAGCATAGGGATAGGGCTGACTAACCCCTTTGTTCGCCTGGACCACTTTTATTCTGACACTCCGGATCTTTTAGGGAAGCTGGCCTCACCCGGGACTTCTGTCATACTTTTTATGCTCTCCGGAGACGCTGTCCTGAAGAGAGGAAGCGATGAAATCAGCCTCGACCAGGGATCAGCTGTAATCGTCAGATCCATGGAAAAGGATCCTGTCCATTTAACGACGCCAAACAGAACTGCAAAGTCTGAAGGTATTATAGTTGAGTTTTTTGATCATGCTCAGATAACAGCCCGGGACATAACACCTGTAGGAGAATCAGTCATGCCATCATACGAGTCAGAGGAGAGCAGGGAGACGAGAATAGCTGGAAAGTGGGGCGGGATAGAAACAAATGGCTTTCTCTCGATATCACTGATGGATTACAGGTCACACTCAAGCTTCAGGGCAGATAAATCCGGACACAACATCATGATACTAGTGCTCGATGGCTGGATCAGTTGTGGCCATGAAAATGTTGTCAAGGATCAGATATGCATTCCAGATGAGACCATCAATGTCGACTGTCGCCGGGGAACCCGCCTCCTAATACTCTCTGCCGGGGAGAATTCCGCAACCTGAAAGGTCTAACGGAAATATGGAGCCTTGAATCTAACTCCTTTTCTTATCAGATCCTGAGATTTCTCATAGCCTGCATCTGCATGCCGTATGACACCGAGTCCGGGATCGGCATTCAGCACCCGCTGGATCTTCTGCTCTGTTCTTTTCGATCCGTCCGCAACGAGAACGAAGCCTGCATGTATGGAGGTGCCGATACCCGTACCGCCGCCGTGGTGGACCGACACCCATGTCGCTCCGGAAATGGCGTTCAGGAGTGCATTCAATATGGGCCAGTCTGCTATCGCGTCGCTCCCATCTTTCATCGCTTCCGTTTCCCTGTAGGGTGATGCAACCGATCCGGTATCATGGTGGTCCCTGCCAATTGCCACTGGTGCTGAAAGAATGCCATCTGCAACCATTTCGTTAATTATATGTCCTATCTTTTCACGTTCACCGTACTTTGCGTAACATATTCTTGCCGGCAGCCCCTGAAAGTGAACATGTTCCTTCGCCAGCTTCAGCCATTTTGCAAGATGCTTATTCTCGGGGAATTCACGCACCAGACGGTCATCGATCGCATATATATCGTCCGGGTCTCCTGAAAGGGCAACCCATCTGAAAGGACCTGAGCCCACTGTAAAAAGATCCCTGATGTAGGCGGGCACATAACCCGGTATAGAGAAAGCATCCTTGAAGCCACCTTCTACTGCCCGCCCCCTGAGATTATTACCATAATCGAAAGCATGTGATCCTGCCTTCATCATGCTCACTATTGCTTTCGTCTCCTTTACAATGGAGGCATAGACAGCCTTCCTGTAAGCTTCAGGATCCCTAGAGCGAAACTTCGTGGCACCCTCGACCGTATACCCCTCGGGAATGTAGCCGACGCTGATATCATGAGCTGCAGTCTGGTCGGAAATAATATCTGGTATGATGTCTCTCTTGCTTAGGTCGTCATACACCGTGGCTGCGTTTCCCAAAACCGCTATAGATTGGCACTTTCCTTCTTTTATCAAATCGTCTTTTATCTTAAGGGCCTCATCTATAGTTCCAACGCTTAGATCGAGGTACTTGTCTCTGAGCCTCCGCCTGATCTTTTCCGGGTCAACCTCAATCACGACAGCCACAGCACCGTTAAGCTTCGCGGCCAGGGGTTGTGCACCTCCCATTTCACCCAGACCGGAGGACAAGAACCACCTGCCTGAAAGATCTTCCGACTTGAAATCGAGCCTGGCTATGCTTGCAAGCGTCTCAAATGTTCCCTGCAGAATACCCTGCGTTCCGATATAGATCCAGCTGCCGGCCGTCATCTGCCCAAACATCGTGAGGCCCTTTTTTTCAAGATCCCAGAAAATATCGTCAGTTGCCCACTTGGGAACGATCTGGGCATTTGATATCAGGACTCGTGGGACATCTTCTGTCGTATGGAAGATACCGACTGGCTTACCTGACTGGATCAACAGGGTTTCATCGCCTTCAAGTTCTTTCAAAGATGCAACAATCTTGTCAAAGGCTTCCCAGTTTCTTGCGGCTTTTCCCCTACCACCATAAACTATCAGGTTCTGCGGGTCCATCGCCACCTGCGGATCCAGGTTATTCATGATCAGCCTGAGCGCAGCCTCCTGTCCCCATCCCTTTGTATTGAGCTTGCTTCCCCTTGGAGCATGTACTTCCTTCAGCATGAATGAAAATGGCTAATTGGTTAAATAACCTGATCCATGCCGTTAATTTCCAGGCCACTTCTGTCGAGAGTCATAGTACGCTTGCTGCCAAACGATACAATCTTGACCGGAAACCCGGAAAATCTCTCCACCTGGCTCACATATTCCCTGAGTTCCCGTGGGAATCCAGCCATGCCCTTTTTCTGGACTTCTTCCAGAATTTCATCTCCAAGTTTTCCCCATGGTTG
The DNA here is from genome assembly GCA_023379845.1 of Thermoplasmatota archaeon. Taxonomy (GTDB): domain Archaea; phylum Thermoplasmatota; class Thermoplasmata; order Thermoplasmatales; family Thermoplasmataceae; genus UBA582. Next base: position 47,304 of record JAMCPG010000023.1, read on the forward strand.
CATCTCCTTATATTCAACGCTGACCGCTTCCAGTGCGCGGAAGTTCTTCGGAAAATGATCGAGCGGTTTTCCATTCAGGCCGTAAGAAACGCCTATCTTAATCTTGTCGAGCATACCAAGCGTATCGAGCTTTGTGAGTGCTATGAAGTCTGCATCATTGAGCAGCAATGCGTATCTCAGTGCAGGGATATCCATCCAGCCCACTCTGCGTGGCCTTCCGGTGGTTGTTCCATATTCTGACCCAATCTTTCGAAGCAAATCAGCCGCGCTGCCCTTTATCTCTGTTGGAAATGGCCCGTTACCAACCTTTGATACATATGCCTTTGCGACCCCGACAACGGTCTTCACCTTCCTGAATGAAAACCCACTGTCGTTTGTCACTGCACCAGCAATCGTATTCGATGATGTCACGAAAGGATATACCCCGAAATCTATGTCCAGCAGGGTTCCATGGGCACCCTCAAACATCATGCTTTTGCCATTTTCATATGCTGCCCTGATTGAATTCTCGCAGTCAACAAAATATTCCTTGAGCTGCTTGCCGCTCTCATGAAGTTTGAGCGCAAGATCGTCAATCTTGGATTCGTAAACGAAATCAGAGCCTTCGAAAAGAGACTGCTTCAGCCTTGCAATAAGCTTGAGCTTATCCTTGATTATTGTAATGTCAAGAAGATCAGACATCCTGATACCCGATCTTCCGTATTTGTCCTCATACGTTGGCCCTATTCCCTGTGCTGTTGTCCCGATCCTGAGATTCTTCCTCACCTCTTCCTCGGCAAGATCAAGATACTTGTGCATCTCAGTTACAACATGTGCGTTGCGGCTCACCTGTATCTTTACCTCTGAATTGACGGTCTTCAGCTTCTTTATTTCCTCCACAAGGGCAATTGGATCTATAACCATTCCATTGCTCAGAATCACCGTTCCAGTACGAAGTGCACCCGAAGGGACAAGATGAAACTTGAAAGTTTCCTTATCGGTAACGACAGTATGACCTGCATTTCCCCCTCCATTGTAGCGAATAACAACATCATGATAAGCCGAAAGATAGTCCGTTATCTTTCCCTTGCCTTCGTCCCCAAACTGCAGCCCTACCACAACTGTAACATTTTGCGCTTTATCAGAGGAAATAACCAAACACCCCGGTCCTGCAGAGAGCAGATTGCTTTAGGCATTAAATTGTTTTGCAGTTTCAGCGCGATAAAGAGATTGTTCTGAAATGAATTCAATATCAAATAGCGCTTGTTATTATGCCACTAAACAAGAAGGAAAGGATAATCACTTGGTTATACATTTCATGTATGATAGAATGACATACATTGAAGTTAAGGACGGATCAAGGCTTGTTGTACCGGACAACCCAACAATCGGCTACATCGAAGGGGACGGAATAGGCCCAGACATTACAAAGACAACAATTCAGGTGGTGAATTCCGCACTTGAGGCAGCATATAATGATAGCAGATCGATAGAATGGAAAAAGATTTTGGCAGGCGATGAGGCCATGGAAACGACAGGAAAACACCTTCCACAGGAATCTCTCGACGAACTTAAGCGCTGCATTGTGTCTATGAAAGGGCCTCTTACAACTCCCATTGGGGAGGGGTTCAGGAGCCTGAATGTTACCTTAAGGCAATATTTTGATCTATATGCCAATATCCGGCCTATAAAGTACTTCCCGGGAGTTCCATGCCCAGTTGTGCATCCCGAGAACGTCAACATGGTCATTTTCAGGGAAAACACGGAGGATGTTTATTCAGGAATAGAATGGAGATATGACAGCGAAGAGGCAAAGAAGCTGAGAAATTACCTGAACACTGAATTCGGGGTCAAGCTTACAGACGATACCGGAATAGGAATAAAGCCAATCAGCCGTTTCAGATCCACAAGGCTGGTGAGGAAAGCACTCAATTTTGCTGTTGATAACTCCAGAAAGAGCGTGACGCTGGTCCACAAAGGGAACATCATGAAATATACCGAGGGCGCATTCAAAGACTGGGGTTACCAGGTGGCAGAAAATGAGTTCAAGTCCAAGATAGTCCGGGAAGAGGATTACCTGAAGAACAAGGAAGAATTCAAGGATAAGATTGTGGTTAAAGATAGAATCACGGACAACATGTTCCAGCAGGTCCTTACTAGGACAGGTGAATATGACGTGATAGCCACCACAAACCTCAACGGCGACTACCTGTCGGATGCGATTGCGGCACAGGTCGGCGGCATCGGGCTCGCACCTGGCGGCAACGTTGGCGATATACATGCAATATTCGAGGCAGTACATGGAACCGCACCAAAGTACGCTGGACTGGATCTGGCAAACCCAACATCACTGCTTTTATCAGCAAGCATGATGCTCACGTATATTGGCTGGAAGGAAGCCTCAAAGGTAATGGAAGATGCAATCACGCAGTGCTACAAAGAAAAGAAGGTAACTCAGGACATAGCCAGACTGATCGGCATCAAGGAACTAAAGTGTTCTGAATTCGGGCAGGAAGTCATTAAGAGAATGGTCTCTTCCTGAAGGTCTTTCTGCACACAGAAGATCGAGGTAGGAATAACCTAGTGCAATATTGTCTTTCTGGTAAGCATTGATCTTGCAAGAGCTTCTGGGCCTTGTACCAGATTCTCATTAACGAGCGGGTTTCTCCATTCAGCGGGGAGCGAACCAGGGAGCGCATTGAAATATAAGCTCGAAACATGCAGAGTATCTCTTGCCATATCCTCCATGTAAGGATCGGATGACCATATGGAAGTGAACATGAGATTTCCAGATCTAACGATGGAGTCAAAACCTTTCTTTATAGAACTCATTGTGCTGACCTTCAAAATAGGAAGGTCCTTAAATCCATTTAAAGTTGGAGAATCAGGCTGCTCTCTTATAAGGGCAGGATAGAAAATATTCTTTTCGAATCCATTCCAGTAAGGCAGGTCGAGAGTCCTGTTCCTGCCTGATATTAGGAGCGACCCGATTACACCTGCAACCTCGGGATCGCTTACGACCCCTATTGATGCCTCATCTGAGAATGGATCACCGGCATGATGCTTGCTTATCTCTTCAATCAATCTGTTTTCAAAGTACTCCTGAACCGGTTCTTCGACAAAAACATTCGCTGGCCTCCTGAATGGAGACCTTGAATAGTCAAGGAATAGATCTGCAATAGACACAGCGCACTCATCCAGTTTTGCGTCTGCCGTTACCATTACAGAAAATCCTTCCCCAAATTCTGCTCTGACGGAAGGATAGCTGCCATGTATGCCGAGCGAAGAAAGTCCATCAACTGACCCTGAAAACAGGATGTCAGAGATCGTTTCCTTTTTCAGTACGCGAAGCGTTCTACCTCGGTCTTTGAGCAGCGTTGTAACTAGGCCGCTTCCCAGGGCGATGTCTGGATCTAGCTGATCAAGAAGCATCTTGGCAGCAGTAAATGCCCTGTTGTCCAGCGAAACAACGGTCAACTTTCTCGACAGGATACTGGGAACAATCCTTTCTATCAGCGATAGAACAGGACACCATACGTCTGGAAACACGACAGAGATGCCCTGTCGCATTGGCACCTGGTTCTTTCGCTCTTCACCGGTATAAAGCCAATCTTCAAACCGCTTATTAGCATATGAAGCCAGAACGCATAAAGATGCAGCAACCTCTTTATTGGAGGCAGAAATTGGTTTGCCCGTATCCTCAGTAACCGCCTTTGCAATGTTATCCGGATTCGAATGAATCGTGTCAATTATGTTTTTGATAAGTTCGTCTGGTCCACCAGAAACTGCTGAAGACCGATCAAGCACCGAAGAAATATTAGACCTGATTTTAGCAGGTCCTGTCTCGTCATATTCTCTTCTTTCGAGTGAAATCCTGTTTATTGCATTTATTCCTGACAACTTGCTTGCATTGTTCCAATTGCGTTATGGATTTCCTATCAACCTTAGAGGAACTCCTCGACAAGCTTCTCATTGAGCTTTACAGGTTCAATGTCAACCATAGGAGTCCCGGAAGCCACAGGATCCATGTCAATGTATGACCTTTCAGACTTTTCATAGAATATGCCTATAGGTATCTTGTCTCCCCACTCCTCCGATATCTTGTATGCAGCCGAAAAGTCTGTGAGATCCTTCGCCTCATACTTATAGACCCTCTTTCTGAAGTAATCATAGGTGTTGAGCTTGTTGAAAGTAACACATGGACTCATCACATCGATAAACGAGAATCCCTTGTGCTGTATTCCTCTCTTGATAATCTCATTTAAGTGCTTCGGATCACCTGAAAACCCTCTTGCGACAAAAGTAGCACCAGCTGCAAGCCCAAACGTAAGGGGGTTCGTTGGCTCCTCTATATTACCGTAAGGAGTCGTTTTGGACTTGAACCCTATCTCCGAAGTAGGCGATGCCTGCCCGGTGGTAAGGCCAAATATCTGGTTGTCAGATACTATGTACGTGATATCAACATTCCTTTTAGCCGTATGATAGAAATGCTGCGTCCCTTCAAAGAATCCATCACCATCTCCGCCATATGCAATCACGGTCAGCTTCGGGTTGGCCCATTTTATTGCAGAAGCAACGGGAAGGGCTCTTCCGTGCAATCCGTGAAAGCCGTATGCTTTGATAAATTCGGGTAGATTGCTTGAACAACCTATTCCAGAGACCACAACTGTATTGTGTGGTTCTATTCCAAGTTCTGCAAGAACCGCCTTCATTGCCGAAAGCTGTGCAAAGTTACCGCAAGCCGGGCACCAGTCCGGTTTCACCGTTCCATTAAAATCTGCTACTGTTACCATATTTTCACCTCTTAATCTCCTGTTCCAGTTCTTCTGCCAGCGCCCCTGGATAAAACGCCTCTCCGTCAAATTTTCTAACGAGTGAAGTGGAAACGAGGAATTCGGACTTGAGAAGCCGGTTGAACTGCCCCGTGAAATTATTCTCAACAACAATTATCTTCTTCCTGTTTTTAAGCAACCCGGGTATGTCTGGATTCAGAGGGAAAACGCGATTTATCTCAACAGCTCCAGCCTTGATCCCCTTACTTCTCAGAATATCCACAGCCTCTTCGACAACTCCCTGAGTTGATCCCCACTGGACTATTGCGTACTCAGCGCCGTCTAGCATGTATGTATCAGTGGGTGGCATCTCCTTAATGTAAGAGTCGAGCTTTCTCATCCTCTTTTCCATGATTGCAATACGTAGCTTGGGGTCTGTCTCGGCATCTGAGACCACGTCCCCCGACTCAGAATGTTCATCAGAATCCTCATTGTGCATTAGCCCCGGCTGGCCAGGTATTGCCCTGGGCGAAATTCCGCTTTGTGTGTATTCATAGCGTTTATAATTCTTCATGTTGTCCGGCGCTCTGAGTCCATGATCTATCTTGAAATTGAAGTCAAACTTGTCGACTGTTTCAAGGTGTTCCGCCAGGTAGAGATCCGACATCACAAGAACCGGGGTCTGATACTTCTCAGCGAGATTCATTGCCTCGCGAGTGAGGAGGAAAGTATCGTAAACATTTCTTGGGGCAAGTACGATTCTCGGGAAATCACCCTGCGAGGCTCCAAGAACAAGGTTCAAGTCTCCCTGTTCTGTCTTTGTAGGCAGGCCGGTCGACGGACCTGACCTCTGAGCTTCATAGACGACAAGAGGTATTTCAAGCATTCCAGCCATTCCAAGGGCCTCCACCATAAGTGAAAAGCCACCACCAGAGGATCCTGTCATTGCTCTCAAGCCAGCATAATTAGCACCTATCGCCATATTTATTGCAGAAATCTCATCCTCAGGAACCTTGACAAAGAGATTGAAGTCCTTGGCATGACTAGCTATGTAATGCAGTGCAGAGGAGGCCGGGGTCATTGGATATCCTATGTACATCCTGAGCCCTCCATTCACCGCTCCGAGACCGATTGCCTCTCCGCCTCCGAGCAGGTACTTTTTCTTGTTGGTGAAATTCAAGCTCTTTTCAAGTTTCTTGTAATTCTGGGCGAAATAATCATAGCCTTCCTTTGCCGCCAAAACGTTCTGTTCGGCCACGTCTCCTTTGCCTCCAAACTGATCCCTGATAACATCTGCGAGAACGCCAAACGACAATCCAATTGATGCCATGGCCGCACCGATTGCAACCGTGTTTTTTACAAGAGAAACCTTGCTGTGTTTAGCGGCAATATCTGAAAGCGGCACTGGGCAGTAAACGACTTTGTCCTGTTTTTTGAAACCAGTCAATGAAAGATCATATATCGCTATTCCATTTAGCGAGGAAGCCCCGCCTTCATTAATCTCAGGGTTTGTATGCCTTACCAGAGCATCCATATTTAGGGCTATAAGAACGTCGAGGCCGTCACCCTGACTTCTTACCTTGTTATGGGAGGCACGGATCTGATACCAGCTTTGCCCGCCTCTTACGATATCTTGGTAATAATTATATGTCATCACGGTTAATCCGGTTCTGGAAAATGATTTTGCAACGACAGCGCCTGCAGATTGAACGCCCTCACCTGCGGCACCTCCTATCCTTACTACTACTTCATCTTTGGTCATAAGATCAAGCTACTGTATTTTAAGAATCTATTAATACATGCCGAAATTCAAGGCAAAGTTTTGCGGCATTTACAATGATTCGAGCAAGAAAGCTCTGATCTTAAGAGAGGAGAGGATGTCAGTGCTATAAGCTGATAAACAGTCAAAGTAAGGACCCCTGCATTTTTTTGCTTAAAGTGTTATGATAAAATACAGATCCCCTATCCAGGTCCCCGATACATTTTAGTTTGAGATGTTTAATGGGAACGAAATAGTCTTTCGTGAATCCAAAAATACAAGACTTCCAAAGGTATGCTTCCTTGTCGATCCATGCGTGATAACAGAATCTTATGCGAGTGGGCTAACAAGTCAAAGAAAATGAGAGAATATCATGATAATGAGTGGGGAAGGCCATTACTAGATGACACCTCTCTTTTCGGCCTCTTCGTTCTGGAAACTTTCCAGGCTGGGCTGAGCTGGTCACTAGTTCTAGAGAAACGAGCGGCAATACGGAACGCACTATTTTCATTCAACCCAGAAAAAATAATGAGTTTGTCAGAAGCGGACGTGATTTCTATGCTCGAAAACCCACTTATCATAAGAAACAGGGCAAAGATAAAATCTGCAATCCAGAACGCAAAAAGCCTTAACGCTATGCATGGACGTGGGCAAAGTTTCTCGGAAATAGTATGGTCATATCAGCCAAAGGTCCATTTTATGCCTTCGACCATTAATGAAATTCCATCACAAACTGAAGAGTCCAGAATGATGAGTATTCATCTGAGGAACCTTGGATTTACCTTTGCCGGACCTGTAACCTGTTATTCATTCATGCAGGGTGCAGGTATTGTTAATGATCACATTTCAGAATGTTCAATAGGTATCGAGATTTCGAGAATTACGCATTGACGATTTATATGGAAAGTCCAACACTTATGGTTCATGCTTGTGTATAAGGAACCTGCAGAAACTTTCTCCTGTTATCTGCTTATGAGTCGAGTCTACCTGTACTCCCAACACGCTGCGGAACAAGCTGTTCTCTAGATCGCATGCCTCACCCATCAGTGTGGCTATCTGGAATATTGGGCAGTTGAACTCTATGAGTTCATGGATTCCGCCAGGTGTATTTCTGAGTTCAGCCATATAGCCTTCACGATCTCTCATGACAGCAAGCTGCTTGAGTCTCTTTTCAGCATCAAGCGGAAAAAGTTCCTGTTCATATTCATCTCTTATTGACGCATATCGCTTCTTCAGGAAGTCCAGAACCAGGTCCTTCTGATCTTTTGAGATAAGGTAAGAGACAAGATCAGTCATCAGGCCTGCATAGGATGAAACGAACCTCTTCTTGCCGGAGGGTGTTAGGGCAAACATGGATACCGGCCTGCCCACATGCTTTTTGACAGTACTCCTTTCTATGAGCCCAGATGCCTCAAGCGCGGTGATATGCTTGAAGACTGCCATCTTTGTAACGCCAAGTCTGGAAGCAATCTGGCTCATTGACAAATGACTCTCCTTTTTCAGCAAAGAAAGGATCTGCATCCTCGTGGATCTGTCCTGGTTGATTTCCATGCTTTAATAAACTCAAATGTTTATAAATACTTTTACTTCTTTGTTTCCTGATCCGAACGGGCAGGTTGTTGCCAGACGCCTTCTGTTCCGCTATGAGCCAAAGTTTGAGGCCTTGCCCTCTTTGCCCGCCCAACTGAAAAAATACCAGCTACTATGAGGAGGATTATGCTTACAATGAGTGCAGAATGAAGCCCTGTTATGAACGATTTTGAGAGTGTTGTACCAAGCGTGTACTTTCCTAAAAAGACTGCATATGCAGCCTGTCTTGGAATAGTCTCAGCAGCTACGGTTATTGTGATTACATATGATAGAAGTGTTCCCATATTTGATAGTGTGCGAAGCAGTCCGGATATAGAGCCATACAACTCCCTTGGAGAGCTGGACATGACTGAACTGCTGTTTGACGGCCAGAACATTGCTCCTCCGAATCCGGAAATCACAGAACCGAGTATAACAACATAAATAGAGGTCCCAACGCCTAAAAACAGGTATACAAAAACACCAATTGACATAAAAAATATGCCTGCTGTGGCAACGATTCCTGCGCCAACCTTGTCGGCGTACCTGCCCATTAATGGAGCCAGGAAGCTTGCAAGGACATATCCAGGGACCAGCAGAATTGATGCATACAGGGGAGTGAAGCCGCGAATCCCCTGAAGATACATTATCAGTATGAAGACAACAGAAAGATAGCCGACTGCCTGCAAGGTTGCTGCGATTAGTGAATAAGACAGGAGTCTTTCCTTGAACGCTCTCAGCTCTATCAGCGGGCTTTTCACCCTTGATTCGGCTATAATGAACGGAATAATCATGAGGATTCCTATTGTTATTTCAACGATATTGTCGATATCGAGTCCATGGCCTGCAATATCAGTTGCACCGTATGCTATCAGGGTCAGTATCCCGAAAAGGATCGAAGTTCCGACATAGTCAATCTTCGTTTGGCTCTTCTTATTGTCTTTTATGTACATAAGAGCTATAACAAATCCAATAAGTCCTATTGGCACATTGATATAGAAAATGTAACGCCACCCAATCAGTGTAGTTATGAAACCGCCAAGGACTATTCCCAGGGTCCCACCTATATTCCAGCCCATTGAGGTTATGCCAAAAGCCTTCCCGCGCTCACCCGGGGGAAAATGATCCGCCACAATTGCGCTGCTGTTTGCCTGAATAAGGGCAGCCCCAAATCCTTGCAGCGCCCTGAATCCAATGAGAAAATCAACGGTTGGGGAAACACCTGCCAGGCCAGAACCTAAAATGAATATCAGGAATCCAAGATTGAAGATCCTGCCCCTGCCAAATATGTCTCCAAGCCTACCCATCTGCGTGGTGAGAACAGCCAGCACCAGAAGATAGATCAGAATTACCCAGATAGTTTCAATGAACGACGCATTTTTAAAGCTACTGGTTATAGTCGGCAGGGCAAGTATAACTATTGTTGTGTCTATTGCCGACATCAATGTCCCGATCAGGACACTTAGAAGAATCAGGCCTCTTCTTTCCGCCATTATTGACCACGCATCGGGGTCGGATCACCCCAGCGCCAAAATATCAGTTCTATGCTTTAGATGCCTGCACAGTCCTACAGCAGTTTGGCTGGTGGTTATTATTCTAAAATATTTAACCTTATCCTGATTAGAACGTATTTTCAATATCATAGGTTCCAACACATGCCAAAAAGTGGCTTCATGTGAATCCATACGAGGTTCTGCCAGAATGCTTTTTATGGGATAACATAATTTACAATTGATAATCATGCCAAGACTAGTTTTACATGAAAGAAACAGGCCGTACATGGTGAAGGTAGGGGACCAGGAACTGCATCTTTGCGCGTGTGGGCTTTCCAACAACAAGCCATTATGCGATGGAAGCCATAAGAGAACGCTTGACGAAGGCTCTGAACTCTTCGTGTACGACGAGACAGGTCGCCTGAAAGTCACAAGCTTTTATAAAAAAGAGTAAAACATTCGAGAAATTTGAAGAAAAATGACTTCACGAGAGAGGCTTTTCATAGACTGAAGCCTCCTCAAATCCTTCAAGTTTTTTTCCATTCTTTATGAAAGACCCGAGATGGTCCGGCACACAGGTTATCCCTTTAGGAATGAGCATTACCTCTTCATTCATTTCCATGAACTGAAAGGTCTCTTCGTGGTCATGGTAGATGAAAACTGAGGATCCGCCGTCCGTCAAGAGGGAGCCAAGTTTTTCCTTCATATTGGCATGATTTGCAAACCGCCATCCCACATTAACAAGGGTATCGTATCGCTTAGCTGATTCGACCATCTCAGTGATATCTGGTCTGCCCTCATAGAAATGGAACACGCTCTTTTTAACAAAGCCGTTCTTTAGGGCAAGTGAAACAGATCTCTGGTTTTCGTTATGGATAAGCATACGCGCAAAACTGGCTCCCCGGCTAATTGCAAAGACCAGGGCCGCATTCGTCATGGAATCACCGATCCCCTGTCTCCAGTGCTCGGGACCGACGCGAATCCCGCTTAGCCAGGCACTGCCATCAGGAAGCATCTCAATTTTCAGGAAGCCGCATGGCATGTCGATTTCGCACACAAGTATGGTGCCTTCGCTCATGTAAGCTCGCCCCATATTATTTATGTAATCCATGTACCCGGACGCCTTGGATATCCGGCTTATATGCTGCCAGTCAGCTTCTACGGCTAGCCTGATTTTCTTCTGCTCCATTCTACAGGATCAATATGAATCAGGAAGAGATATTAATATTGTCTTGCATTTCTTTTCTCATGAAAGCAGTACTGGTAAGAAAACCATACGGGGAAGAGAATGCAGGCATCGCGGATGTGCCGGATCCTGTTCCACAGAAGGATGAAATCGTGGTCAAGGTTCTATTCGCAGGGCTTAACCCTATAGATATCAATGTTGTGAGGAATAAGACTGTCTATGGACTGAAACCAGATCCGCACATTCCCGGATCAGAAATTTCCGGTGTAGCGGAAACATCGGGAAAAACTATTAAAAAGGGTGATCGTGTCATTCTATATTCTAGATGGTTCGACGGTACATGCAAGTACTGTAAAAGCGGCAGGGAAGAACTTTGCTCGAGCGGCGGGATATTCGGCGTTCTATCAAACGGTGGTTACTGTGAAAAAATATCCGTACCGGAGAAGATGCTTCTTAGAATCCCGGATGAGGTAAACATTGAGGATGCTGTCAGCATTCCGGTAGGAGGTTTGACAGCACTGCATGCGCTGAACAGGGCTGGAGCTGCCAGCGGGCAGAAATTGCTTGTATATGGGGCCTCCGGCAACACAGGACTGTTTGCGACCTTGTTAGGCAAGTATAGAGGGATGGAGGTCTCGGCCGTCTCGTCCAAGGAATGGGTGAAAAAATATGGCGCCTCATCCGTTTATTCTCATGATAAGATTCCTGAGGACCTTAAAGCTGATGTTATCATAAATTCGCTAGGTGGAGATCTCTTTACTGAATCATTCAATCATGCTGCACCTGGAGCTAAAATTGCAACATTTGGGGTATTCACCGGTGCTAACGTCCAGGTCAACCTTGCTAAGATCTATACGCAGGAGATCGAAATAATCGGGACAACTGGAGGAACGGTCGCTGAAATGAAATCCCTTTTACAAACTATGCAAACAAATTCCATTCGCCTGCCGACAGACAGGGTTTTTGGCATCGATCATTTGAAGGAGGCAATTCAGGCTTACTCTGGCAGGACTGAAGGCAGGATACTTCTCAGAGTGCAGTGATCGTGCTTACAATCTTGAAAGGAGGCCAACTCTCTCCGTCACATTGCCGGAAAATATATATGACGCAGATACAACGATGTCTGCACCCGCATCCCTGCATACCTGGGCTTTTTCAAGGGTGACCCCGCCATCGACTTCTATGGAAGCCTGAAGCTTATGATCATCGATATACATGCGGGCCTCCCTTATCTTGCCAACTGCATCTTCTATGAACTTCTGACCAGAGAAGCCAGGATGGACACTCATAATCAGGAGTATTGAAGCATCTTCAATAAAAGGCAAAGCCTTCTCCAATGGTGTTTCAGGGTTTATCACAATTCCGTATCTGTAACCTTCATGCGATATCCTTCTTACAAGAGATCCAGTGTTGATTGGCGACTCTACATGGATAAGTGGGATATCTGCACCCGCATCGATAAAATCCTTGTAATATCTCTCCGGATTCTGTAGCATAAGATGTGCCTCAAGATCCAGGTCGGTGCATCTTCGAACAGCCTTTACAAGATCCGGACCCATTGTCAGGTTTGGCACGAAATGCCCATCCATGACGTCCAGATGAAAAGAAGCGGCGCCACCTTCCACGCATTTTGCTATCTCTGATCCCAGATATTCTAGTTTTGCAGATATTATTGACGGGGATACTTTCACAGCAAGATATTTTCATCTTGGCTAAATTATTTTCATTCTAAGTGCAAATTGTAAACAGAAACAAGAGAAAAGTTAATACACAGTATTATGTTCATATTTCATGAGCTCCAGGAAACCTTCCGGCGGGAGTGCTATTTCCGGCAAGGACAGGGCGCTTGTCAGGAATGATCTGATCACAAACATAATACGCCTTAAGTCCAGGCTGAAATCGAGATTTGACAATCTGTATTCTAAGTCGAGCATGGACCACGTGAGGAATCTTTTAAAGGAACTTTCCGAGCAGGAGGATGATGATATCCAGATTCTAGAGAAAGCAATGGAGGAGGAGCCAACATCTTCAATTGAGGTACCTGCTGAAGCAGAGGATGATTACGAGAGGTTTGATCATCTCCTTCAAGAGGAAGGGCCAATAGACCATAATGACGTGAAGAGTATCCTCATGCTCGCAATGAGGTACTACAGGGATCTTTACAACATCTTACAGCTGATGGAGAAAGAATATTCCGATCCTGTAATAAAAAACGCTATTTCCGTGAGCATGGCGCGCGAACTTGCGAACAAGAAGAAGATAGAAGACCTTTTGGACGAAATTGTCCACAAAGACTACTGGTAAGAACCATTTTTTGAGTCTAGCAATACAAGGATATTTATTAGGAAAGTGGACATCAGTAAGAAATGCCCGAAGCTCCGGTCAAAATAAGTATAAGGGACGAGCTTCGCGTTCTCTTGAAGCTTTATCCTGTTTTCAGGCGCTACACCAAGGATAGAGCACGCGTTAAGAAAAGCGAGGATCATGTCTGGGATACAAAGATTGAGGCCAATGGCCAGAAGGCGGTCAACACATTCATTGAGCTAGGACCCACTTATATCAAGTTGGGACAGGTGATTTCGGCAAGGCCCGACCTTCTTCCAAATGAGTATATAAAAGCATTCGAGCAACTCCAGGACAGCGTCCCGCCGGCTCCATTTCAAGAGGTCAAACCCGTCATAGAAATGAATATAGGCAAGATTTCTGAAGTATTTGATTCGTTCAACGAGGAAGCCATCTCAGGTGCGTCGCTTGGTCAGGTATACCTTGCAAAATATCATGGCGATGACGTCGTCGTCAAGGTAAACAGGCCAAATATACGGGAGCGAGTCCGGAAAGACATCGCAGTGATCAGCAGGCTGCTGACATTTGCAAGAAGGCGTCTTGACACATATCTATATGTATCCCTTGACAACGTAATTGCTGATTTCAGGGGAAGAATCTTTGACGAAGCAGACTACCTTAAGGAATCTTCGAACATAATGAGGATTGGTGAAAACATCAGGAAGAGACAGGAGAAGGTGATCGTTCCTGAAGTCTACCAGGAACTTACCTCATCACAGGTGCTCGTCATGAGATATCATCCCGGGGTAAAGATAACTGATGTAAAGACACTTGGAGGCATGGGAATAGATCTGAAAAACCTGGCATGGCGGCTTGATCTTCTCTTTATGAGGATGCTTCTGAGAGACAAGATATTTCATGCAGATCCACACCCAGGGAACATCTCGGTTGCAGACGACGGTACAATTATCCTCTATGATTACGGCATGGTGGGAAGCCTTGATGAAAAAACAAGATTCCAGCTCCTCAAGCTATACGACGGGCTGTCTAACTCGGATCCTGATGTAATCATGGATTCCCTGATTTCAATGAACGCTCTTTCTCCAGTGGCAAACAGGGCTGTAATGCGGAGAACCATGGAACTCGCGATTGCAAACCTTCAGGGAAAACCTGTAGAGGAACGGGAGGTCCAGGAGATATTCTCAATTGCTAACGACGTGATCTTTGAATTTCCATTCAGGCTTCCCAGGGAGCTAGTCCTGTATATGAGGATGAGCTCGCTTCTTGAAGGAACGTGCAAGCTCCTTGATCCGGATTTTAGATTTATAGCAATCCTGAGGCAGATCCTTTATCAGGAAGGAATGCTCAATGACCTGTACCGCTTCCAGATATCTGAATTTGTGCGAAAATCTATCTATTCGATCGAAAAAGGGCTTGATGTCCTGCCACTTCTCAAGAGAAGCCTTGAAGAACAATCGGGGAACCACAATTCCCGGAATAACATAAAGATCCCAGCATCCATATTTCTTGGATTTTTCGCGCTCGCATCCGTCTACATAGCGACGACTGACAGCTATCTAGGCTTCTCGCTTCTTGGTCTATCTGTGATACTGTTCATGTTGGTTCTTTTCAGGAAGAGCTGAAATCCTACACTACAAACGATCAGATTCTTACCCGGCTTCTGGTTCAAGTATTCTCAACTGATCAGGTCTTTTTTCTTCTTGAATTCATCTTCAGTTATCTCTCCACGTGCGAATTTATCTTTGAGTATATCCAACGGGTCGGATCTCGTTTCGTGCTCTACCTTAAAGGATCCGATCAGATAGAAGAAGAGAAAAACAAAAATGATGGCCAAGGCCGCCATTATTGGCATCATAATATACCAGTATCCATAATATCCGCCGTACATCATTCCATATCCATAACCGGGTGAACTGTAAATTGTCGGCTTTATAATAAATAAGCCAACGAAAAACATTACCACCACAACTGCGACGAGTGAAATAGCGGCGATCTTTAATAGGTGCGTCCCTCGATCCATATAATATTTCGTCCCGTATTCCCAGTACAGGGTGGATTATCAGATTATACCCATATATGTATGCATAAATGATGCTCTCGGCGCAATTACATTAACACTCAGAGATCTGCATTCCAGAAAAAAATGTCTGATGGAAGATCTAATCTACCTTAACAGTTTTTATACCTTTTACAGGAATCCTTACCGTGAGTACACCATTAGTGTATTTTGCGGTCAATTCTGCTGCAGGGTCAACGTCGTATGGAAGAGACACTCTCTTGAACAGGCTCTCGGGTCTCTGGTTGAGGATCACCGTTCCTTTTTGTTCCATCTTTCTGCTCCCCTGAATAACAATGGCATTCCTGTCCAGTCTTACCTTGACATCTTTCTTGTCGAAACCAGGCATGTCTGCCTCAACGATAATCTCACCAGCGTCCTCCGATATAGTAACTGCGGGATAGAGGAAAGACAGCACTTCCTTTGCTCTGTCATTTATCGTTTTCATGGCTTCACCAGCATAGAACTTCAATGGATTATACATACCTGATAATATTCTATTCGTATATATCCTTGATCGTCTTGATTATTGCACTGTATTTCCAATAATTCATCTATTAATCCGGGATCCTTTATTAGTTGGCATGATCCAAGTTTTATAATATACGGTAGAATGATATGCTGCAATAAATGGCCCGTCTTCCATTTTTTTTCTACAGGTACTTGAGTTCCAGATTTCTGGGAAGCATAGTCTTCAATGCATTTACAGTCTTCTTCCTGTGGGAGATTGTTGTTGCATTCAAGTCAGTATTTCTGGCGGGACTGATTCCCACAATTTCGCTTGCCTCAGATCTCCTCCTCACGGTTCCGGTCGGGCATCTCATTGATCGGTTCAACAGCACTAAACTTGGGACGTTATCATCATTGATCTTGATTCTTGGAACTGCATTGTTGGTGATTGGACAATCTATACCTTTTATTTATACGGCTACAGTTTTCTTAACCATCGGCGTAATGATGAAAGGAGATACAATCTCTGCAACAATAAAGAAGAACCTGGACAGGGAGCAATTCTTGCCTGCAAATCAGACCTTTTCTGGTGCCGGTTACGCATCATCATTGATAGGCACTTTATTTGGAGGAGCTTCCATCATCTACTTGCAGCATTACTTTGTGTTAATAATCCTTGGGATGTCAATTGCAGCTCTTCTTCTCTCCTTCCCTATATCGGAACCTCGTAACGCCGAAGAAAAAGCTGCGGTTAGGTCTGAATTGACCTCTACCTTTGTTTTTCTAAAGAAAATAACTGGTTTTTTGGTCGTTGGTTTTGTGCTCAACGGCCTTCTTGTTTGCCTGGATGTATACTCTTCAGGGCTTTTTCACCTTGTCCTTAAGGTAAGCCCTGTTTATTACACATTATTTGTCGCCCTTCTCTCTGTAGGAGGTATTATTGGATCTTTACTGTCAGGACCTTTGCAAAAGCATGTCAACACCGCATATCGGATATCCCTTCTAATCCTGTTGTATTCGCCAGCTATACTCTTTATTGCACTAGTGAAAAGCGCTATTGGCGATATTGTTGATTCGTTCTTAATTGGTCTGCTGTTACCGGTGATAAACATACCTCTGGATGTCAACCTGATGAAGGTGGTGCCCAGAAACATTTACGGAAAGGTTATGGCGTTCCTCAGGGTATTTTTAGGTGGGGCTACCCCCGCTTTGGCGGCCGTCTTTTCATTTATGGCACTATTTTTCAGTGTAACTTCAATTTTTCTATACGCAGGAATTATTTTGTTCCCGGTTTGTGTCCTATCTTTCAAGGTGCTTCCAAAATTCTTTAGGATGGCGAATGAGGCATCCCTCAATTCTGAAAAGGAGGCATAAACCCGGGAAATTTCCTTGACCCACAAGCCATACATGTCATGATTTCATGATTGTGTTAATTATTCATTCCCCTTTGAGCTTTCTTCAGGGTTGACGCATTTCTCCTTCCGCCAGGTTAAGGTCTTCAACCATTAAAGGAAGCGTGGACGTTAAATTCATTACTTCACAGCTGTGTAGGCGGCCTTCAGTATATTGGACATTTTTCTTATTTCAATTGCCTTATTGCTAAATTAAATAGTATAGTCTCAGGAAGATCTGAATGTTTCTGCTCAAATACTGTAATATAATCAGTCTTGATTAGCGAAATGCATGAAGATAGAGTTTGACCAGGGAACAGTAGTCATTGACAGCTGGCCCCACTCTGTCAGGATGCCTGAATATGTTCATTATGACAGCAGGATCGACAAGTATCGAGCCATGGCCTGCTTCTATAGGGACATCATGATTCTGGTTCCAGATGCTGACGATCATGTCTTCCAGCAACCTAAGCTGATGTTCTCACATCCTCCTCCGGAGTTAAGAGGTTACCAGAAACAGGCACTGAGCATGTGGGAAAGTAACGGTATGCGGGGCGTTGTAGTACTTCCGACTGCGACCGGCAAAACGCACATAGGAATAGAGGCTATATCAAGGATATCTGAAAGCTCGCTGGTAGTGGCGCCCACGATTGAACTGGTCCAGCAATGGCGATCGAGGCTGGAATCTTCTCTCGGCGTTGAGATTGGACAGCTGGGAGGAGATATACGTGAAGTAAGAGATGTAACTGTATCCACCTATGATTCAGCATATCTAATGGGTGAAAAACTTGGCAACCGTTTTAAGTTCCTGCTTGCGGATGAGGTTCATCACATGGCATCCGAGCAGTATTCCCAGATTGCGAAGATGTACGCCTCCCCTTACCGTCTTGGTTTGAGTGCCACATATGAACGATCAGATGGCCTTCAGGAACTCCTTGCACCATATTTCGGCAACAAGGTTTTTGAAATGGGATATGAGGAACTACGAGACTACATAGCAGGGTTCGAGATCAGGAAAGTCCAGATTGAACTGTCTGACCAGGAGGAGGAAGAGTACAACAGGTACAGGAATATATTCTTGTCCTACATCAGGAGATACAACATCTCACTGAAGGGACAGTTCGATTTCCAGAACTTTATCCGCAGGTCATGGAACCGTGAAGGGAGGGAAGCCCTCCTTGCCTGGAGAAAATCCAGGCAGATTGCATTCAATGCCAGGGCAAAGCTGGATTTTGTGAGATACGTGCTTTCCAGGCACAGGAACGAGAAGACACTTATTTTCTCTGAGGATACAGATACCGCATACATGGTATCAAAGGAGTTCCTGATACCTGCCTTGACATACAAGACGCCAGGAAAGGAACGAAAGATGTATCTTGATTATTTTAAGCAGGGGAAGATCACGAAACTTTCGACAAGCAGGATACTGGACGAAGGTGTCGATGTACCCGACGCTTCCGTGGCAGTGATCATAAGCGGATCGGGGAGCAACAGGCAGTTCAAGCAGAGACTCGGGAGAATAGTGAGGCCAGGAAGCGACAAACAGGCAGTCATGTACGAACTTGTTGCTTCTGGAACCGGAGAATCTGGAACTAGCAGGAGGAGGAGCAAAGGCGTTCCAAACAGAGCTTCTTTCAGTAAGACGAAATAAAAACCGCGGGACAGTTATCCCATCTTTTATAGGTGAGGATTTCTATGAGTATACCAGGCAGGTAAGAGAGCTTTTCAGCAGCCTGATCGGTTCACGTAGAAAGGATATTGCAGACAGGCTCAGGGAACTAGAACTGAAGGTCCAGTATAACAAGGTAATAAAAGGGCTGGGGGAGATTATGTTCAGGGAATCAAGGTTCAGCAGTACAGGCACGCTTGATCCTCCGAGCATTCGGGAGCGCATTTTCCTGCTGGCACCTGCTGGCGTTCAGACGCATTCAGAACGTAAAAGAATAATTGAGAAGGTCGCTAACGAATTTTCTGCTACTTTGCAGGAAGTCGAGTCGTCAATGTATTCAGACATGGAGGAAGAAGATATCCTTCTTGAAGTTTCAGATTCGAGCGACGATGAGCTTTGCAGGCAGTATAACCTTGAACAGTCCGAAACACTGCTCCTAAAAGCTTTTGAGCTGACCGTCAAGGATATAGATGACTGGGGTGGGCTTGCCAGGGAATCCAAGCACCTTGGTCTGCTTTTCAGCCCAAAAATACTGGAGGGAGAAATCGCTGAAATACACTTTGACGGCCCAATGTCAGGACTTGAAGAAACCAGGCGTTATGGTGTGAGGTTTGCCCAACTGCTGCGATACTTGATCACACTTGAGAAGTGGTCTTTTGTCTGCTCAGTTATACTGGAAAAAGACAGAAAAAAGGAAAAATTCTCATTCAGTCTGGACTCTTCAATAAGCAGTTATTTTCCAGAAAGGACTGGAAAGAAAAACGTAGTTCCAGATCCAAGGCTCATGCATGCATCTCCAATAATAATTGAGAACGAGGCATTCTTCCCGGACTATTTTCTTGAACGCGATGGTAAAAGGATCTATTTCGATGTTACGAGAAAGATTTATCATGACTTTAATGAAAAGATAAAGCAGAAGCTCAGGAAGTCTGGAATTTCTGCTGCGTTCATATACGTACTTGGCCCCGGAGACAAACAGATAGCAGGAGAAATCTGTTTCAAGGATTCTGTGGACTGGAACGCAGTCATATCGAAACTTAAAGAAAGCAAGCGGGTTGAAAATGTTCCAGAACCTGAGATCAAGAGAAAGAAGGTGGACAAAAATGCGTTGCGTTCGAAGGTGGACGAACTGTGGCCGGACCTGGATAGAATGTTCAAGGAAATAGAGGAAGCTGAACTTGACGTTATCGACACCTTAAGAGAATTCGGATACAGGACAAAGTGGGAAGGGCTGAACTTAAAAATAGTGAAAAACGGGTGACTTATTATTTTCCCATTTTCGAATACAATTCCCAAGAAATGGTTCTAATGCCTTTTGCCGATTCGCCGGATGCAAAAATTTAGCATCTTGTATGGATTATTTAGATAAACAGGACAGGATCATGGATACAACTGACAAGAATATTATTCAGCTGCTTCTGAAAGATGGTAGAATTCCACAGAAAAGGATTGCAGACGAGCTAAAAATTTCTCCACAGGCACTGAAATACAGGTTCAGCAAATTAACGGAAGACGGAATCATCAAGAAGTTTGTTCTTCATGTTAATCCTGAATTCTACGGGGGCATGCAGGGCTTCGCTGCATTCGTCACCGATCGTGACTATGCAGACGATATTTTTTCAAGATTCAGGTGCCTTGAAGACATATCCATTTTCGGATTCCATGGCAACAACGAGGCGGAACTGGAGCGCATCCTGAAAAAGGCATACGAGAAGCTGGGTGCACCCATCATGAATTATACCCCACCCCCATCGGGAAAATTAACAAATGTAAGCGACCTTGACAGAAAGGTTATCGAAGCACTCAAGGAAGATCCTAGAATGGCAGTGGCATCTCTGGCAAAGAAACTAAGCATATCGAGTGCTTCAGCGAAGAAACGGATCGAAAGGCTTAGAGAAAGAAGAATCGCGTCTGTGATTCTGATCCTTGATCTGAGCAAAACAGATGCAGTCATCTTCCTGCTCTTCAGCAACAGCCCTGAAAAAGTGATGCCTGCGATTCAGTCGTCTCTTATCTTCCAGATTTCAGACAACAAAGCTGGCATAGCCGTCTGCTTTTCCGAGTCTCTGGAAGTCGCCAAAAGGTTGATAGTAAACGCAAGAAAGCTGGATGAAAAATCAAGGGTTATGGTAGTCTACGACTACGACTTCCTCAATTGAGCACATTTCTCCGCCTTTGCAGCAACGAGATCATTGCCGGGAAATATAGCGTTCTTATTACAAAAGTGTCAACAAGCAGGGAAACGGCAAAAGCAAGACCCAGTTGCTGCAGGAATGCAATTGGCACCAGTCCTAACGATCCCAATGAAGCTGCAAGAATCACACCAAGGGCAGTAACGACATAACCGGATCCACCCATTCCTCTGTAAAGGCCCTCCGTGAATCCATGTGTCTCCTGTTCCTCCTTTATTCTTGAGATCAGGAAAACAGTGAAATCGTTTCCCAGCGACATGAGGATGATAAACAGGATCACGGGTATCAGGAATATCAGAGATTCGTGCAGTATGTACGTGATTACAACGTAGAGGAAGCCAAGCGTCCAAGAAATGCTGATGAAAACTCCGGTAAGTGCTATGAAGGGGAACTTTATCGACCTGAAGGATACACCAATTATGATTGCAATTGCCGCCACAATCAGAAGTTCAAGAATTGTATACTCCTGCTGGGAGGAATCCCTGAGGTCTATGATATCCGATGTAATGCCTCCAACGATGAATGAACTGTTATCCCTCAGGTGCTGAACTGATGCGATAGCATTCTGAGAGTAAGGGGTGTAGCTCAGATCCACAATGAAGTAAACGCTCCTGTTCTCGTTGAACAGAAAGGCCGTATTTTCCAGATCACCATTAGAAGAGGAGGGCCCCACAATTGAGGAAACACCATTCGTCCCTTTTATGTATTCCTGAGCTGACAAGATCTCATTATACGCAGTCTGATTCACTGTATTTCCATTAAATGCAGGATCAGTAAGGTTGTAGATTACAAACACGGGGTATAATGCAGATCCACCAAACTTGTCGTTTACAAGGTTAAGTGTCTTTACACTAGGTAGGTTAGCAGGCAGTTCGCCAGATATGTCATACGTAACTGGAGCTTCGAACCAGAAATAAACAGCGGGTGCTGCCGCTATCAATATTGCCGCCAGGACGGCCTTTCTCTTCTTGGAAGAAAACTGTGCTGCCCTGTAGAATACAGACTTGTGTATCTGCATCGTCGGGAGCTTCCTGAAAATGCGCCTTCCCAATATGCCCGCCAATGCGGGTAATAGAGTTATTTCAGCAAGAACAGTCAGAAGAACAGCTATGAACAGGACCGGCCCCAAGTGTTTAGGCCACTTATAAAGAAGAGTGATCCGAGGCTAGTTGCGACCGTTAATCCGCTTATGGCAACGGCCTTGCCTGACTTCGAGGCAGAGCTTCTTATTGCGTCGTCCGATGTCTTTCCATTTGCAAGTTCTTCCCTGAATCTTGAAAGTATGAACAGGAGGTAGTCGGTTGAAACGCCAAGGAGTACAGCAGTGAGTGTGTATGTAACGATGTAATTGACCGGTTGGTAGGTTATCCCAATTATGAAGACGGAAACATAACCAAGTACTGTTGCAATGCTTACAAGAACTAAAGCCAGCACGGGCGATATGTAAGACCTCAGAACCAGGCCAACAATTATTGCTAAAAATACGAATGTGAAGATGAAACCAATGAAAGAGTCACCCTGGGTGCTCTGCACATCATAAGAAATTGCCCCGTTACCAGTTACGCTGCCCTGGGTTCCAAAATATTCCGACACGTAGTTCCTAAGTTGAGGAACAATGCTTTGCGCCGGGTAAAAATTGTTAGCCCCTCTGTAAGACTGAGATACATTAAGAACCACATTGACAAGGTAGGTTGTATTATCGGGTGATACGTACTGCTTAAAGATGAAGGCGGGAGCACCACTCAGACCGTAGTTTCTGACATAAAACTCACCCGGATTTGTGGAGATTACTTCAGAATGTATGATTGTCTGCGATATCTTGTAACCTGACAATGAATAGATTATCTTTTCCGTGACAAGGCAGTTGTACTGCGAATAGTTTTGAATGCTTCCATACTTTATGAGATAACTGGTATATTGGGAGGATGAATAGAAGTTGATTGCGGTATTACTAGTCGCATTGTATACGTTATAGTATGGTCCAAGCTGGGAATTATGTCTGAGGCTTTCATTCAAAGCGGACAGGAAGAAATTCTGCTGCGACGTATTAGAGTATCCAGCATTCAGGGCTGCTGCATATATATTAGAGGTATTGTATCCAGATAGCATCCATTCATGGTAGAAAGCTGACGGAAACTGAAAAATAAGTATGCTTTCGTTAGAAACTGAATAATACACTTGATTTATGAGTGTTGTGTACTTGCCATAAATCTCATCAAGATATGAAGCATAGGCCGAAAAGGCAGAGTCCGTCGAACTAACGTACTTCAATGATGAGTTTGCAATCTTGTCTTGAAAGTTCAGGGTTTTATTTGCAATGCTAACATTGTCTGCACTCGGCACACAAATTACCACTGTGAGGGATGAATTCTGAGGACTGACTTTGGAAAGTATTTCACTTGCCCTGGTCGACTCAAAGTGAGAAGATCCAGCAGCTTCATTTGAATAGCTGACGTAGTCTGTATAGGATAATATCACGGGAGTAAGAAGTAGAATACCTACGACCCACAGCAGGATAACCACTTTTTTGTGTGTTACTGCAGCATTAACGATTTTACCAATTAGGTCTTGTTTCACAATCTGAGAATTAACGTGTAATAGTTTAACTCTGGTGAAAAAAAATTTTATTTTTTAATGGTGCCATGACTCTTAACTCGTAAGAACATGCTTAAACCAAACATCTCCAGAGCTTGATTAACTTCACTTTTTAGGTCTCAATTCTGTCAGTCCCATTCCCTGAATGTCCTGAGCAAAATGACACCGGGAGGAATGAGACTCGGACATCTGCATGAGTTCCGGCTTTTCTGCAGAACAGATGTCTTGCGCGAACTGGCATCTTGGCGCAAACAGGCATCCCTTGTTATCTGCCGCTTCACTCTGGGAAAATATCCTTTCTCCAAGCTTTTCTGATATAGATCCCTCTATTCCGATACTTGCCAGCAATAATGCAATTGTATACGGATGTGCGCTCCTCCTGATCAGGTCCTCAGTTTCGCCTGTCTCAACTATCTCGCCCTTATACATCACATATATCCGATCGCTAAGGTACCTTGCAGATGCTACATCATGAGTTATGTAAAGAACCGAGATACCGAAATCATACTTCAGCTTCCTCAGCAGGTTCAAGATTCCGGCCCTGAGTGAAACATCAAGCATTGAGATAGGTTCATCAGCAATCAAAATCTTTGGATCGACAATCAATCCCCTGGCTATACTAACCCTCTGCCTCTGCCCTCCGCTCAGCTGGTGAGGGTACTTTTCCAGATAGTCTTCAGGCGGCGAGAGCTCCACCTCCTGCAATGCTTTCACAACCATAGTCTCACGATTCTCAGCATTGCTGAGCACGGAACCAAACCCTTGCTGCTGAAAGTCCCCGTTATTCGAGCCTGTTTGTGTTGCGGATGCTCGTTTATTCACGGTAAGAGGCTCGGCAACGGTGCTTGCAATTGGAAACCTGGGATTAATGCTTTGAAATGGGTCCTGGAATATTGTCTGAATGATCTTTCTGAATGCCATAATTTCTTTTTTCTTCCTCAGGTTAACGAGTTCTCCCATGATTTTAACCTGCCCGCTCGTTGGTGCATCTAGTAGGCCCAGCATCCTGCTAAGTGTTGTTTTTCCCGATCCAGTTTCACCAACTAACGCCACGGTTTCTCCTGACCTGACGGTCAGGTCCACCTTGCTAACTGCTACAATCTTGTTTGACGCGCTTGTCGCAATTTCACGTATGCCAGTTCTTTTCTCGAATATTCTCGTTAGGTTCGATGCTTCCAAAACAACTGCTTTATTGGAGGTACTGTTACCAGAATCCTCTCTTTTCCTGAGTTTTTGAGCCTTCATATTAGCAGAGGGAAACACTGGAAGCACAGAACAGGCAACCTCATGATAAGGTTGAGTCTGCCTAAGTACTGCAGCGGACTCGTCTCTGCATGACATAACAGCGTAATCGCATCTTTCAAGAAATGGGCATCCTATAATGGAGCTTATAAGCCTGGGTGGGGACCCACGGATAGGCTGGACTTCTGCAATATCCTCCTCAAGCTTTGGAATTGAATTAACGAGAAGATGCGTGTAAGGGTGCTGTGCAACATCAAATGAGTTTGAAGGAAGTTTTTCAACTAGAATCCCGGCATACATCACCATTAGTCTATCAGATAACCTTGAGATCAAGGCAATATCATGTGATATGCTGACTAGGGCTACACCGAAGGCCTTTCTTAACCTTAAGAGTTCCTCCATTATCGAGTGTGGGACAGGTATGTTAAATCCCAGGTCAGCCCTTCTCTTACATGTTGAATACCTCCGATATTATGAGCATATCCTTTGGACCCGGGCAGTATCTCCCTTCTCCGCTTATTTCAAACAGGTATCAGCACTCGAAGTGCAATCTGACGATACAGCAATGGCGGATATTGGCACTCACAATGAAGAGTTCATGGATTGACTCATGTCCCATACTCCATAGTGCCGAAATCATCTAATATTAAATGGGATTTACGTTGCAAAATGCGAATGATGTATTATGTATTAAAACGACTTCTTTTCATAATACCAACTCTTATTGGGCTGAGCATTTTTGCATTCATACTTATGAGTGTGCTCCCTCAAACTCTGCTTGAAGCTCAATTTATAAATCCAAACAGTACACTCTCTATTAGCGTTCAACTGCATGATGCAGCAGTTCAGTTGGGTCTTAACTATCCAAAACCAGTTCAGTACTTTTTTTACATAAATGGCCTTCTTCATGGAAACTTTGGTTTTATGAATACAAGCTTCTACTCAGGTCCAGTGCTTACAGGCATTGAGGAATTCTTCCCTAATACCGTTCAACTTGTGGTTATTTCGCTAATTGTTTCTCTTCTAATAGCTATCCCTTTAGGAACTTATATAGGAAATAATCCTGGTTCCCTAGCTGATCATGCAGGTAGGATTTTCACTCTTACCGGTTTTGCTATGCCAGCCTTTTGGCTTGGATTGATGCTTCAAATTCTCTTTGGAAAAGGCATCTTGGGACTTCCCATCTCGGTTTTCCCAATCAGTGGTATTGTATCATCCAGTGCAGTCCCAAATCCACTCCCTCCTTGGCTTCATAGTCCAAACAGCAGCGTATTACTCTCGACTCCCACTCACATGATCTTAATTGATGCATTAATTCATGGCGATTTTACTCTAGCATATAGTGCCTTGTTACATCTAGTTCTCCCTGTTGCCACCCTCTCTTATGCCCTTATTGCGGGAATTATACGATTTATGAGGGCCGGTATCGTGGACGCCTCAAGGCAGGAATTTGTGAAAACCGCAAGAGCGAAAGGTGTTCCGGAAAAGCTCGTATTAAAAAGACACATTAGAAAAAATGGGCTTACTTCGACTATTACTGTGGTCGGGTTACTTTTAGCTGACTTGCTAGGTGGAGTTGTTCTTGTGGAAACAGTATTCCAGTATCCTGGAATGGGACTTCTTTCAGTGAATGCAGCCTTATATTTTCAGATTTATGGTGTGATGGGGACTACGATAGTTTTTGGTTTTATTCTCATGGTCGTGATCCTACTTACTGATATTGCTTACGCCTATATCGATCCGAGGATAAGATATGAGTGATTTATCTCTAAACTATGATGTTCCGATCAACGAGGAACCTAAAAAACGACATCTTCACCCTCGTTACGAGAACACTATTACATTATTTAAACTCTTATTGAAGAATAAGACAGCAACGGCAGGGCTTATTATATCTCTGGTATATTTCATATTTACAGCTATGGACTATATTTATCCGCAGTATCTTGGAGTAAACAACATCAATTCAATGCTGTCCTTCCTAAAAGGAGCTAGTGTGAATTCTCTTTTGCCAACTCCACCGCAGTTTAATCGAGGTTGGTGGTATTACTTAGGTACGACTGAATACCGGATACCAATTCTTCCTGCTATGCTTGCAGCCCTTAAATTCGATATTGGTTACTCTGTATTGATAGTGGTGTCAGGCGCTGTAATTGGGACTGCAATTGGAACAATATCAGGGTTCTTTGGGAAAATTGCTGATGAAATACTAATGAGAACAACTGATGTATTTCTATCCATTCCCTTCATTGTACTCGCAATAGCAGTTACCTTCGTACTTGGCGCAAAGTTCATTGATCTCGTTTTTGCATTAATATTTATATCTTGGCCACTATATGCAAGACTAGCAAGAGGACAGGCGTTAACTCTTAGAGGTCGAGACTTCATAGCTGCTGCCACTGCCTCTGGTTCTTCTGGACTTAGAAATGTTGTAGTGCATGTAATACCAAATCTTCTCTCTCCCATATTTGTTCAAATCTCTTTGAGTGTAGGTAGAGTCATTTTAGTCTTTGCTGCATTGTACTATCTTTCAATAGTTAGGGGGAATGAATATCTACCAGAATTGGGAAATATGATGGTAATGGGGCAGAGCTACCTACCGTATGGGATATGGTGGCCTGTGGTTATACCTGGAGTTTTTCTAGTAGTATTTGTAACTGCACTAAATCTTCTTGGAGATGGTCTAAGAGATGTCTTAGATCCTAGGTTAAGAAGATAGTTATTGATATAAAATTTAGATTAAATCTTCTACAATTCTACCAATTCCCTGGTCGTATCAGTCATCGTGATAGATCCATCTTTAGTGACTACAACGTCGTCTTCTATTCTAACCCCGCCTACACCAAATACGTATATACCAGGTTCGACAGTAATAGTCATATTCTTCTTTAATACCATGTCTGAGCTTATACTAAGGGCAGGATGATCATGAAGCTCAAGCCCAATTCCATGTCCAAGGCCATGTATGAATTTGCCTTTAAATCTCGAAGAATCTATTATGTTGCGAGCAATGCGTTCAACATCTTTTGAAACGGCCCCGTCTTTTATTGCCTTCCTACCTGCCTCATTTGCTTGCAAAACTATATCATGCATTTCATTTTGTTCTTTAGAAGCATTCCCAAAAACTACTGTTCTGGTAAGGTCTGAGGTATACTTATTATAAAGAGCATTAAAATCAGCTAATATAAAATCCCCTCTCTTAAGTCTCCTGTCAGTTGCCTGAAAATGAGGAAAAGCAGTATTTTCTCCAAAAGCAATAGTGGGCTCGCATTGAGGAAGAGCAGAACCAAGTTCCATCATAGAAGAGACGAGTGAAGTGCCAAACTCCTTCTCGGTCATGCCTTCATGAACTTTCGACCAAGCATTTTCCAGCGCCCTTGAGCTAATCTTTGTTGCCTCTTTCAGACTTGCTATTTCCTGTTCGGTTTTTATCATCCTAGTTGATAGAATTTCTGAAGAACAATCTATGAATGTAGTATTTGGCAACATCTTTTTCATCTCAAAATAATGTTGGACATTAAGTTTTGAAGCATTTATGTAAACTTTATCTGAGGCTTTCAGTTTGTCAATTATTATCTGTGACCTCTCAGCCTGCGTCTTGTAAACTAAAACCTCACAGTCTGTCTCTCTTGCAGCTTCTGCCTCGAGTTCCATAGTTATTATGGTTGTCCCACTTTTATTCACTACCATTGCACAATTTTCAAAGCCGCCAAACTTTGCCCCTGAGAAATAAAAGTAGTTGGGATCAGGATAGGTCTTTGTCCCATTCATTATCAAAATCGGATAGTCGTCTTTAACTCTGGCATAAAGGTCTTTTTCATGCATTTTTTTTTATTACTTGTGCATATTTAACAGTTTTCCTCCCCTACCGCGAAGGATTTGCGATAGTGTACAGATTTCTGTGTAGATATAAATCATGAATAGAAAATTCATGAAATGAACAAGGATACCTCCTTGAAGACAACCAAGGAGGCAAAACATACATGGAAGACATGGATAAAATTGTACTGAAGTGATAGGAAAAGCCGTAAAAGAATTCCTTGAGAATTTGATGAATACAGAAAGGGATGTATTCCTCATGGAAAATAATGGCCAGAAGAATGGATACTATAGCAGATCCATGAAGACAAGGATGGGCGAGATCACGGCAGCCTTTGAACCCTATTCCAGATCGATCGGAATAGATGAACTGATTCTAGCTCTCTATTCAAAGGGCATATCAACAAGGAACTCAGCTGAGATAATGCATACAATATTCCAGAATAGATATTCCAAATCCACTATATCGACAATAACAGAGGCAACACTTGAAGAGGTTAAAAGGTTCCAGGAGAGAACATTAGACAAAAGATACATTGCAATATTCCTTGATGGATTATTCTTCTTTCTCCGACGGGATACGGTGGAGAAGGAACCCGTCATATTCGCCATGGGTATAAAAGAAACCGGCGATTACAACAATAAATCATCAATAATAAAAAATGGTTCTTCCTAGTATTGTGTGGGTGATCATGGCTACAGGTCCAGATTGCCGCATTTGAAATATATCGCTGTCTTCAGATGGCCTCTGTTCCTAAAGCCGTAGGTCATCTTCTCTATCAATGCAATCTTTGAATTGATCCCCTCTGCCTTTGCATTGGTGATCCTGTGAGTGAAGTAATTCAGTATCTTGTCAATATGCACCTTCATCATCTTTGCCACAGTCTTCATGGCATCGATGGATGAGTGCACTATCTAGGAATGCCATCTCTTCCAGTATTCTTTGGCATCCTCACCGGATCCACAATTCCACCGATTCCTGATGTTCTCCTTCATTGAGTAGGCCTTCCCTGTTCTCAGATCAGAATGGTTCAGCGCATTGTACCGCTCCCTGTACTTATCCGGAAGATTCTCCTGTGAATACAGCCATATGTACCTTGAACCTTTCAGGTCCATGATTTCCTTTTTCACAAGGTCACGGTTCTCCTCTTTCCTGACCGAGTCAACTGCCTCATTCACGTGGCGCATGACATGAAACCTGTCAAAGACAATCTTTCCATCTGCATTTAAGCTCAAGGAGCTCTGAATATATCTGTGCAGCATCCTGCATGAAAATATAATGTCACCAAGGATAAAAATACCCACACATTTCTAGGATGAAATAAAAAATTAAATAAATTTATCAAGAAAATGAAAGATAATTGTATAGTAGGGCATTCCCTAGTAACCCATTCTCTTCATACTGTACTATCGAAGTTTGATTTAGTTTAGTACTGAGAATATGATATTGGTTTGCTTGCTCAACGTAAACACAAAGTGTTAGATTTACAAACAGTTCATTTATCTTGTGGAAGTAAAATTCAGCAATAGATGTGTTCGGTGTTGAGGTTGCCAATCCTTCCCAGGTAAGTAAGTCCTGTAATTCAGCCGCTTGGGTTGAGTTAGCTAGAGGATTGTTAGGCGAATTAAACCAATATGGCGTTATGTCCTCTCCAGTAAGATGTGAACTGTTTGAAGGCATTTCTGATCCTGCTACTGAGTCTGTTGGATATGCATACGCTGGAGCCAGCCCCCACCAAAATACTGACAAAGGATTGGGTTGTGCTGCTGTCAAAGCAATCATTTCAGTAAATGGTAGAGCAACAACCTGTACAGTTAGACCCGGGATTATTTTTTCCAGATTCTGAGACCAAGTGGTAGCTCCTTCTAGATCAGTCGGATCAGCGCTTTGTATGAATATAGGAATACTTAGAGGAGCTCCATTATACATGAATTTACCAGTCGATGAGTCCCAAGAAACCCCTACCTTAGCACCCTCACTACCATTTACAAAGTCATTCCAATACTGATTTGCCATTTTCAGGTCATAAGTTGGAACTTGTGAAACATTTTGCATCACAGAATAGTTTTGAGAAAATGTAACACCTTGCTCAAGGAATCCAGCAAACATTTGGCCAAAAGTCTGATTGAATATTTTATTTCCCACTTGGTAGTCGAGGAAGTAGGAGTAGTCATAAGCATAAGCCCAAGCTCTTCGGACGTTCAAGCTAGTGAAGATAGAGGCCGGTACATTTGGCGAAGTCGAATATTGAGCCAATTCAGTCGTATCAATATTTGTGTTGAACTTGTAGAAGTATACATCGGGAGTTGAATATGTGTACGCCTTGGCTTGACCCGCCTTTTCAAGGCTCTGTACCTCGTTCCAAGAGCTTGTGGGTATTGTGGCAATCTGTGATGCACCAGATTTAAGATTCAGATAAGTTGTTGAGGCCTGTGAAATATATTGGATGATGACTTCGTTAATCTTAGCAGCAGGATAACCAGGAACAGCGTGGTAATTTGGGTTCTTCTGAAGTACAACTTCAGTGCCTGGAACAATGTAATCGATCATGTATGGTCCACTCGCCATAACGTTATTCTGGACATATGTGTTGTAGCCTGACTCACTACCTTGTGATTTATAAGCTTGGAATCCTGAAGGACTCCAAGTGATTCCTGCACCGTGTTGCTGAAGCCAAGTTGCACTAGTCACCCTATAAAAGGTAAGCAATCCAAACAACTCCTGTGTAGTCATGGGGTGTTGGAAGTGGAATGTTATAGAATTAGTTGCATTATCCACGGTCATATTCTGTGTAATGTTGTAAAAGGTGTTGCTTTTAGTATAAGAGCCTGGAAGATAGTAGGGCGCAATCATCCATCCTCCCGTGAGTGGAGCCCCACCATCAAACAAAAGAACTCTTGCAAACTCATAAGCAAAGTCCCATGCAGTTATTTTTTGTCCATTCTGGAAAGTTGCATTTGGGTTTATATCAAATGTATAGTTTTCATAAGGCGTTTCATTGACAGCATATTGTATTGTTTTGCCAGAAGGATTTGTATATTTAACAGTGTAATTCACGTAGTTATTGTTTATCTCTCCATTCTGAACTGACGGAAGTTTAGCCGCAAGGATTGGAATAAAAGAAGATGTAGAAGACCCATTAAATCCAACTAGAGGCAACATTGTGTTAAACATTATCTCATCGCTTACTGTGTCAAAAGCAACAGCAGGATCCAAGGATTGGTACCCCCCCTGCTCCAACTCGCTGTTAACCAGAATAGTTTGATGAAGAAGAGAAGAGGTACTCGTTGCAAGACCTCCGTTGTTAAAAGAAGCAACATCAGCAAAGGTGTATGTATTCAGAACAGAGGAACTGTTGTATGCACCAGTTGTAGAATTTATCTTGGCAGTTTCTGTTGAAAGAAGAACCTCATACATGCCTGATTGAGAAAAAGTATAGTTTAATACCGCCTGAGCAGAATTCACTTGGTAAGATCCAGCCTTTTCATTAAAAGCGTATGGTATACTATAGCTCTTAACAGAAGTCCCATTTAGTAAGATAGTAACTGTCTGGTTCACCACTTTATAGCCTTTAGCAGATGGCTCAGTATAGTAACCAAAAGACATGTTTACAAAAGAGCCCGGTCTATAAATAGTTTGATTGGATACTAAGGGTACCGATGAACCAGTAGAGTTATATGTAATTATTCCGAGTGCTTTCTGATTTGATACATACGATGCTGAAGGGTTTACATTAACTTGAACTAGCTGCCCAAAACTAGTGAAGCTCTTCCCATCTGCTAGAGATTCTGTGAAATAAACATAAGCACTACCAGGAAGAGAATAGGAATGGGCGAATTGATAGTTCGGGCCCCCATTATATTTCAAACTGGTTGAAGTTCCATCCCCGTAATATACTGTTAAGTTCGAAAATTTCTGAGTTGTTGATAGAGTGAAATTGTATGGCTCCCCAACTATGGCTATATTAGTACTAGTTATAGCTGGGACAACAATACTAGGTTTTGCAAACTGATAATAAGCTACGATACCCACTCCAGCTATTATAACTATAACCACCAGAATTATCGCAATAAGCTTAACTTTTCCTCTTCCCTTATTAGACTGAACTATCGGAGACCCATTGCTATTACCATTGTTAACACTCATTCTTATCTCATGAGATGAAGTTAATCCCTCTATATAAAATTTGCAAACGACTGACATTGTCAATTAGTGTTTGATAGATAGTGATGATACCAGAAGGATGTTTTCAATAATTCTTCCTTTCTCTTGAACCTGTGTTTGAATAACCATGAGACGTTTCCTAATATCCTCATAATTATTCGCCACCGGCAGATCGAAACGCCGGATGTATCTCTTTCTTACGGAAATATGTCAGAAACGGCGTGGATGATCCTTGATTTATCTCTTTTTTTATTCCTTTTCTCCCTGTTTTTCACTATTTTTCTATAGCTTACGCTATCCTGCCCTGTTTTTTCAATGTGATGAGTGTAAGCATATTGTAGCCAAGGCAGAGAAACATTGCCTTGACCCTGTACCTTCTGACCATGGTGACGAAGGTATGTTCTCCGTGCATGATCCCTTTCATGACGGAATATGGTCTCTCCCCGGGAGAACGTTTTCTTGTTATCCTGAGATTTCTCCTTATCTTATCAATTGTAAGGGGATGTTCTCTCGATGCCCTGTCCATGGTTGCGTTGATATCCTTGCAATAGGCACCTGCATATCCCTTGTCCTTGTAACAGGGAATGCCGGGTATGCTGAGATCAACCTGTGAATCGTGCAATGATGCTGTGGTAACCACGAATTCCCTGATTAGCGGAAGATCTGTTCCCTGTACAGTATGAAGCTTGTTGCCGAAGTGCGATGTATTATTCTTCCTTGTCCATGTGCCGTCCCTGGATCTCCTGGTCTTTCCATCCTTACGTTCCTCCCTTCTCATTCTTTTCCTCTCTGCATTCCTGATCTTCGCCTGCCTCTTCTCCTCCTTTGTCATCCTTTTCTTTGTGGAAGTTGATGCGGCCTCATCTTTCCCAGGCGTTCCTTCTTTTACGTCTTTCGTCGTTTCCTGAATTGCCGGATCCACAGGAACGGGAGGTTTATTCTTCCCGTGCTTTCCCGGATCGGTTTCAATGAATGTCGCATCTTGTATTGTCCCCCTATCTTCGCCCTTGAATAACACTACATCTTTCTGTTAACATAGTATTTGACTGGTTCTGGTAACAGGAAGTTACTTATACTATGTAGTGTTATTACTACTACATTGACATACATCAGGAGACTTGTTAGGGGAGACAATGTTTATCTCTACGAGGTAACAAGTTACAGGGACAAGGAGACCGGCAAGGTAAGGCAGAGATCGGAATACAAGGGAAAGGAGATCGTAAAGGACAATATAGCAACCGTGCGTAAACCTAGGAACAGGATCACTGCCCGTAAGGTGCTTGATTCAGCACCGTACATAATCTACAGGTTCGCTGAGGATTTCGGCATACAGGATTCCTTCATTTCAGCACTGGATGGCCTGACAAGCATTAGGGAGGCAGCTAGGAGGATAGTGATCCTGGCAGCTAGATCCATAATGGGTTCATCTGGATCCATAGATCTCCACACTGGAATCCATGAAGGATCCGTAAAGGAGGATCGTGATCTTACTGATTTCATAGGATCGGAGAATCCTGATATTATATCCATACTCGAGCACTCATTATCTCAGAGAATTGTGAAATCCTTCGGTTCCTCTGGCATTGTATACGATCTCAGCGCAATCCGGTATTTTGGATCCCAGAATGATCTCGCGGCATACGGCCATTACTATCATTCCAATGGCGGGAGCAAGGAGATCAACTTTGTTCTTGCTGTAACAAGGGATCATGGAATACCCATTCACCACCGAATCCTGCCGGGAAGCATTGTCTCCGTATCGACAGTAAAGAACTTTGCCATGGAATTGAAGGATTTCGGCATAGCATCAATAATGATCGTAATGGATCGAGGATTCTATTCTAAGAAGAACATTCTTGACCTGAGAAAATACAGCCTGATAGGCGCCATACCTGCAACGTTGAGCCTTTACAGGGATCTTCTTTCAAAATCGAGAGGAATAGAGAATTCCAGGAATTACATTCCTTCTGGTAACGATACAATATTCCACATGGATCACAGCGTAGAAGGAACAAGGTATATTGTATTCTTTTCCCCGAAAATGAGAGCGGAGAAGATTCAGGCCTTCTACGCCGGGTTATCGGGCATGGAAAGAGATCTTCATGAAATGCAGGATCAAGAATTCAACAGCCAGCAGGACATGATCCGATCTGTTACGAAAGCAGCCGGTAAGTTGCTGAAATACATCGAGATCATTCCATCAGGAAAAGCGTTCACATACAGGCTGAAGCATAATGCAGTTCAGACCAGAAAGAACAGGATGGGTTACTTTGTTCTGTTCACGAATACAAGGATGAGCGCAGAGGATATTCTTAGGATATACAGGCAGAAGGATGTAGTTGAGAAGGCATTCATGCATTCAAAGCCATGCATGCAGCCCCTGTATGCCAGATCCGAGAGAGGAACAAGGGCAAGGATGTTCCTCTCCATCCTTGGTTACACGATACTGGCAATGATGGCATCCATGACAGGAATGACATACCAGCAGACCGAGAAGATCTTATCAGGCATAAAGGAAGTCGTATACACAAACGGATCACATTCTGTTGTTGAGTTAACAAAAGAGCAGAAGGAACTCCTGGAGAAGATTTCCATTGAATTGTAGTGTTACAAATGGGCAAAGATAGGTTGTCCCCGTCTTTATTGAGATGCCGCTATCTTCAAGCTGCTTCCATATATGTTTCCATATGGTCCTGGAATCCGGTATTGTTTCCGGATAGTGCAGGAAGTTCCTGAATGATATCCTGTCATGGAGTTCCCTCTCCATGATCTCATCAGGACAGTTGCACATGCTCTGCAGGAACAGTGTCTTGATCATGACGGTCTCATCAATATTGGGTCTTCCACCTTTGTCTGTATCATTCCTGTACAGTTCTTTCACCAACGGCCTTAACGATTCCCAGTCTATCATGGGATCAATCTTTGCCAGCTTGTCCATTGATTTCATGGAATTATATGCTTCACGGAGACCGTAATCTACACTGTTATTCATTGATTAAGCATGCTGATCCCATGAATAAAGATTTCCTTTCGCATAACAGTTAATTCATGGCTGAAATGTGAATTCTGCATTACGTTTAATGGGAAACGTGGAAGGTTCGGTTTTAAAACCTACTATGTTAAATTCTTCCCAATGATCTTATCCCAACCTCCTTTATCTATATTTCTGGTATTTCTGAAGTTCTACTATTCATGGCATCGCCATACTCTGGCCTTCTTCAGAGTTTGAGGGATTTAGTCTTAACTCCCCAACCTT
>JAMCPG010000024.1:0-4313 GCA_023379845.1 Thermoplasmatota archaeon
CCCAAAGCCATTGTGTACGATGAGGAGTTGATTTCAACTTCTGAGAATGTTATAGGTCTGATTGAGGAAGCAGTCAAGGTGGGAAACCTTTCAAAGATATCCTCTGACTATTATCAGTTTCAGCCGAGGGGCGTCAGCGGTATTGTCTTGCTGGCGGAATCGCATCTCTCTTTCCACACGTGGCCTGAACATAATCTAGTCACCCTCGATATCTATACATGCGGAGAACCACAGCATGCCGACAATGCTTTCAACTATATTGTAAGGAAGCTGGCACCTACCTCGATTGAGTACAAGAAGTTGACGAGAGGCAATCAGATTTCAGAGGATGTAAAGGTCGTACAGCCGGAACACTTAATCGTTCAATGAAAGATGCACATGCATCTTCCGGACTTCTATGGCCAATCTCCGTTTTAGTTTTTTCATTTCTTGGATATATTGGATTTGAACGATTTCCGATACTCATCCCAATATCAACAATAGCAGCTGCTTACGGCCTGTATCTGGGTTCGGATATGATTGTTGATCAGTCTGGAAAGATCAGCTCCAGATTTGGGCTGTCTGGAAGGAAGGAGGGTTTCCTCGTTCTTTCCATTGCCGCGATAGCCGATGAGCTTTTTCTCACTATCATAGCTGCATCTCTTGGTTATGGAGATATAAGCTTCGGCGCCGTCCAGGGATCGAATGATTTCACCCTGGCATCAGTGATAATTATAGTGCCTCTCCTTGCGATATCTATGGATCTTAAGCCCTTCAGGAAGGATATCGCTTTCCTTTTCCTGTCTGGCTTGATAGTTCTTATTCTATCGTATATCTATGCCTCAATTCCTGTTTACATAGCGCCAATTTTCATAGCAGTTTTTCTTATATACATGATAATGGCGGCTTCTTCAGAGTCACAGCCATCCAGGGAGATCGACCATGAGAAGCTTGCTCCTGTGTCCATCGTAATTTCCTTATTGCTGCTATTGGTAAGCTCATTCTCGCTTGTCATGTATGCAGATTATATTTCTCATGAGCTTAAGATAACGGGATTTCTTGGCGGCTTCCTGCTTACCGGTTTTACTGGTTCAATTCCCGAGATAATGATAATATTCATTACTGCGAGAAGGTCAAAGATACTGCTTTCAATGGCTGTTCTCATCGGAAGCACAATATACAAGCTCACACTGGTTCTTGGTGTAATCACGCTTTTTGGTGACCTTACATTCGCATATTCAATATGGAGCTCATATCTTCTGATTCTTATGACGGCGATCCTCCTACTGCTTTCATATAAGGCGGTAAAGAGGTATTATGGCATTTTTTTCGCAGCAGTGATAATTGTTTCGTCCCTGATCTTATATGTATATGCCTAGGCCCGTGTACCCCAGAAAATGTTCTCCTTCCTCTTTATTCGTATGATCTCGTCAAGCGTCTCCATGATTGATGTGTCGAGATTGTTCTTCCTGAGCTCCCTGACAACGCCCTCTGGAATGTCCACGAAGAGGATCTCGCCGGGGTGAATCTGCCTGTTCAATGTAACGCCATCTATGGCGACGGCGACTTCAGAAGGCGCATCTGCGGCCTGCTTGCTTATCTGGCCCTCCCGGATGCTCTTTATCGTGCCTCCGAATTTACCGTCTTCCTTGATGAGTGTGTCGCCAACCTTTATGCGCCCGGTGAAGACCTTTACACCCACTATTACGGGTTTGGTGGCCCTGAATATATATTCAGGCATTATGGAGATCTTTGACGGAATTGGCATGTTTTTCATGGTGGATTCATCCATTACCTTCTTCCTTCCATCTATGGCAGCTTCAAGGTCCTGGACAATCGAATAAATTATGTTCCCCGTTATAACGCTGGCATCAAAGTTCATCATGCCC
Source organism: Thermoplasmatota archaeon (assembly GCA_023379845.1). Classification (GTDB taxonomy): domain Archaea; phylum Thermoplasmatota; class Thermoplasmata; order Thermoplasmatales; family Thermoplasmataceae; genus UBA582. The sequence goes on from JAMCPG010000024.1 coordinate 1,869, forward strand.
TCGCGTGCATCAGGCATGATGGAGACATTGAATCCGGCTATAACGCGATCCATCGGGTTGTTGATCGTTGATACTGTGATAAGATCCTTGTTGGATATATCACCAATGCTCGCCGATCTGATCTTGATCCCCTTCTCCTGGATCTCATAGGCGAAGGCTTCAAGCGATCCAAGAGCGTCAGCCTTGATTGTAATGCCTTCTGCCGTTGTCTCGATGTGTGGTTGCGACTCTGCAAGTATGTCAGCAAATGCCTTCTCAATATCGCCTTCACCCTGGATGCCGATGAGAGGCGATCCTGGGATCACGTCAAGCCTGTCGGTGATAAGAAGCCTTATTGCAGCTGCAGCAGCTATTTTTTCCTTCTCCTCCAGGTCCTTTCCCCTGGTGCTTCTGTTCACAAATATAGCCTTGATTCTTGTAACTGCTGGTCCCGTTTTTGTATTGAGAGCAATCCTGCCCGTTCTCTTCAGCTTACCCTGGTAGAGAACGAGGTCCAGCATGGTGCCGATAGACTCCTCCTTCTTCACCTCAATTATAGTGCCTCTGGCCTGGGCGTCCTCCTTGAGAGTTATCTCGTTCTCCAGGAACCTTTGAGCCAGGCCGGTGATGACAAATGTTGCATCCAATATTCCAACGCGGCTCTTTGCACTCACCGGAACAATTGCTACGGTCTTCGAGAAATCAGAAATGCGGTCGTATCTGTCTGCGTTGAAGCCAGCATCGTAAAGCTGGCCGACCAGTTTGTAGAAGCGTTTGTCAAATTCATCCAGGTATTCCTGCCGCTGTGCCTTGATAAATTCTCCAAATGTTGTGTTCTTAACCTCAATGGCGTATGGGACCAGATCTATCTTGTTCGCAACTATGATGAAAGGAGTCTTGAATTTCTTCAGTGTGTTTATGGATTCCAGCGTCTGGGGCATGATGCCCTCGTTCATGTCGATAACAAGAATGGCTATATCGGCAAGTGCGCCGCCTCTCGCTCTCATGTTCGCAAATGCCACATGTCCGGGTGTATCAACAAAAAGGAGCCCGGGAACCCTGAGCTTGTTCATTGCAGGAAAGACCTTTGCAGTTCTTTCGAATTTCGATATCGGTATGTCGGTTGCGCCGATGCGCTGGGTGATACCACCAGCCTCGGACGCTGCGACCGTTGTTCCCCTTACTGCGTCTAGAAAAGATGTTTTTCCATGGTCCACATGACCAAGAACGCAGATGATTGGCTGCCTGAGGGGTCTGTTTTCCATTTTGATGCCGTCAAATTAGGCCTTCATCTCCGTAAACCATGCCATGTATCTCATCCTGGTTGAAAAATATGGCTACTTCCTTCTCGTATGATTCCTGCGAATCCGATGCATGAACTATGTTCATCTGTATGCTGTTTGCGTAATCTCCCCTGATTGTGCCGGGAACTGCCTTTGATCCATCTGTTGAACCGGCAAGCCCTCTTACTACGGAGATCACGGACCTACCCTCCAAAACCATCGCTATTATCGGATCTGAGGTGATGTAATTGACAAGTTCATTGTAGAAAGGCTTGTCTCTGTGAACCGCATAATGGGCCTCTGCCCTCTTTCGATCCAGTTTGAGCATCTTCATGCCAAGTATCTTAAGACCTTTACGCTCAAACCTGGAAATAATTTCACCGGAAAGTCTTCTCTTTATTCCATCCGGCTTGATCAGTACTAAAGTGCGCTCCATAAGATCACGGATTCTTGGTGGTCTTATGCTTCATGTTCTTGATGTTTCTGAAGTCGTTTGTCCACCGGATTTTCCTTGGTATCCTGTGGAGGTGAAGCATGTTGACCCTGCATTTACGGCTGCAGAAAAAGAGGTACGCACCATCCCTTCTGATATACATGACGCCAGTACCTGGTTCTATCTGTGTTCCGCAGAATGTACAGTTTCTTAATTGCATATTATTACCTGATTGATAGTTTCTTGGCTTCCCTTGCAGTTTCTCTGAGCATTACAACATCCCCAATCCTTACCGGTCCAAGAACATTCCTTGCTATGATCCTGCCCTGGTCCCGTCCGGAAAGGACGCGTACTTTCACCGTTGTGGCTTCTCCAGCCATGCCGGTTCTGCCCATAAGTTCAAGAACTTCCGCGGGAGTTGCATCGTCTGCCATTTATCTCACTTCTTGATAGTTGTAATTTCTTCTGTGATCTTCTTGTAAAGATCTTCGCTCTTCCCAAAGTCTGTGATCGAGATGGATGCGGCAGAAGCTATTCCAACACGCTTTCCTAGCTCAGATCTGCTCTTAACGTAGGCAAATGGTACCTTGCGTTCATCGCATAGCATTGGAAGATAGTATACAACCTCGGGAGGATTGACATCCTCTGAGATCACGACAATCTTGCTTTCCCCTCTCTCAATAGACTTTATCACTTCGTTGGTTCCTTTCTTAATCTTCCCGTTCCTGTAAGAGTTTTCAACAAGATCCA
>JAMCPG010000024.1:4351-37517 GCA_023379845.1 Thermoplasmatota archaeon
TCTGTAAACCATCGGGAGTCTCGAATTTTACATACGTATTTTTATCCATGATTAATCCTCCTTCATTAAGGCATTCGGTAAGGTCAAGTCGCTATTTATATTTTTCACGATTATTCTTGATCCTTTGATGCAGCCTTGAGAGGGGAATTTATGGTCTTATTAGGCATATATTGCACTTTAACTCACAGAAAGACCTCTCTTTATTTCAAGAGTCTGTTCCATCGCTTTACTCACAAGAACGAAGCAAGCTGCCAGGCTAATTATTTTAATCCTGGTTGAATAATATAGTGATTCATTACACCGGCTAACAAATTATTTCGCAAATGCCTTGATCTATTATCCTTGGAAAGAAGGCATTTACTTCTTAGGATCGATGTGATCAGTGCTTTAAGAACAAGCTTTTTTATCTAATTGATCGTTTTACTCTTATGATGAATACGGAAAATGACCCAAGGCACAATCCAGAGGATTACCTTGTAAATCATATTACTGAATATCAAGAGCTTACCGTCTTGTCCTATACGCCGTCATTCCTGCTGAAGAAGGATGCTTCGACAGATATCAAGAAGAGGTATGCTAACGAATTGACCAAGAGAATCAGGAATGCAGGGAGTGAAACCGGAAACCCCGACGAGGCAAAAACTACAACTATTTATTTAGCTGAATCAGGTCTGAAAGAGATTTCCAGGCTTCCCATGAGGGAAAAGGAGGATATTCTCTACACATGGGATGAAGTGATTTCATACGTTAAGAAGTCCAAGGGAAGATTGAATGTTTACGTAATTCCAGATAAGGACCTTCCAACGGTGAGTTTCATACTTGGCAGGGTATCTGGAATATGGGGGAACAGGTCCCCTTGGGACCTGCTTATCGAATATCGTGTAGGAGTGGACAAGGAGAGCCTTTTTTCCATTGCAACAAGTGAGCACCTGGCAAAGTGGTTCCTCAACATGCCTCTTCAGGATCTCCCCAGTGAAATCAAGTGGTTTCTTCAAAGGCTGAAGGACGAGGCGACAATTATGGAGTTTGAAGAGTGGATCAACAAGAAGGATATACGGTCGACCCTCCCTCCACCTGAGGTCGCAATACTTTCTGCAATGCCCAGCGAGATCGTATATTATCAGAAGAAGTTTGGAAGTGTTTACAGCAAATATCTCTCTGGCATAAACCGTGGAAGATTCGAATTAGATAGCAAAACCCAGCTAGAGCTTATTTTTCCGAACACGGGTTATGGGAGGTATAATACTCACCAGTCGGTTACAGAGCTATCTCTTAAATATCCAAGCATTGACTCCTTTTATCTGACCGGGGTTGCAGGAGGATCTGAGCTAAAAAACGTAAAGTTGCTGGACGTTGTTGTATCTAGTGAAATAATTGAACTTGTATATGAAAAAATAATTCCCCGGACATCGCCGGAGCAGCCGAAACTGGGCAGGAAAATACTACCGCTTAATGAATCATTGTCATTCATTTTTGGTGTTGCGAATCATTCTATAGACGAATCATTCAAGCGTCATGCGCAGAGACTGAGGGAACTAAGCGTAGCTGATCCTGGCAAGTGGGAAGAGTTGCTAAAGGAGTATACAAAAGGTTTGCAGAGATCTGAATTTATGGATGAAATTCTATCCGGCAATAGATTGCCTACTATTCACTTTGGCGCAATATTTTCCTCTGATCACAATGTAAATCATAAGGAGTTCCGGGATCTCATTTCAACTGAATACAACGTTTTTGGCTTTGAAATGGAAGGAGGAGGATTGGCCGGGTCCTGCAAGTCATTCGGGAAGAAGTTTCTGGATGTAAGGGGAATATCTGATCTCTGCAATGATCCAAATAATGAGCGATCCGTGAGAGATCCAGTATTGCAGCCGCTTGCTTCAGCGGTCGCGAGCGCAGCACTCGACTGGTTACTGCAGATCAGACTGAAAATGGAATCAAGTGAAAATTCGATCTCTTGAATAGTTTGAGTTAAAGTCGCTTTTCCTAATAATCACATTTTTAATTCTTTATAGCAATGTGAAGGACCAAGGAATTATAAGTTCAAACGACCAGCTTTCTAGATCGGATCATTCATAGCTGCACGTATAACTTCCTTCGCAGCCTCTGATGGTTCAAGCATTGGAGTCCTGTATCCTCCCTGAACGCCCATTTTTTGATAGAATGCGTAGTAATAGCCGCTCGGAAAATTCGGGGTGTTTATGGCACGCATGAGACTGTTTGCCTTCATCTGGGTCTCCTGAGCCTTCTGTATATCGCCTTTCCTGTATTCCTGATAAACTTTTACAATAAGCGAATTGAAGTTGGACAGACCGCATACGCCTCCGTCGGCGCCGAGGGCAAGAGAAGGTAGCAGGAGATCATCCTGCCCGTTGAAGATTGAAAAGTTTTTGCCTGACAGTGGAAGAAGTTTCGAGAAGTATCGCATGTCACCGGAAGATTCCTTGAGCCCGACAACGTGCGAGTACTCCTCCTTCAATCTCTCTATGACATCAACAGGTATGAATTCGCCTGAAAGCTGAGGAATATTATAAATGAAGAAATCCTTGTCCACCTTGTCAAGCACCACAGAAAAGTGCCTGTAAATTTCGTCATGAGACGGGTGGATATAATAGGTCGGCATCAGAACGAGTATATCGCAACCAATATCAGCCGCATTCCTGCCGAACTTCACGCATTCTTCTGTGTTCGACGACCCGATGCCTGCGAAGACCTTCAGGTCTCCCTTTATATCGTTTACATGTTGCAGGAAATTGACGCGCTCCTCAGAAAAAAGATATGGAAATAGACCTGTTGATCCCAGTGGAAAGAGACCTGAGACACCGATGCCCTTCAGGTATTCAACAAGTCGATCTGTGGCATCAAGATCGACAGAACCTTCCTGCTTGAAGGGCGTTAGCATTGGCGTTATGATTCCATCATATTTCATAATAGGAGAGTGCGGAAAGACTGAAATAATTAACTATTCCATGAATCTCGTGCTTTCAGTTGGAAGAATCCTTCTGGAATCCAACGTTTGTTGACTTTATCGCCTTGACATAATCAGCAGGGATGCCCATCATGACGAGCGCATCCCAGTTGGCGAGGCTGCCTCGTGCTATTGCAAGTTCTATTAGTTCAGAAAGGGAAAAGTATCTTGAACCTGGTGCCATAACCGTTCCCAGAACCCAGGGAGGTGTGTCGAAATAAGACACGAATCTGCCGGGTATTACATCGATGAGTGCTTTGGAAAGTATCTGGGCAATTCTTTCATTATAGTACCATTTCTTGACGGGACTCATGATGAAACCGCGCTTGGGGGCATAAGTTTTCCACGTTATACCGTACTGCTCCTCTTCTCCCAAGTAATCGGCTGTGTCACCGAAGTTATCCACAAATGTCTTGGGAGGAAGTTCCTCGTTCCCCGTGACTGAATTGATGATCCTGACGCCTATTTTGTAGTTGTTTGCCTGCATGTACCTGGCAATGAGGTGCTCAAGTTCCTCCGCCTCGTCCACGGTAATCATCGTATCATTCTCAAGCTGCTCTGAGATTGCGGAATACTCAGACATCGATGCGTTTAGTATCATCTTCAGATAATAGTTGAACCTGTCACCAACCATTCAAATCGTCTGACAACTAATATATAAAGAGGTATTTAAATTTACGGCTTGATTTCTTTATCCAGGTCTCAGTCGACATCTCTTTTTTCGAAATTGTCAGAAATACGAAAAAAAGATTTCACTGTCCAACTATGCAGATCACCCTGGGCCGATAATCAAAGCAACCCGGAGGAAATGAAATGTGCATTGGAACTATCGGTTAAGTCAGACAGATAGGTTAGAATCACCTTATATGTAAGAAGATTGCAAAAATCGTTAGACAACACATTTTTAACTGGTAGGGCAATATAGTGCTATGGCATACAAACCTGAATTTGTCTGGATGGATGGGAAGACCGTTGAGTTTGAGAAAGCCAATGTAAGTATACTTACACATGCGCTCCACTATGGTACTGGGATATTCGAAGGCATAAGATCTTACCAGACTGATGATGGTGTTGCCGTTTTCAGGCTCGACGATCATGTTAAAAGGTTCTTCCAGTCTGCAAACATATACAGAATGGATCTCGGTTATACCGCGGACCAGCTGAAGGAAGCAATAATTTCAATGATCGTGAAAAACAAGAACACTGACTGCTATATCAGACCGCTTGCTTTTTATGCAAATCAGAGGCTTGGGCTGCATCCAAATGAGCCGAAAATTTCAATTGCGATAATTACGACGAAGCTTGATCTCTACCTGGGGAAAACAGAGGAGGGAATTAGAGTAAAGATATCCCCTTGGAGAAAGATCGATTCGACAGCAATCCCGTCAATGGCGAAGGGAACGGGACAGTACATTAGCTCATATTTATCTTCACATGATGCAAAGATGGATGGCTACAATGAGGCAGTGCTGCTTGACAAGTCAGGATTCGTTGCCGAAGGTCCTGGAGAAAACATATTCTCGGTAAAGGATGGAAAGATATACACGCCGTCGCTTGAGAGCCCAATCCTGGCAGGCATAACCAGGGATTCGATTATCAAGATGTACGAGCATGAAAACCCCATCATGGAGAAAAGGGTCGGATTGAGCGAACTGCTTACATCTGATGAAGCTTTCTTTGCCGGGACTGCAGCAGAAATCACTCCGATTTCCGAGATAAGCGGGTATAAGCTTTCATCTTCAAAGAAAGGAAGCATTTCCGAAACGGTCAAAGAGAGATATTTCAAGGTTGTCCGCGGAAAGGATTCAAAATACAGGCACTGGTTGACCTTCATTGACTGAGTTTCCAATCAAAAAAACCCTTATTTCGAGATACTTTGAAAGCATCAGGGGAATGCCCGATATACTTGATAAAGGAGAGACTTTTTCACTTACTGACGGTTCGCCCATAGCATATGAAGTTGTTCCTTTTTCCATAGCTCAGATGAAAGCGATGACTGGAAGATCCGATGACTCGATAAATAGTATGTTTCGCGGCTTGAAAGTTGTCGATCGATCAGGTCGGAGGACCTATGACTTCTCCTCTGTTCCCATGGAAACTGAAATCAGTGAAGCTGTTCCAGATTATATATCGAGAGAAGACCTGATAAAGCTTACCGTATATGCAATAACCAGAAGCCTCGGCGCCAGCAACAATGGGGCAGCAAAGGTCGATGAAATTGTATTCCAACTTAAGAATGACGCTGGAATCCCGGATGATTTTATGCCTGCCAGCATGATGGAAATGGTTGAGGGAAGACCGTTGAGCGACCCCCCATCCCTGATCCTAAATCTTCAACCTTCCTTCTCGGAAGGTGCAATTTTTCCTATATTCAGGATTTCAGGCGAGCTGCCTGTTTCGGTAGGATTTCTCACATGCTATCCAAAAGGCTTCGAGAACGATGCGAAGCTCGTTCCAGAAGGTCTGATAAAATCTGTAAAAGATGAGTTTTATCTCTTTACGAAGGAACCAGGTTACCAGGATTTTGTTGCCGGAAGAGTTCTCAGGTCTGTTGTTTTCAATCTGGAAAGGAAAAAGACAAGGAAGCTGTCCAAGCCGCTTTTTGATGATATAAAAATACAGGCACTGAAGAAAATAGGCATTGTTGATGAAGTAAATGGATCATATTCCATCGTCGAAGCTTTGTCTCTTGAGAAAATCAAAAAACTCGCATCTGAGCTTGAGTCCAAGAACCACCGGATTGCACAGGACTGGAAGGCAAAAATGATCAAACTGCAATGATTTTATTTAACAACTAAATCTTTGTGACCTGAATGAATTCGTGTTCAGTAATGTTATATGCTTTGTTTCACATACTGTATTGATTGAAAAAAATATGTGAGGAATGTGGTGGAAGAAAGATACTTCCCGAAGGCGATTACGTCATCTGTCCCAGATGTCTCGGGACCGGTTATCAAACGCGTAGAAGCATTCGTAACACTCAGGTTGCAGGAATAGATAGACTTGTCTTGATTGCAGTGGTCATAGGCATTCTAACGGTGTTTGTAGCGAGCGGCCATGCAAGGTTCAAAGCCCTGTTCTTCATGATTCTTCTATCGTGCTGGGGAGGAATCTTCTTCGCATTTTCTAGGTCTCACAAGTTTTTCTCCTTCGTATTCAGGAAGTTCTCAGGTTCTCCCAAGGATGCCTGATATTCTAAGGACGAAAAGCATAAAATTATATTCAAATTGTTTTATTGTAGAGCATGGAATTTCCTGAATCGTTTGCAAAGGACATCATCAAGCTGGCGCTTGTCGTCATAACTCTATCTGCTTCTATATACCTGTTCAGGTTGGCAACTTCTGCATATGAGACAAATGCAATAAGCTATTCAGCTGGAGTTCTGGCTCTTGGATCCGTATACTTCGTTTTCGGCGTGGGTTTCATTATTTTTGGTGTCCTGATAGCCCTGAGCCTTCTGGGCCAGAAATTACGTCTGTCCTGATATATGAGCGAAAATATTGATATGCCCCTAATTGCATTTCCTCCTGATAGATCATATGAACATATCATGCACAATCGAACCGGTGACAAATGGAAAAAAGCTCTATAAACAGTATTTCATGTTCATGATCCTTGCCATCATGCTTGTGCTGAGCGGGTTCAAGAACAGGCATCAGTTTGCTGTCAGGGAAGATGAAAAACCCTGAACATTGACCTAATCCAGGCCAAAGCTGTTGATGAGTTTCCCGGAATGTCCATCGATCACCAATACAACCTTTTTACCTGACGAGTCAAACTTCGCGAACCAGACTGGAACATGCATCAGTTCAGGATCGGCAATATCTGCTTCTGTGCTCATGCTCCTTACAGAGTGATGCTGCTGATGGACCTTTTGCGACTGCAACTGGTCAACGTTTGTCTTAGCCTCGTATTTTGCGGAGTCTTCACCGACGTCACCATTCAGAACCTTAACGCCTTTGGGTAACTTTGAAGCATCAAAGATGACCCGGTCCTGCAGGTTGAAGTCATAATTCCTTGGCTGATAGTCCAGTAATCCCTTCACGGCCACCACAGGATAATTGTAGTTCTGGTCAAGTGAGTAGGCGCGAATAGAGCCGCCGCCCCCGCCGCCGAATCCGCCCATCATAACACCGCCCATTAGCGTGCCGTCAAGGAGTCCAGAACCAAAGCCTCCGCGGCCGCCTCCACCCATCGCACCTCCGAGGATTCCAGCAAGTACCGCTGTACCAGCGATCTTTCCAATCTCTGCTCCGGTATCCACCGCGGTGTACTTTGTTCTTGCTGATACTGGAACTATCCAGTATGGAACAATGCTCAGGTAGAGGCCCTCATTTTTGGATTTCTCCTCCATATGACGCCGAAGCAGCCCATGATCCATGTACTCTTTTATGATCTGGGTGACCTTGTCCTCGCTCTCAATTGAAAGAGGGAGCATTGTGTTTGATTCTATACTCTTCCAGCCCTCGTTTGCAAGCGATATGCTTGCGCCACAATACTCGCATGTTATCAGCATCTCACCGATCTGTGGTTTGATAGGAGCACCACATCCCGGACATTTCAGCTCAGTGACACCGGATGCAGCTATTACATTCTGCTTTGACTGTGTTCCTGAATTTGGTTGTGCACTGCCTCCAGAAGTCTCCTGTTTCGCCCCGCATTTGGGGCAGAAGACAGAGTCGTCAGGTATGCTCGCCCCGCATTTGTTGCAATACATATGAAATCACTAAAGTTGCTTACCGCAATTCGGACAGAACTTCGCATTAGAAGAAACTTCCGTACCGCATGAGGGACACTTCTTTGTCGCGGGCTGAGACATGTTGTTGCCACAGTTCGGACAAAACTTAGTTCCCACTGGAACCTGCGTTCCGCACTTCGGGCATGGTATCGTTGCCGGTGACATCGAGGCACCGCAGTTTGGGCAGAAAGCCGCGTTTGCAGGAACCATCGATCCGCATTTTGGGCAGGCCTTCGTCGGCTGTTGCTGCATACCTGACATCATCTGGCCTGACATTCCATAACCCATACCTGCTCCAGCTCCCAGCCCAATACCTATCCCGGCTCCAGCGCCTGCAACTCCTGTAGGATTCTTGGCGGCATCAACCATGGCCTGGCCTGCCTGGTACTGGATATAGTTAACCCCCAGTACTGACATGTCAGATCTTGTATCTATAGCCTTCTGAACTTCATCCGGCAGTGAAATATTGATTCCCTGTATCTTGTTAATTTCGACACCATACTGCCGGAAGTGATCAGGGGCAAGTCCCAGAACGGCCTGCTCGATTGTTGTGAGGTTAGCAGCCAGATCGGTTATCTTGAGTCCCTTCGCCTTCATCTGACCCAGTACCGTATAGAGAAGGACGACAATCTGCTCCCTGAGCCTGTCCTCGACTTCCTGGGAAGTTTCAACGTTGAATGTACCGACAAATTGTGAAATGAAGTTGGATGGATCAGAGATGCGCCACCTGTAGTCACCGAATACCTTCAGGTTGACGACACCAAATGTTGGATCCGCAAACTGGAAGGGTTCCTGACTACCGAATTTCCCATCGAGGAACCTGCGCTGCAAATAGTATACCTCGGCCTGCTGCTGTACTCCGGAGAAGAACTTCAGGAGCTTGCCCACAACAGGCGCATTGAAATCTGTAAGCGCGTACCTGTTGGGTTGATCGAAGTATGTGAGCACCTTCCCGTCCCTGAAGAAGACCGCAATTTCATCCTCTCTTACAACTATGTTGTCATTAAGTCGTATAAGTCGGGGAACCTTCCACATTACATTGTCCTGCTTGAACTGTGTTTCCCATGCAATCGTAATTGATCCGACGACGCTTCCGCCTGAGTAAGGTACCTGACTCGATTTTTTTCCAAACATTATGAACTACCTCCGGGATTTAGCTTGATATCCTCTACCTTCAGCAATCTTTGCTCCCAGCCATTCTTCATCATCTTTATAGCAGCCTCGAGGTCTGACAAGCGTTTCGTGAGATCCGCCTGGGACGTAAGATCCACCGACGACATATCGGATAGCTTAACCATGTCCGATGCGCCCTGCATAAATGTGTAGTCGTATTCGTAAAGTGAATTCAGCTTCTGCATGTCTATCCTGATGGCAGGCGATATCCCTGAATATCCCTGCTCTGAATGCAGCAACTCCCCCTGGAACTGCTGCAGTCTTGACAGCTCCGAAGAGAGCTGTACAAGGTACTGATAGTTCCCGCTGGAAACAAGCGAGGACCTGAAGTCCTGCAGTTTCGACAAAGAACTTTCAAGGTAAGCGGAAACCTGTTTCCTCAGGAGCGCATCTGCCACCCTGAGGTCCTCCATCTGCCTGTAGCCCCGGAAGCCCGGGATGAGGAGCTGAAGTTTCTTCAGAACGCCCCTGCTGTCATCCACCTCATTCCTAATGTCAGGATTTGATGCGCCCATGTATATTCCTTCACCCAGAGATTAATAATCCTGTATTTAGTTTTCTCTTACCCTGCCTGTTGATCGAAAATAAAATTGCATTTGTTTATGCTCGCATGATAATGCTGCAAAGAATTATCTGAGCGCCTTATATAACGAGGGGTGAACAGACAGTTCAACAACCCTCTTCTTATAAGTGCTGTGAGTGCGCTGTTCTCAATGGGCTACTTTACCCTTGCGTTCTCCTTCCCTCTCTATGCGGATCGTCTGCATTACGGCTCAGGATTCATCGGCTTTCTCGGTATATTCGTAGGTATACCGTTCATAGTTTTTGCCTTTATACTTCTTAACAGGAAGGGTAATCAGCTGTTGACAACACTTCGCTTCTCCTTGATCATGATGGTACCCGTCTCGATACTGTTTCTATTCATAAGTGATTATATTTTCGTGATCCTGCTTTTATCTGCGGATATTCTGGGTGCTCTCTTCTATGTATCGGTTGAGTTGGGCATAGGATCGACTGACGCGGAAAACCTGGCCGAGAGATATTCAACTGCCTGGGGTATCCCAAATCTAGTTGCGCCTATCCTGGCAGGCCTGGTGTTACAATTTTCAGGCTTCGTGCCACTTTTCCTTGTAGCCACAGGGTTCCTCGTTGTCGCCGTTGCATTTGTTCCAATTGGCGGGATTGGGACCAGGAAACCTGAAAGTAAGAGGAAATCCGGAATTTCCCTGGTTCTGGTACTTCCAATGCTCTTTGGCGGACTGTCTGCAGGGTTTCTCTTCTATGTTATAGAGCCATATCTAAGAATAATACAGGTTCCGTACCTGATAATTGGTGTGATCGGCTCTGTTCCTGCTTTCTTCACTGCAGCCTCGTTTATCATCCTTTCCAGGATTAAATCAGAGGAGTGGCATAGATATTCCTTAATTTCCGCCCTTCTCCTTGGTGTTCCCATCCTTCTCTTTGCAGTACATTCTGTCCTTGTTATTGCAGTCCTATTCGCAGTCGCGGGTATTGGATCTGCAGTTGCTTTTTCGAAGATACTTTCCTATATATCCAAAAGTTCTTCATCATCATATGGGGTACTGTACTACGAATCGCTATTTGGTACTGGCTTTATATCAGGAAGCATATCTGGAGGATACATTTTCCAGTACTTCCACTACCTTTCTGCACTTGTAATATTTTCGCCAGCCCTAATTTATGCGCTTGTAATTATCATACTTATGACGTTAAGACACAAAAGTATTATGAGAACTTCTTGACACATTATGACACCATCATGAGATACATTCAAGAAAGTGCGGCAACAATTTAATTAACTATCAGATAATCGAAGCAGGGTCCTTCAGGAAATGGTTTGATGCTCAAGCTTATCGAGGTATTAGTCATATTTGTGGTTTCCACCGTTCTGCTTATCAGCAACCGCGTAAGATATGACATCATTGGTATTGGGACTGTTGTCATTCTTGTCGTTCTTGGTATAGTGACACCCACTATTGCAATGGCAGAGTTTGCTTCTATTCCCGTCTTTATTCTTGCCCTTGTAATGATATTGAGCAGAACAATCTCCGGTTCCGGCATCATGGAGAAATTAGGCGAAATGCTGACCCGGAAATTTAAGAATGAATATATTGTTCTTGCCGTACTTTTCCTGTCCATCGGCCTGTTATCTGGCTTCATGAGCGATGTCGCCTTAACGCTCATGATGATCCCGATTGCATATGTAATTGCGGAGAAGCTCAAGCATTCTCCCACGAAATACCTCATGCCATTTGCCTTCATAGCGGTGCTTGGAGGCAGGTTCACCGTTGCAAGCACCTCTTCTAATCTTGTCCTCTATGGTCTCTGGTATCAGAAATTCGGTTCTTATCTTCCTTTCTTCACATTCTCGATGCCGGGCCTTATTATCGTTATTGCTGCGGTTCCAGTTGTTATACTTATAACCCGCCTGCTCCCGGACAGAGTTAAGCCTGTCACGTCGCTGGAAGAGTTCAAAACAGGTGAGTATCTTACGGAGGCGAGCCTTGAGGATGGAAGCGAGATTCTTGGAAAGACAGTGGGTGAGATCGAGGCATCTTATAACGTTAGGATAGTGGGAGTATATCCCGGGAGGGTCGGCAAGAAGAACCGGGTGCTCAGGAAGGGTGACGTCATAATAATCAGGGTAAGGCCGGAGACCATTGCAACACTTTCCGGGATAAAGGGGGTCAACATAGCTCCCTCACAGTTTTTTGATCAGGAATCTAAACTTACAGAGGTCTTCATAATGCCGGATTCCAAGCTGGTCGGAACGACAATAAGCAACATGGTATCCGCATCAAGGTACAACATAGCGATTCTCGGAATTTCTGCGTATGGAAAGAGGATATTTGGCCGGCTTCGCACACTCACAGTGCAGTCCGGCGATGTTCTCCTTGTTTCGGGGCACGAAGGTGACATTGCCGAGTTCATGAGCCGCGAATCACTTGCTCCTCTGCATCAGAGAGACATCAAGATATTGAATGTACGCAGTGGTGTAATAGCGCTTGGTTCGCTTGCAATTGCAGTTGGACTGGCGAGCGCAGGTGTTAACATTATTCTCGCATACCTTATTGCCGTTATTATATTACTTGCTACAAAGGTTCTCGATGTTAAGGATATATACCACAGCATAGAGTGGCCGATCATAATTTTCATAGGCACTTATATTGTATTTGGTGATGCCCTTGTTTCAGCGGGTATAACGGGATACATATCCGATTTCACTGCCGGGTCGATCCTGATACTTTTCCTCATGTCGCTCTTTTTCGCCAACCTGATTGGAAACGTTGCTTCAGCCGTAATAATGGGACCGGTTGCATTCCTCTTTCCGGACCCCCTGAAAGCCGTTGTGGTCGTAGCGATGGCTGCATCATGCACCTTTATTACACCCTGGGGAAACCAGTCCAATCTCCTCGTTATGTCTCCAGGCGGATACACCGTAAAGGACTATGCGCTATATGGCTCCATGCTTGTAGTGCTTGCGTTCATCATTACCTATCTGTATGCGATCCTCTAGGAACAGTTCAACTTTCAGCCTGATCTGCATTCATCTTTGAAAAGAAGATGTAGTACAAGATCGGATCCAGCAGTGAAACAATTCCAGCAAACGAAAACATGACGGTATATGCACCCAGGGCCATGAGATAACTCCCGAATGTGGTCGCCACACCATAAGGAATTCGCCTGGAGATGCCTGTCAGGCTGTTTCCCCTGGCCCTTTCCGAAGATGTAATCACAGACATCTGGAAGTTCTGTCTTATGGGCAGTGCCATCTGATAGATACCCGTCCTCGTTACATATACAACTGCAGCTAAAATAGGAGAGACGAATGGAATGAAAACAAAAAGACCCGATCCAAGAAGTCGAAGGACGACGACAGAATTGATTGAACCGAATGATCGTTCAAAGAAAGATGCGAATACGATCCCTACGCCGGCCGCAACGTAGGATAGAGTGAATATGTCTGATATTTCTGTGTCAGAAAACCCTATTATTGAGAAATATATCGACATCAACGGTGTAACAACGCCCAGGCCAAGACTGCCCATCATTCCTGCGAGACTTATCATCCCTATGTTCTTGACTGACTTGGTTGGAAGAACGCCTCTCTTCTCTTCCCCTGCAGAGGGTTCTTTCTTCTTGAACCTCCCCTCTTCGAGGAACAGCATAAGAAGAATAGAAATTATGGTAAGAACGAATGCAATGAGGAAAAGTACGGAGTAGTAAGAAGCAATAGTAACCTCAAGCCTGGAGGCAACGAACCCTCCAAGTATTGCTCCTAGTATTGATATTATCATAAGGTTCGAGTATGTGCGTGTTCTTTTTGGCCTCTCCACGACATCGGCGACAAGCGCATTCATTACGGGTGCTACAGGACCTCCGCCAGCTCCTCCACCTATTGCACTGAATGAAAGCCCGAACAGGGCGGTTGCAAATACGACGTAAAAGTCTCTTGTAAGCAGGAAGGCCAGGAATGCCAGTCCAGGCAGTATTGATACCAGAATCAGTGTGTTTCGTTTGCTGTATAAATCGCCGAGGAATCCTGAAAGCAGAAGGAGAAATGAACTCGCTATCGTTGCGACAAACGCATATATCCCAACTTCAACAATAGAGAAGCCAATATGGTAGAGATAAAGAGGAACCAGGTAGGAAATGTAACCAAATGAGAAGCTTCTCAAGCCGCGTATTGCAGCAAGCAACGGGATCTGCCGCATTCCATCTTAATCACAACAGATTATTAAAGAGAATTGCCGCGGAAGGCGTTAATATTTAACTGTCAGTTAAGCATGAGCAGGACCCATGTACCAAGTATTATTTCATTCATGAAAAGAAGGGGTAAAAACTTAAGTAAGTACCAGCGATATGGAGGTACGGGGAGCTCGTAAAGGGCTGAGAGGGCTTTAAGCCGACCCGACGAACCTGAACCAGATAATACTGGCGGAGGGAAAAAAATGCATAATTATATCGTACGTGAAACGGATAAGACATCGCTGGCTCTCAGGAGAGGTGCAATAAATGGGTTCTGAGGGACATATAACAAAACCTCAGAAGGCACTCATAACATCGGCTTCACTTGGTTACATGATGTGGGGTGTTGTCGCATCGATAGGCCCGCTCGCAGCGGCTGGGGAAATTCTATCGTCCAGCCCGGTGCTCGATACTAAAATTTTCTCTCTCATTATACCAACGCTTGCCCTTCTTGCAGGAAATGTCGCAATGGGTTACTTCAGCGACAGAATAGGAAGAAAGAAAATATTCTTCCTGACTCTTATTCTTTATGGATTTGGCATTATAGCTGTTTATCTCTCAACCAACTTTCCAGAGCTCGCAATTGGACTAGCTTTGGCGGAGTTTGGGGCGGGAGGGGAAGAGCCCCCTTCACTCTCCGTGGTGGCAGAGGACTTTTCACCGTCCAGAAGAGGGAGATTCCTTACGTTAATACCGAACTTCAACAACATCGGTACCCTCGTTTTCTACCTTGTTCTTATATTGAACATACTGCCAGGCAGAGCGGACATCCTGGTTTTCGGTTTTGGCATCATAATTATTGCTTTCTTTGCAAGGGTCTCGATTCCTGAGTCTTTCAGGTGGGAAAAATCAACTGGAAGAGTAACCGAATCTTCAGAGACATTGAAAACCCTGACTATAGAAGATGAGGGTCAGAAGAGGAAAAAACCGAATTCGCTTGCTGCTTTTTCCATACTATCCATGCTCGCTGTTTCACAATACCTGACTTTTGGGTTGATGACGTACGTAATAGGACCATATGAATTTCCAGGGGCTTTCACGGACAACGTCATTGTTGCTGTCGGAATGGCAGGATCATCAGTCGCAGGCTTTATCGCGCTATTGCTGATAAACAGGAACAGGACAAATTATACACTGTTCGCATTTGGCGGCGGCTTCCTATCGTTGATAGCGATACTCGCTGTTGCGTTCCTCAGCCAGGGTTTATTCGTGGCCGCCCCGATTCTATATTTCTACCCTCTTCTGTTCATAAGCATGATGTTCAGTGAGTTCGCATGGGCTTCCCGCACTACATTGGAGCCTGAGATGTTCTCGACCTCATGGAGAGCCTCGTCTATTGGACTGGTAAGGGTCGTCCCAATGATTGCCTATGCTCTTTCTATCGTATATACGAGCTCTCTTGGCCTCCTGCAATACATAGAATTCAACGGAGTGCTCTGGTTTATAGGTTTGCTTGGTGCAATATGGCTGAAGACTATGAAGCTCGATACATCGAAGGTCAGCCTTGACTATGATGATGAATCTCAACCAAAAATGGAGATCTCACCTTGATCTTTTGGTGATTTCAAGTGATCAGCAACAGAAACAGATGATCAGTTGTGACAGAAGTAATGAGTGCGATTCCAAGTACCAAGGCGAGTATTGCTGCTATTATCAAGTATATGATTATGGCAATTATAGCTATCAGAATGGCATTAAGATATGTCGTCCTGTAAATACCCGCAATTATCGCTATTGTGAGGAATAACCAGATAATCAAACCTATGATTCCTATCAAACTAAGCAGAAAGAAGAATATCACTATCAGGAAAGATGCACCCATTGATTCCAGCAGCGTGGATCTTTTCGTCAATGCCTTGGCTGATAAATAGAGCGGAATGGAAAGAACAATCCATGAAACGATGAAAGCGACGATCGCAAGAATTCCGGCTCCAAAAATGCCTAGTGACATGTGATTGATCAATCCTACCTGTCTATAAATTACTTCCGAATACTAACTACGGTATAAAAATGAATATTAAATGTAATTTGCTCAATTAGGAGGATATACTGTCCATGAAACAAGTAGGCAACTCAGAGCGCAGTACAGTATGGTATTGTCTTTCCCAAAGCAGTAGTTTGTTAAGAGTATAATTTTGTCTGCTTCCCTTCAGCCTTTTTTATATACTGAGATGCAATCTGCTTCCATGGTCATATATGCCCAGGACATAATGAAAAAGGTCAATGTAACGGTTCAGGGCGATCTAACTGTTCGTCAGGGTGCAAAGCTTATGGCAAATGACCGAGAGGGATTTCTGATCGTTCATAAAGGGAACGGTAAGAGCAGCATTGTAACCGAGTGGGATATAGTGAACAAGGTAGTTGCCCAGGACAGGGATCCTGATAGTGTAAGACTGGAGGATATTGCCAGCGGTGAAATTATCGGCGTGGATCCCAAGACGCCCACGGAAAAGGTGGCTGAAAAAATGAACACCAGCAATATCAGAAGGCTTGCTGTTGTTGAAAACGGGAAGATAGTAGGCGTTGTAACCTCGAAAGACATATTGAGGATTTTTAACGACTACATGGACAACCTTGCGGAAGTAGTCTCAAAGTTTGGGAAAGCCTAGACCCAGCATATCCATAAGGATAAGAAGTAAATCTCTCGTGTCGCCGATACAGTATTTTACGAATTTATCCCGGTCGTTCTTCCAGAGATAATCGATCGCTTCGCCCTTGTCCATACCATCAATGTGAACTAAGCCCTTGGCCCTCGAGAGTGGTAAATGATCATACTTTTCATGCGTGACAACGTCATCCAGCTTTCTAATATAATTATCGCCATCGTATTTTCCAAGGTCGTCAGAGATGACATACATCATATCCAGGCAGTACGCTGTACCTAGGACTCTCTCTATGTTCCTGAGTCTTCTGGTATATGACATCCCCTTTATCTTCATCTGTATTAGAGGAATGTCATAACCAGTGTGATTGTAACCTATCAGGATGTCGGGCGAGAGTTCACCAAGTTTCTGATTCAGGAGTGAAAGTATGTTGTACTCAGAATCGTCGCTGTCATTTTCTGCAATGTAGACTTTTGATATTATGTCATTTTCAAGCCAGGAGACCGAGATCGCTATTATCCTCTCACCGGAGAGAAATTTCGTTCCACGAGGCATTAGCGTCTCCAGATCTAAGGAGACAATTGCCAAATCTCTCTTTGCAGAAGCTATGATCCTGGCATTCTCCAGATAGTCCATTTGTAAGGCAAATGCATTAATATAGATAAAATCCACCATTTGTCAGAAAAAGGGAGAATAAAAATTCCCATCATTGCAATTTTTTGAGGGCATGAAGTTCAGTTAATCTTATTTTTGATATCGTAATTGCAATAAATGGAAACTGACGGAAAGGTAGAGAAGTACGGTACTGGAATATCCATTGATCTCAAGGGAAAAGTGGCACTCGTTACTGGGTCCAGTTCCGGTCTTGGAATGGAGATGGCGAAGTTGCTTGCAAAGGCAGGTGCGAGTGTTGCAGTGCATTATCGCTCTGAAAAGCAGCAGGCAGACGATCTTGCTGCCGAGATAAACAGAAACGGAGGAAAAGCAGCGGTATTCGGCGGGGATGTTTCAAATGCGAATGATGTGACTTCAATGTTCAGCAGCATTGACAAACAGCTCGGTCCCATAGATATACTTGTTAATAACGCCGGGATTGACGGCAAGAGAGAACTGTGCGGCGACGACAACGCGGAGGATTGGCTCCGCGTTATATCCATAAATCTCATCGGACCATACTACTGTGCTCGAGAAGCAGTGAAGAGGATGAAGAAGAAGGGCAGCGGCGTTATTGTAAATATCACCTCAGTGCATGAATTCCTTCCATGGTCAGGGTATACGGCGTACTGCAGTGCCAAGGCAGGACTGTCGATGTTCACGAAAACGCTCGCGCAGGAAGTCTCTGATTTCGGAATAAGAGTTGTGGCCCTCGCTCCTGGCGCAATTAAGACTCCAATTAACAAGGATGTCTGGGGAAACCCCGATACCTATAAAGATCTTCTGACCAAGATTTCAATGCCAAGAATGGGTGAGACCTCCGATGTCGCTAAGGCAGTCACTTTCCTTGCAAGCGACATGGCTTCATATATAACCGGAACTACCTTGGTGGTTGACGGAGGAATGCTTCTTTACCCGGCTTTCAAACATGGTGGATGATTATGGTTGAAGCTTCGATGCGAAATAAGTTTTTGGAATACAGAAAATTCAGGTTGATGGAGTATTCCAATTAATTTTCCTAAAAAAAATTTGGTGTGAAAAGCTAAATCATTCCAGTTTTATCCTGTTCACAAAGCTACATACTTTCAGGACAGTTGTCTTCTTTACCTGTTTTGAGACAGTCAGATCTTCAACATTGTGAATTCCAACCACGATTGATGAGAACTCTGAATCAGTAATATCACTAATCTTGAGTTGCTTTACGTGGTTGAAAGATACCTTCCTCTTCAGTTCCTTTAACTCAGACCCTGTTATTTCAAGCTCGGTGATGTTATCTATGCTCTGAACGCTTGCCTGCTTAGCTCCCTCGACAAAATGCTGTGAAAACTCCTTCGCACCCGATGCTGTCACAAGAAGTGCCTTATATGCGTCGTTTGTAAGTTCGCCAACAGACTTGCCAGTTTCTCTTCCAAGTTCCAGGATACGCTGATAAAGGCTTTTCTGTACGCCCTTGACAGAAACGTTCTTCTCATCTGATTTCGAGTCCGTTTTCTGCCCCTCATCAACCTGATCAATAACTTTTTCCTGTTCCCCATCGTCTGTTTCCTTCTTCGTGTCTGTGCCTTTATTCTCCTTTACCATAGGTTGATATGGTAATCCGGGATATAAGCTTTCTGGATTTCCAGATTTCTGGATATCCTATGAGCCTTTTCTTATATTACCATTACATTTCACAACCTCTAACTCACGTTATTCGAATTGCAAAACTCATCATTCTAGAAATTAAATAGTATATGGTAATCTTCTGCCCATGAGATATACCATCAGAGAATATAACGGCAAAAACGTTGATCCACAGAAGGTTGCCGATCTGGTCGAACAGTTTTTCAGGGAAGAGGGGTTCAAGGTGCAGGCTGGAAAGGGATCTAATGCCTATATAGTACAGGCACAGAAGGGAGGCTTCTTTCGGACCTTGCTTGCAATGAGCAGGGCATTCACTGCAATAATAAAAGGTGACAAGGACGACTTTACGGTTAAACTCGGCGTCGCTGAGTGGCTAGCAGACCTTGGAATGGCTGCCATAGAGAGCCTTTTTTTGTCACCGGCAATTGCATTTGTGGAAGTTCCGGAAGCAATGTGGACATTTGAAATAGAGCACCAGCTGTGGCATTTTATAGAAAACCAGATTCAGATGGGGATCCAATGATCACCAGTTCTTTCCTGTTAGACGCTCAAAAATGATTCTGTAAAGAGCCTCGGTGGCAGTCTTTATGTTTTGAGGAAGGGCCGGAATGTCAGGTTCCTTTTCTCCCTTGGCCCTTGCTTCATAGAGTGCTTTGTGATACCCGGTGGATCGATAATACTGCCTGACAGATTCCTTGCTTAGTTCTATGATTTCACCGTTCTGAAGAGCACTCAGCTCCCAGAACCTGTCTTCGTCCGCAGTGCCGAAAGTGTCAACAATTACCGGCTGCCTGTCTAGTCCAAGAGCAAATTCCTTCTTACCGTCCGCATGCACCAGACCACGCTTTCCAACCTCCCTCTGCATCATCCTGTCAATAGAAAGAATTTCGTCTCTGATAGAATAAAGTTCCTCTTTTTTGATTCCGCCGACTTCACATGCTTCCTGGATTGTCAATGGACGGTCGAATTTCTCAAATTTTGTGGTAACTTCGAAGTATGGATCCGGAAGCTCTTCCCCGTGATCTGGCATTTTCCTGAAACCAATTGATCTGTAATCAATTTCTCCAGATTTCAAGCGATCCATTAACGATCCTGCAACGTAATACCTGACGACAAATTCCAGCGGTATTAGGTAGTTTATTTCAAACTTTGTGGCGCCCGTTTCCAATATCCTGAATTTTCTGACATCCATCTGGTTCTTTTCCGGCATGGATATGAAATGAGTCTGGAAACCCAATTCTGTAACTTTCTGGAACCAGAAAGCTGACGTTCTGCAAAGTGATTCTCCCTTCCCGCTTATCAGCGTTGGTATTATCTTGTCAAAGACGGATATTTTGTCTGTAAACTTGAATCGAAGCGTATCGCCAGCGTCGTAGACCTCTTTCACCTTACCTGTTCTTATGAGTTGCATGCTTGGGTCAGAATTCAAATTTAATTAACGTTTTGCTATACCTGTTACTTGGAATATGCTGACAGACGAAGTTACCTTAGATTTCACAAATCATCTGCTGAAGGACGATCTCAAGCTGAAGAATGCTAACCGTGAGGTAAACAATTTAGCGGATCAAGCAAGGAACGGATATAGCATAAAGAATGTCCATATCGACTCAAAATATAATGCTGTCAAGGAATTTCTCTTCTCCGTTGCAAGATCCAGGATAAGGGTAGAGGATAAGTTCTCTCTCTGCCAAAGCATCTGGTTGGATGATTATTCAGCCTCTTATTCAACACCGGAAATAATCGGGAGATACCGATCAGGACGCGTCAAGTCAAGAGAGATGATTGATTTTGGAGCCGGTGCATGCATGCAGGCTATAATGTTTTCCGAGCATAATCAAGTAACCGCAATAGAGGAAGATCCAGTTCGGGCAAATCTGGGACGCCTGAACGCAAAAGCATACGATACAAGATCACTCACTGTAATGACGGGCGATGCTGAAACATATCTTTCGGGTGCAATTCATGATGATATAACAGTATTCACTGATCCCCTGAGGCTTTCCGGAAGAGAGGAAAAGACATTCGAAACACTCATGCCAAATCCAAAATTGATCCTTAACGCGCTAGGAGACAAGATTTCCGGTTACATCATAGATCTTCCTCCGCTATTTCCTGAGAAGAACATAACTCTTGAAGGCGAAAGAGAATACATATCACTAGATGGCAGGATAAACCGCTTTACCTTGTATTCCAAGGAACTCATGAAGTGCGAGCGTTCTGCTGTCATTCTCCCTGTAAACAAGAGAATTGAGGGAACAAAGGACAGGGAAAGTTATGAGCATGCGGAGAGAAGCTCTAGGTTTTTACTCATGCCTGATCCTGCGCTTATGTATGCAGAACTGGTCAATAAGGCATTCGATCCGGCAGATTTTAGGGAATTTGCTAGGGACAATAGAAGATTAGTCCTGACATCGGATGTCGTTCCAAAAGACCCCCATACCTGCGAACTATTCGAGGTGCTGGGTTCCTCGAAGGAGGATGATATAAGGAATGAACTGGGGAGGTTGAAACCTGGAAAAGTGATACCCAGGTTCAGTGTTGACCCGGAGACGTATTATAACTTTACCAGGTCACTCATTGACCCATTGTGGGTAGGGGAATCGATATATCTTTTCAGGAATGGCGATGGAATAGTACTGGCTAAAAAAATAAAAACAAGTTTAAACTAAGTTTTTATACACATATAATATTATTGCCGATTTGAATGTTTAAAATGTATTCTAAGGCAAATCTGCCAACAAGTTACGGTGATTTTGTAATATATACGTTCATTAACGATGAAAGCAAGGATCATGCTGTACTGGTTCGGGGATCGGTAGAAGGGAAAGAGGGCATTCCACTGAGGATACACTCGGAATGCCTCACAGGTGACGTGTTCTCCTCAAAAAGGTGTGACTGTCATGACCAGCTTGTACAGTCTCTTAAGTATCTGGCAGACTCAGAGTTTGGAATGCTTATTTACCTGAGACAGGAAGGCCGAGGTATAGGGCTTCTTGACAAGATAAAGGCATATAGTCTGCAGGAACAGGGCCTTGACACCGTGGAGGCAAACCTTGCACTGGGGCTCCCCGTGGATGGCAGGGATTATGGATATGTAGTGAATGTTCTCAATTACTTTAAGATAAAGAGCGTGAAACTCATGTCCAACAATCCTGAAAAGTTTGAGTATCTAAGGGAGAAGGGCATCAATGTTATCGAGAGAATACCGGTTCTGTCTGCGCCAACACTTCATGATGCATTTTACCTCGAAACAAAGAAGATCAAGCTTGGGCACCAGATCTAGAAGATACAATATTATACAATTGATCTCTTCCTAAATCATGACCAAAATCAAAGCCGTGATTACCAATGCACCAGATGGTGGTGTGTCGGTAAAAACGATAGATGCTGAGAG
This sequence comes from Thermoplasmatota archaeon, assembly GCA_023379845.1. Classification (GTDB taxonomy): domain Archaea; phylum Thermoplasmatota; class Thermoplasmata; order Thermoplasmatales; family Thermoplasmataceae; genus UBA582. The sequence goes on from JAMCPG010000024.1 coordinate 26,272, forward strand.
ATCCAACTATAAGGTTCTTCTTTCACCAATATACACAGGCGTATGCGGAACGGATCGTGGTATCGTTTCGTCGTCACTGAAATTTGCCTATAATCCTGAAGGGTATGATTATCTAATTCTTGGACATGAATCAATATGCGAAGTTCTGGACTCGAAAGTTCCGGAGTTTAAAGCAGGAGACCTGGTTGTTCCAGTGGTCAGGCGACCCGGTGATTGTGTAAACTGCAGGATAGGACGACAGGACAACTGCAGCGACGGAAAGAAGCATGAGGCTGGAATCACGGGAATGCATGGTTTCATGCAGCAGACCTTCGCAGATGATCCAGAATTCCTTGTCAAGGTCGAAGATAAGTCGCTGAAAGAAGTTGGCGTTCTAACAGAACCTTTAAAGAATGTTTTAAAAGCATTCGAGGTTTTTGATACAGTTTCGAAAAGAGCAGTATTTCATGGGAAAGATTCAACGGTCCTGGGTAAAAACGTTGTGGTAATAGGCACGGGTTGTGAAGCCTTCCTCTATACCATGATGTCAAGGGAACTTAGCTTTAATGCGCTGATGGTCAACAGGCATCCGCTCTCAGAAAAAATCATGAAGATATTTGGTGATCTCGGTCTCAGGTTTGTTAACTACGCTGAGGAACCAGAATCCCAGTTTTCAGCAGGTATTGATCTGCTGATCGACACAAGCGGGGATCCGACGACGGTCTTCAATTTCCTGAGAAAAGTCAACTATAATGGCGTCGTTATATTATTTGGTACAAACGGCAAGGCGCCACCAGGTGCATTCACGGGTGCTGACATAGATTATATCGTGGAGAGAAATATTACCATAGCTGGAACCGTTGATGCCGCCAAGAAGCATTATATCCAGGCAACAGAGTACCTGACCAAGTGGCATGCATTGTACGGTGAAAAACTCGAAAACGTAATAACGGAAAAATTCCCACCTGAAAACACCGCTATTTTTACGTCAAGGCAAAAGGACGAAATAAAGTCAGTCATAGAATGGAAGTAATAAATTGCCTGCTGAAATCATTGATGGAAACAAGATCGCCGAAACCATGATGCAGGAGATATCTTCCGGCTTCAAGGAAAGTCAGGATAAGGCTGGGAAAGATGCAAATCTTGTAATTCTAAGAATAGGTGATGATGAGGGCGCAAGAATATACTCTGCGGCAAAGGTAAGAAGAGCCAGGAAGCTCGGCGTCAAAAGTAGCGTTATCGAGATATCTTCTGCAACGACGGAGGAAGTATCTGAAAGGATCAAGGCACTTTCCTCCGATCCAGACGTAACAGGAATCATGATTGAAAACCCGGTTCCCTCACCTCTTGATTTCACTGAACTGGTAGACCAGATACCATATTACAAGGACGTTGACGGAACGTCATCAACCAATCAGGGTAGAATCGTTAACAGAAAGGAATTTCTCACTCCTGCAACACCGTCTGCAGTGGTGGAGATAATGAGCATGTACCCTGAACTGAAGACTGGCATAGTAACTATAATCAACAGATCACCCGTTGTAGGCAGACCGCTTTCGCAAATGCTCTTGAATCGGGATTATACTATATCAGTTTGTCATTCCAAGACACCGGACCTCGTTCAGTATACAAGGCGGTCGGATACCGTTGTAGCTGCCATTGGAAAGGCAAGTTTCTTCACGGACGAGCTATTGAATCCGGACTGCACGTTCATAGATGTCGGCATAAACTATGTGAATGGAAAGGTCGTGGGTGACGGTGACTTTGCAAGGCTCTCAAAGTGGATAAAACGTATTACACCTGTTCCGGGTGGGGTTGGTCCAATTACTGCCACCATGATATTCAGCAATCTGCTTAAGGCATTCAGGTATCAGGAAAAGTTGTCCTAGGATGCTCATCCTCTAGAGATTTGATCCTGCCTTCTAACCTGGTTTTCAGTTCAGGCCAGTCTTCTTTCGTTACAGAGAACATGGCCGTGTCCCTTATAGTGCCGTCTCTCCTTATCTTCTGGTTGCGCAGGATTCCCTCGAATCTAGCACCGACTTTCGCAATGGCAGCGATCGAGTGCTGGTTCATGGCATCGGCCTTAATCTGTACCCTGATAGCATTCCATTCTTCAAACGCATTTCTCAGCAAAAGATACTTGCATTCAGGGTTGACTACCGTTCCCCAGAAAGCTTTTTCATACCATGTATTGCCTATTTCAAGTCCTTTGTGTTCCCAGCGTATATCCATGTACCTGGTACTGCCAATCACCTGGTTTGTTGGTACCCATATCACGATGAAAGGTATCTCCAAATGTTTTTCTTTGCTATCGATGGCGATTTCGAAGTACTTGTCAAAGCCATCATCTTCCTCTATATTATGGCTGAAGAACCTGGAATCCGTCTTCTTCGCAGATTTTCTCAGTTCCTCGACGCGGTTAACGGTTAGGGGCTCCAACCTTACATTTCTTCCTGCCAATTCCTGTCTTCCGACAACGTATGACTGGGAAGGATCATGATGCGCCATCTTACACCTCTTCACTTATCGTTCATAACCGTATCTATTTTCCTGAAGAAAGCGCATGAAAAAAAGAGCTGATTTTCAGGCAACCGGGTATATTATGCGCTTGATATCAAGCAGCCTGTTAAGCAGCTGCTCACTGGAAGACGCAGTCACGTTAACATGGCCGACCTTTCTTCTGGGAAGTGCTCGCTTACCGTAATTATAAAGCAATGTTCCTGGAATTGATAGAATGTCTCTCGTAAGTTTTTCATTAATCTCTAGGCCGAGTATGTTAATGATTCCACTATGCGTCAGGAGAACCGGTTCATGCATCGGCAGATCGAGGACGCACCTTATGTGCTGTTCAAACTGGGAAATGTTTGATCCAGATAGTGTATGATGCCCGGAATTGTGCACTCTTGGAGCAAACTCGTTCACTATAGACTTTCCATCCTTGATAAAAAACTCTATTCCCATGACACCAACATAGTCAAGTTCTGCAAGAAGCCGGGACGCTTTTTCGCGCATTCCATAATCGTCTGAGGGTGCATAGTTATAGAGAAGGATCCCATTCTCATTATAATTATAGGATGGTTGATTAAAGAATATATGCCCGTCCTTGGTTCTGGCAGCGATTATAGAAGCTTCAAAATCAAAGGGGATGAATTTTTCAACGACATAGATCTGGTCGCCAGGGAGATCGGGTTTTTCTCCATGTTTTACATGAAACTGGCCTTTGCCATCATATCCTCCCTTTGAGGTTTTTATAATGGATTCTTCAAACTTTTCGGAAAGATCCAGGGCACTTTGTGCGTCTTTGGCAACAAAAAAATCTGCAACGGGTATTCCAATATCCCTGAGATATAGTTTTTCAAGATGCCTTTCAAGCTTGAGATCCAGAGACTTTTTTCCCGGTGCAAGTTTTCCCTGCATTTCTGCGTACTCGAGGATGCGTCTATCAACGTGCTCAAATTCGGGCGTAATCATGTCACAGTTGTCAACAAATTCCCTGTACTGTTCGTTAAAGTAAAATTTATCTGCTATTCTGGAAGCGGGCGCTTCGGGATCGGATCCAATCACGCTGAATTCTATGTTAAGCCTCCTGCCTTCCAGGATCATCATCCAGCCCAGCTGTCCAGTTCCAACTATTCCAAGTGACTTCATAATTTATCTTTGAGAACAGAATCTGTCTGATCATTCATGAAGGTCCCCAGCTTGGACTTGATGTCTTCATGCTTGATTGAAAGTATCCTGATAGCCAGCAGAGCAGCATTTTTAGAATTCCCTATCCCAACTGTGGCGACTGGCACCCCTGCCGGCATCTGAACTATGGAATAGAGAGAATCGACTCCATTCAGGTGCCTGCTGGGAACTGGAACACCAATAACGGGGAGAGTGGTATAGGATGCAGTCATGCCAGGGAGATGCGCAGATCCACCTGCTCCAGCAATAATCACATCGATTCCATCCTTATCGGCATTGCGTGCGAACTGCATCATTAAATCTGGAGTTCTATGAGCTGAAACTATCTTGCTGATCACATCTATGCCAAAATCCTGAAGGGTTGTAATGGCATCTTTCATCGTTTCAAAGTCGCTCCGGCTACCCATGATTACTGCCACTTTAGGCATAATACCTTAGCTTGCCACAATATAAAATAATTAGTTTCCCTTGCTTGGTCCGACCCTGCTTAAAATAAATAATACGTTTTGCACACAAGCATCAATGCCGAAAGAGTATGGACAAAAAATAAGGTATCGGATTAGTTACGGTGTAACATGGCAGAGGAAAAAGGTAAAAAGGTAGTTGAAAAAACTGGAGAAGTCGCTGGAAAAGCCGCCAAAGATGTTGCGGAAGGAACAAAATCCTTTGTAAAGGGTCTGAAGAAAGGATTCGGTAAAAAGGACGAAGATAAGAAATAGTCTGCAAAGAGTGCTCGGCTGTTTTTCGACCTAATTCACTGTGCTGCATTTCATTACGCAAAAGCGTTTGGGGTCTTTTGTCACTTAATAATTTCTCTGCGGCATGTATCCTCATCTGACCGCCGCACTTATTTATTAAATATTAATACTCTCAATGAAATGGACAGTTCGTTTAACAAAGTCTTTGAAGTAAATACATCTTGCAGTCGAGATTCACTCTGGAAGATTCTCTCAAGAACAGAATCGATCCCGGAATTCTGGCACGGAACGAGATGGATCAAACATATACAGGGAAACAGTTACCAGATAAGATTTGCTTTCCCAGCAAAGGGTATTGTGGATTTTACATATGACAGTGAACGCAATATTGCAAAGGAACGATACAAGAAGGGGCCGTTCAAGGGGGAGAAGATCATATCCATCATCGCAGACAATGAAAAAACCATAATAAGGGTTGAATGGAACGTCAGGTTTGCCATTCCATATTCTATTCTCGCGGGAAAAATGCGTAATCACATGTCACAAGGGACAGATAACGCAATAAACAGGATAATTTCTGCAGCCACAGGCTCGCAATGAACGGAGTTCTCAGTTATAATTTTAATCCAGAACACTTCCAGATTTTTTATTAGATGGTTATTCCCCCATCAGCAACGATTACTTCGCCAGTCATAAACGAGCTGTCATCAGATATCAGGAAACGTGCTATTTTTGCAATTTCCTCAGGCTTCCCAAAACGTTTCAGCGGTGTTCTCTTAATAATGCTGTCGTAAATTTTTTCGTTTTGCCTGAAGAAGACTGTCATGTCGGTCTCTATGAATCCAGGAGCAACGGCATTTATCCTAATCCGTGGACCAAAATTAAGTGCGAGCGATTTTGTGATGTTTGAAAGAGCAGCCTTGCTTGCACTGTATGAAATCGAGCTTGCGATTGGCCTCATGGATGCGGATGAGCTCATATTGACAATCGAGGCATTCTCTTCAAGCAGGTCAAGAAGATTTTTAATTATCAAGAGTGGAGCTTTCGTATTTATAGTCAGGACTGCATCCAAAGCTTCTTCTGTTACCCTGTTTATGTCGTCTCCAGCTCCATAACCCGCATTGTTTACGATTCCCTTAAGCTTCAGGTTCAGCTTTCTAACTCGATTGCAAAGATCCTTGATTCCATTAGAAGATGTAAGATCAGCGCCGATTAATGCAACATTGGAACCATTTCTTCTGCATTCCTCAGCCACACTCCCTGCCGAAGCTGAACTTTTATTATAATGAAGAATAATGTCATATCCTGATCTTGATAATTCAAGCGCTATTGCCGCTCCAATACCCTTCGAACCACCAGTGACTAGAATGTATCCATTTCCCATTTTAAGTCTAAAACTCAGTTTAATATTTAATAGTTCATTCAGGAAAGTTTAGAAAAAATTATACAAGAATTACAAGGGTCAGAGTCACTATCTAAAAAAGTTAGCTTATTCAGTAATGAAGAATCCCGGCTTCCGGATTCGAACCAGAGACCTGCGGATTACGGCGGCATATCCTTCATGGAAACTCCTCTACAGTCCGCCGCTCTACCAACTGAGCTAAGCCGGGTCTTTCTGGTGAATGATTTTGCCCTTATTAAATTTTCAAGCCTTTGCGCAATTACATTACATCTCTTTATGGCAGCATGAGCGAATAAGATGCTTTATCCCAGTCTGAGAGACTTTGTATTATATATTTCAAAGGCATCCAGATTATGATCTTAGTTGTTTGAGAATATCTTTCAGAAGCTGGGAAGAAAGGTTTCCAAGCACAGTGGTAAAGTAATAATAGCTTGGGTTGTGATTCTTGTCATATTTGCCCCGTTTTCGATAGTTTTCTTTCAGAATGTAAACTTCAACATTGCCAGTAACATAGTATCCAAAAATTCAATGTCGTATGAGTCACAAAGCCTGCTTTCAAAGGAATTTGGTGGAAACGGCACTTCCGGCTCCTCAGATCAGTTGATCATTTTTGCAAATAACACAGATCTGACAGATGTGAATGTTAGCAAGATAATGATTCAGCTTCAGGACACGCTCGAAAGTAGTCTTGCAAATCAAAGTGGCTTTACTGGAGCAACCTCTATATTTACAGAGCTCAAATCAGGTATGCTCCTGCTTTCTAATAGTTCGCAGGACGAATTCAGTGGTGCATTATCGATAGCCGGCTCTGTGCCTGAAATAAAAGGACTTGTGAACAGCAGTCTGAATATAGAGTATGTACTGCCTTTAGAGTATATTAAGGTTTATCTCGATAAGCTTGCCAACACATCTGGTAATGTTTCGGCATCCAGTCAAGCTGCTTATAACGCTGTAAAAGGTGCTATATTATCTGGTCCTGCCGGTTCAATTGCGGCTTTCCAGATAGCATATCTTAATTCTTTTACGAAGACATGGAATTCTACCCTTTCTTATGACATGAATAAAAATGTCAGCTTGTATTACATGAATGCTTCCATTGTTGATGTGTTTTCTTCTAGTTTGAATGAAAGCCTCATGGCAATTGCAGCAGCCGGAAACACTACTCTTCTTGCAATATTCAGACAAATGGTAAGCATTAACGGCAATTTTTCATTGTTCGATTACCTTCAGCCAGCAGTAGTTTCGATCTTTTTAGAAAAGCAAACTGTAACTACAGAGATAACGGAACTTGCTTCGAATAGCCTAAGTAGTTCCCTTTTTTCAACTCTTAATACAACCGCCGCATCTTTTACCAGTTCCATCTATAACTTGACAACATATTCAGGAATCAAATCCTATGTTGTTGGACTTATATCTGGCTCCTTCGAGAACATTTTTGCGACAAACCCTGCTTACAGGACAAATGAACTGACGCTGTCGGCATTTATAAATCAATCCGTTTATACTGCAAGCGATCCCATAAATTACAGTGCAAAGTTGCCATTTCAAAGCAGTAAAAGCATTGTATCAGGTTGGATGAATAATAATTCAATCTCCCTTTATCCTTTGATCCCAACGCCATATCTTAAGAGTAACTTCGTTGGTACAAAGTTCACCTCAATGCTCTTGATCCTGAACTTCAACGAAAAGTTCTCTTCTTCTGTTACTTCCATGGTGGATAACCAGACTGATGTTGTGGCCTCGCAAATACCAGGAAGCCAGTTCCTCTTTACATCTTCGTCGTCTCAGTCAACAGAGACAAGCGGCCAGTTCACAAATGGCCTAATAATTGCTCTTGCCATAGGAATATCGCTTTCTATCCTGTTGATAGGGATATTCTTTAAGTCACCAGTAGCTGCATTTCTTCCACTGTTGATGTTCATGTTCTCTGCTTCAATTTCTCTAGGTGTAAATGGACTTCTTTACAAGGAGGTTTTCCATGCACAGGTCTCATTCATTACGCCCACGCTTCTTCTAATTCTTGTTCTTGGACTCACGACGGATTACATGGTATACATAATGTCCAGGTACAGGCGTGAGCTAAAGGCTGGAAATGAAAAAGCCGCCGAGGTCTCATCCAAGTGGTCTGGTCATGCAGTATTCACATCAGGTCTAACAGTCACCTTATCATACATAGTCCTCTGGCTTTCAAACATACCTATCTTCAGCGATTCTGGATTCACAAATGCTATCGGAGTTGCCATCACAATACTAATAGCGAATACATTATTGATAGCACTACTTTCGAAGTACGGAAGGAAGATTTTCTGGCCTGTCAGGTACTCATTGGAAGGGAACATACCTCTCGAGAATTCAATGAAGAAAGTAGCAAACTTTTCAGTGCACAACAAGAAGAAGATAATGGCAATCCTCGTTGTTCTCACTCTTGCGTCCCTGTATCTGTATGAAAGTACCGCAACGGGCCTTGACGTCTTCGGGCTTCTTCCAAGCAACCAAGCCACGCAGATAGTGCAGGGAGTCAACTATACCTTTGGCGGTGATGTCCTGGACAGGAATTATGTCATTATACAGTTCAATTCCCCTATCTACACGGATGCTTCAGGCAATATCACCTTCAACTCTCAGGAAATGAACGCCCTGCAGGCAATTGAGTTGAAGGTTGCAGAACAACCTGGGGTGTCATTCATAGATGGACCAACATATCCTTTTGGATATAGTGTTCCTTACAATCTTTCGAACATTTCTTCGGTTAATGCCCCGATATATCGTTCCACTATGTTGGGTTATATTGGAAGCAATACTGATTACGCACAGATTGAGATAACAATGTCAAGCCTTGCGTGGGATCCTGTGAGCTCTGTCACCACTTCTCATCTTGATTCCAATCTGAGCGCGCTTGAGAACACGTATGCTTTCCAGTATTACATGGGAGGAACCTCGCAGGGATTGAATGATGTATTCTCCTATGCTTCCTCCACTTTTATGATCTCTTTGCCTATCCTTGTGATAGCGATATTCATAGTCTTATTTGTACAACTATATGCCGTTTTTACTCCATTAAGGCTCATTATCATGGTATTGATAGCAGTGCTTGTTGCACTTGCAGCCACGTATATTATAATAAGCGATATACTGCATTATGCGCTTATCATATTCCTTCCCATATTTGTAGTGATAACCCTGCTTGCGGTAGGCCTTGATTATGATATTTTCATGATAACCCGTGTCAGAGAAGAGATGCTGAAGGGTGAACCCACTGAGGTTGCGATAAAACAGACAATAGAGGAGAATGGGGGCGTTATTATTACTCTCGGCCTCTTGCTGTTTGTCACATTCATATCCCTTTCCTTTACTGGCATTCCCATAATGTACGAAATTGGGATGGGGCTTGCCCTTGGTGTCCTCATTGATACGTTTATCAGCTGGCCCTTCTTCGTCCCGGTCGTTATGCTGTACCTGCACAAGTACAACTGGTGGCCTTCGAAGATAACGAAGGAGTGAATGCAACATTCAAGCAATTAAAACGATGCTGCTCCTTTATTCCGGGATGATATCACCAGCAAACAACAGGATTGGTCAAGTAAATGTAGTTATATTGCAATCCGATTACCCTAACCTAGGTGGCGAGTCTGGAGACACAGGGAACAGAGCAGGCCTTTGATAAGTATTACAAGGATAAAATAGTCACGGCGATTGTGGGTATTGAGACGGACGTAAACAGGGTCGAGGCAGTAGCTCGAAGCGTGGTAGGACACAGCTATGTTGAGGATACTTTCATAGTAACAGGAGATTTTGACATTGTATTGAAGGTCAGGTTCCCGGAGTTCTGGACGCTGCAGGAATTCCTTGTGGATGAGTTAAGCAAGGTACCCGGTGTCAGGTCAATCAAGACCATGATGGTTTTGACCACAATGAAGGACCAGGGTAAAATAATGATGGAGTGAGAAAATGGATACCAAACTGTATGATGAGATAGTATATCTGCTGGATGAGTTGGCTCAGGATAACACAATACCGAAGAATGTGAGAAAGCATGCCACCGATGCGAAGGCCAGGCTTTCAAACAAGAACGAGAGCCTTGATCTCAGGTGTGCCAAGGTTATGTCTTCTCTCGACGACCTTACCAATGATCCAAACGTACCTGCGCATGCGCGTACCTTTCTTTATACCTTAATGAGCAAACTCGAAGCCTTTGCAAAATCCTGATTTTATTTTAACCGAACTAATTCCTGTTGCTCTCATTATCGAATGGCAATAGCTTTGTTGCACTATATCCATTGGCCAAGATCAAAGGATTAAAGATCAGATCGGTGACAGAAAAGATTTAAACCATATCTCTTTATCATAAATTCGGACAGCACTTCGTATCTGAGGGTACTCCTGCTCCCGCCATGGATCTTGGACAGGAATTGTGGTCCAGAAGCATGTTATATTCGGACCCGCCTGATCATACGAGGCTAAGATCACTGGTTAACAAGGCCTTCGTCCCAAGAATTGTTGAAAATTTGCGCCCCAATATAGAGAAGCTTTCTTCATCTCTTCTGGATTCGATAGATAGGTCCGGCCCGTTTGATCTGATGAAAGGATATGCTGCACCCTTTCCTGCTTTAGTGATAGCAGAACTTTTGGGAGTCGATATTTCATACAGAGAGCGTTTTAAGAACTGGTCAAACGATATAGTTAAGGGTATGGACGCCAGCTTATCGCAGGATGATTGGTCAAAGTCAATGAAGGCTACCATGGCTCTTGCATCATATTTCACCGATCTGATAGACGAGAAAAAGAGAAACCCAGGCATTGATCTTGTAAGCCAGCTCATAGAGGCAGAGGAGAAGGAGGACCGCCTTGGTCCGGATGAGTTATTGGGCATGTGCCTTCTCCTGCTTGTAGCAGGGCATGAAACCACTACCAATCTCATAGGAAACGGATTCTATAATCTCCTCAAGCACAGGGGGAAATTCAAGGAGCTCCAGGCAGACAGATCCATAATGCATACTGCGGTGGAAGAGATGCTTCGTTTCGAATCTCCCGTCCAGAGGATGGGACGTGTTGCCAAAGAGGATGTCATGCTTTCTGGCACTAAGATACCGAAGGGGTCCATGGTGGCAGGAGTGATCGGTTCTGCAAACAGGGACCCTGCTGTCTTTCCAGAGCCAGAATCTTTCAATCTGAGGGGAGTGAAGAACCAACACGTGGCATTCGGGAAAGGCATCCATTTCTGCCTGGGCTCCCCCTTGCAAGGATGGAGGGTTCTATCGCTTTTAATGGCTTGCTCGACAGTTTTCCAGAGGCGCAATTAAATGGCCCAGTTGTGTGGGAGCGGAATACTGTGATGCGTGGCTTGAAAAGCCTTGAAGTTACGGCATGAAATTGCTGTAATACTAATAAGGCAACCATGATCTTGAGTAGCATAGTTTAAGCTAAATATTTATAGAATTATAATATTGCAGTGCGATCAACTTGCCGATATCTGAAGA
>JAMCPG010000025.1 GCA_023379845.1 Thermoplasmatota archaeon
AATGATATTCATGCTGGGAACAGTAAGTGGAGGTTCAATCAACCCAGCAAGATCGTTTGGCCCCGCAGTTCTTTCTGGCATTCTCTTCAACGAAAAATATTATCAGTGGATATACTGGGTCGCACCGATACTCGGTGGTGTCCTTGGTGCCTTATCATACAAATACATGTATAGGGAAAAGACTAAGATTCACCTTGACGAATGATTCAACTCAATTCTCTTAACATAGAGGTATGATCAAAATATTTTGATGGCAAGGTATGTCCAGGTGTATTTATATGCAAACGCATAGCTTTGCCTCTTGTGCCACATTTAGTGCATCACTTCTCAAATCTCTTTTTCAGAGGCTTCTTGTCTATTTTTCCGGTTGATGTCTTCTCAAACGCATTGACAAGGATGTACTCATCTGGAATCCAGAACTTTGCAATCCTGCCGCTTTCAACATACTTCATCAGGTGAGCTTTAATGGCTTCCTGATCGATTGTCTTCAGCCCAGTCATGAAAGCAACAGGTCTTTCACCCCACTTCTCATCCTTTTTTGCAACTACGGCGACCTCGCCAACGCCCGGGTAACTGCTTAACACATCCTCTATGACTATAGTCGGAATAAACTCACCTCCGGACTTTACAGCATCCTTCTCCCTATCTACAATGGATATGTACCCAGACGAATCAACAACTGCCAGGTCGCCGGTATTCAACCAGTCGTTTTTCCAGAGCTTCTTTGTTGCATCAGGATCATTCACGTATTCGCTTGTCAGCCATGGCGCTCTGACAACTATTTCTCCAATTGTTTTAGAGTCCCATGGAACCTCTTTGAAACCTGAATCTACCACCTTCAGGTCAACAAGTGACATTGGAATTCCTGCCATGAGCCGGTGTTCAAACTGCTGGTCATGGTTCATTTCCATTGCCTGACTGTTAAACGTCCCGATAGTCAGTATTGGTGCAGTTTCAGACATACCGTAACCGCCAACAACCTCAATTCCTGCGGCTTCGGCTTTCTTCGCTATTCCTCTCGGTAGTGCTCCCCCTCCTACGGTGACCCTGAGGTTGAGCTTCCGGAGAATATCAGTGGCGCCAGGGCTGGTAATCAGCATGTAAAGGATGGAAGGTACCATCAAGCTTACAGTAACACCCTCATTGGCCATTAGCTGTGGTAGCTTGTTGAAATCATATCTTCCCGGAAGAACGTACTTCATCCCTGCCATCAAAGTGCCATAAGGTGCACCCCACGCATGGACATGAAACATTGGAACCAGCGGCATGATAACATCAGACGACTTCCAGCGTGTAGGTTCATACGCAAGTGTGGACATGGATGCCAGAACATGCAGGACTATTTTCCTGTGAGAGAATAAGACGCCTTTGGGAAGACCTGTGGTTCCAGATGTATAGAATGTTGTTGCAATATCATCCTCCTTCAGATCTGGCAGAAGATTCCCACCGCCTCCATTTGCAATGGATTCGAGCGTAATTGAATCTGGAATGGTTGAAACAGTCTTTCCCGAATCACTGCAGACTATCCATTTCTCTACAAATCCAAAGAGTCCGATGCTTTTCTCAACAAGGGGTACGAACTCGTCACGTATTATGACAAACCGGTCATTTGCGTGCTGCATTGTGTAAAATATCAGTTCAGGAGAATACCGGATGTTAACTGTATGCAATACACCCCCCGATATGGGTACGGCAAAATAAGCAACAAGATAATTCAAGGAATCCACATCTAGCATTGCAACACGATCTCCCTTCTTTAGCCCGAGAGATACGAGACCTCTTGCCATTGCGTAGACCTTATCCCTGAACTCTGAATACGTTATCTTCATCTCGCCCTTGTAAGATATTTCCTGCTTGGGGTTGTTCCGTACTGATGCAACCAAAAGTTTGTCAAGCGTCAGCTCATACCTGTCCTTGTACATGAAATAACGATCCGATCGAGATATTAATTACTGCGCTTTTCTCCCTCGAAGAAATAGTAGAGTATTTTTTACAATGATTTGAGCAAGAAAGCTCCGGTCTTCAGAGAGGTGAGGATGCCAGTGGCACTCAGCAACGCGTGACTTTTATTGGACAGTAATTGACGCGAGAAAACTTAATAATTTTATTATTGGATCATCAGGAAAGCCTTAACCAAAGTCTTTGAGGCTTTATTAACAAGCATAAAACTTATTTCCAATATGAAAAAGTATTGTTGTCAAGAGGCACCTGATAAAAAGATTTTATTACAACCATCCCATGATGGCTAATCTCATGAAAAGTTCGCTGGGTATTGGAAAAGGGGTTTTGACAGCTGTTATAGAGCTAGTGGCGCTTCTCGTTTTCCTCTATGCATTCCTGCTTGCCGCTGAATACTCAGATAAAAGCGCAGTGCTTCTGCAGGCATCGGGTTCATCCATGGGAATTAACCAGAATTCATTCACGCAGTTCTTTTATTTCCTGAAGGATGTATTCACTGGCGACTGGGGAAACGTTGCTTCTGGTTTTTCCACCCTCGGCGGTTTCTCCGTAGTCGCAGTCGTGGGTTTCTCCTTACCGAGAACACTATTCCTGTTAGCTATATCCCTCCTGGTATCGGTGCCTATAGTTGTGTTGATAGGAATTGGTTATAGTCGGAGAGTAAACACAACAACCAGGGCTGCATCAAACCTGTATGTCGGTCTTGGCATCGTTTTTCCATTGTTCCTTGTAGGGGCGTTCCTTAGATTTTTCCTGTACAAAACTTCTCTTATCATATCAACCCCGACCAAGAATCTTCCATATTGGACTTATCCAACACACATAACTGCAATAGACGGCTTAATTCACGGCAACTATTCTATGGCATCCGCAGGCATTCTCGTGTTCATAATACCTCTGCTGCTCATGATCTTTTTTGCATCAACATCCATGCTTCAGATATATCGTTCAGGAATTCTCAAGTCATTGAACCAGGGTTACCTAGGGTCTTCCAGCAGTCTCGGCCTTCCACGGTGGATTGTTGTGAGGAATTACCTTATGATCAAAGGTTCTTCGGAATTATTCAGGTACATACCACTTATAATGACCAGCATACTCACATTTGATATAGTGGTGGAGGCGGTCATGACATATCGCGGACTTGGCTGGGCATTCTATGAGTCAATACTGACAGGAAGCTACTTTGGCGCCATCTTCGCACTCTTTGTTTTTGGTGTTATAGTGATAATTGCATCATTCGTATCTGGCATTATCAGGGTACTTACAGATCCAGAAGCTGTAGGGGGTGAGTGATATGGATGGAAACGAAGGTGAAGAAAGGCTTGAAGCGCCCACAGTAACCATGATTCTAAGGTCTCGGCAGGCAACCAAATCCGTAAAGGTCTCCCTGGCTAATGCCTCTGCCATAACTGGAGCAGTAATTACCAGTTTTTACTTCATAATTGGTCTTCTTGACACAGTTTTCCCTACTTATCTGGGAACATCAGGTTCTATGAGTAACGCCCTCACTGCTTTCCATGGATCGCTTTCTGCATCGTCCAGTATTGCACCGCTCGGAGGATCAGGGTGGTACGTGCTCGGGGGTACACTTCATGGATTGCCGATCCTACCAGTCATGCTTGCTGCGGTTAAATTTGACCTGGCATTTTCTCTATTCGTTGTTGCTGTGAGTTCCCTAATTGGGCTTGTTGTTGGACTCTATGCTGGATTCTTCGGCGGAATAATTGACAGGATACTTAATGAAATATCCAACTTTTTCCTTCAGGTCCCATTAATTGGACTTGCAGTCATGATATCCTACCTTCTGGGATTCAGTTTCTTAGATCTTGCAATAGCGACCTCAATTGCATGGTGGCCTATCTTTGCAGGTTTTGTGAGGAATAAGGCAAAGTCAGTAAAGATGGCTACATTTGTAGCCTCTGCAATGACCTCAGGCGATACTGCTACAGAAATAACCTTCAGGCACATCTTTCCCAGTATACTACCTGATTTTGCGGCCAGAGTATTCATAGAGCTTGGTATTGTAGTGCAGTTGATTGCAACTGTAGATTTCCTGAACCTCGATCCGGCCTTCAAGTACATGCCTGAGATAGGGAACATGATGTCATGGGGAAACAGTTCAGTTCTTCTTGGCACATCGACCTGGTGGCCCCTTGTTGTCCCAGGGTTATTCCTGCTTGGATTCACACTCGGCGTTTTCCTGCTTGGGGCAGGGCTCAAGCGTTCAATAAGATACAAGAGCTGGAGGTATGATCAACGATGATCTCAGGATCCCACATTAATGCGGAATCCCCTCTGGTAGTAGACGGGTTGAAATCATATTTCATAACACTGGATGGCGTTGCGAAAGTGCTCACCAAGCTTACCTTCAACCTTAACAAAAGTGAAATCCTTGGAGTATTTGGGGAAAGCAGAAGCGGGAAAACCGTTGCCGCCAGATCAATCGTAGATCTCCTGAGGTCACCGGGTTACGTGGTTGGTGGTGCCGTTTACATAGATGGATTTAACATATTCAGGGATGTTAAGAGGCTGGACAAACTGGGTGCCGCGATATCGTCAGGGAAGGAGAAAAAAAGTGGGGTCCGCGGCTTGAACCAGCAGGAAGAGTTGATGCGCCTCCTGAGAGGAAAAACAATTACACTTGTATCCGAGCATGCGTACGGGAGTCTGAACCCCATGCAGTCAATTGGAGATCAGTTCCTGGAGGCTATTCTGAGCCAGAACGCCTCAGAAATCTGCCAGTCAATCATACAGAGAGAGGAGTTCACACTCGAGGATGTTGAAAAGCTGGTAAGCACTGTTGAACAACAGCCCGATCTCCCGGGAAGAAAGAGGATCATCAGACAGTGGATGACAGATCACGCCCTCTTCAGCACAAGGGACATGATAATCGACGCGTTCGACTTCAAGTATGGGCAGGAGGATCTTGCACAGGAGGTTTTCTTTATCGCAGGTACCGAGAAAATGAAGACAGACCTTGAAGAAGCAAGAAATGTCAAGAATGCATTTGATCTCAACTCGAGGATAAGCAAACTAAAGGTTGATCTCGCTCTGGCCACTGCTGATAAGGATACCGAACTTGCCAGAGATCTGACGACCGATCTGAACAACGCAGAGGGTAAATTAAAATCTCTTGGCTCGTTTGAGAAGATAGAAAAATCGGTACTAAGTGGAAGCAAACATGCTTTCATACGTGACATAGCGATAAAATACGCCAGGAACCTTCTCAGGGATTTCGGCGTCGTAGATACCGACGTTTTGCTGGGATCATATCCGCATGAACTGGGAAGCGTCCTGAAACAGAAGATTGCACTTGCACTTGCATTTTCCATAAAACCGAAAATTATGATCCTGGATGAGCCAACTGGAAGCTTTGATGTCAATACAAAGCTGAAGATCCTCTCCTCTATCAAGGAGGAGCACAGGTCAAGGAACGACCTCAGTATTCTCGTCTTCTCCAAAGACCTCACTGTTCTTTCAGCTATTTCAGACAGGGTACTCGTTATGTATTCAGGCAATGTGATAGAAGAATCAACGATGAATGTTTTGATACATGACTCAAAACATCCATTCACCAGTGGAGTTATCAATACATTTGAAGCAGCCGAGAGAGTCTCCGATAAAACCGTCAAACTCGAATACATACCCGGTTTCGCGCCGGATTTTGTAAATCCGCCAAAGGGCTGCAGATTCAATCCCAGATGCAAATTCAGGATGGATATGTGCTCAATCCGCAAGCCCCTCCTGTCAAGTATCTCCGAGGGGCACAAAGTTGCGTGCTTCCTATATTCTGAAGCTGTGGAGGAAGAAAGATGACTGAAGTAGATGAGACCACCATCGTATTTGTGGCGCACCTCGACATGGAGCTGGAAATACTCACCCGAAGGTCAGGCGACCGCACCAAGGTCCTGGATGATATCACACTGCAACTGCTCGAAGGAGAAACACTTGGAATCGTTGGTGAATCCGGGAGCGGAAAATCTGTCCTGCTTAAGGCCATCGCTGGACTGGTGCCGGTCAATTCGGGCGCCGTCTACTTTGAAACACCTCCGGAATTTATGTACAGGGCGGTGAAACTAGAAAAAGAATATGTCCAGGGAGCTAAACCTGGTGATGGATCAGCTCCGAAGGCGGCTGAAAGCATCAGTCCGGAACTGAGCGAACTCAGGAATGGGTTTTCTATTATAGGCAAGTCCTTGAGGAAAACAAGAAAGTCAAGGAAGGAGATATACTTTGTATTCCAGGGATCGCGTACAGCTATTGATCCAAAGAAGACGGTGTGGGATACGATCGCGGAATCCTTCAAGAGAGGAACCGACCTGAACAAGTCGGAGATAGACCTTAGGATAAAGGAAGTGGCCGAGGCGGCCGGCCTGAGAGAAACTGATCTTCAGAAATATCCAAACGACATGAATGTCGAGGAACTGCAGATAGTAAACATTGCAAGGGCGCTTGCAGTTGAACCAAAGCTTGCGATACTGGATGAACCCACATCTGACATGGATATTTCGGCTAAAGCGCAGATCCTTAACACTCTGCGGGATTATCAGTACTCAAGAGGCATGTCATATATTGTGGCATCCAACGATCTTAACGTGATTAGAGTCCTTTCCGACAGGGTCGCTGTGATGTACCTCGGGAAGATCGTGGAATATTCGACCCTTTCCAACATATATTCAGGTATGCTGCATCCATACACAAAAAAGCTTATTTCAAATTCAATTACACTCGAAAACGGTAAAGGACTGATCGATGGTCAGATCGGCGACCGTTCCCCGGTCATACCAAGCATTCCGGCCGGCTGTGCATTCCACACGCGCTGTCCGGTTGCATTCAAGAATTGTGGATGGACGGCAGCGGAGGTCGCCCCGCTCATGCGTGAGATCATGATATTGAACAAGAGCACGGATCTGAGCAATTTTCCGCCTTATCATGAAATCATTCCTGATCCTGAGACAAATTCTCTGAAAATGACCTTCGAAGGTGGAACGCACATATCTTATGAGTTTGTTGAGGAACTCAACAGGCTGATTGAGGCGAGGGTCCTTCTCGAGGGAGGCACACCACTGCAGGCAGTAGAGTCTGTTGTTGTTTCACCTGGGGGAGACTTTGTCACCATTCAGATGTTGAAGCCCAGAGTTCCAAAACTTATGGAAGTCAGGCCAGGTCACTTTGCATCATGCTTCCAGTATGGCGGACTGGACGAGCCACAGGAAAAAGCTCCGGGAGATGCGGAGAAACAACCCAATGAAGTAGAAGCAACCTAGATGATCTGAAGATCCGGTTTGTGCATGATCCCCATCTTCTCTCCTCGTTCAAAGTATTTCTCGATTGCAGTTCTTCCCTGCGAACCGAAATCCCGAGTCAGCTTGTTAACGTACATCTTTACAAACTTACGTTCCAGCTCGAGGTCGCTGTATCTTGCGTATTTCATTGAATAAGCCAGTGCATCATCTTCATGTTCATTTCCGTAATCGATTGAACGGCGGAAATCATCCATAAACCCATGTATTTCTTCCTTGCTAAGGCTCCTCGAGATCGCGTTGAACCCAAGTGGAATAGGCAGTTCAGGTGCATACGTCTTCCACTCCTTAAATAAGTCCCCCACCTTCACAAGTCCCTTATTCTGGTAGGTCAGCTGCTCGTCATGTATTATTATTCCTGCATCAACCTTGTCCGAAAGAACCGCCGACACTATCTGGTCAAACCTCATCACGACCATTTTCTTTGGCTCCGGCATGAACATCCTGTACAGGTTATGGGAAGAGGTTAGATCTCCAGGGGACCCGACCACTGCTTTTGACAGGTCAACTTCCTTCTTTGCCACCACTATTGGACCGTAACTGATTCCAAAACTTGCACCTGCAGACGTCAGATAATACCTGTCAGATACCCTTGCATAAGCTGGTGCAGACATGGCTGTAACATCATATTTCGCAGAGAGCGAGTCCTGGTTCAAGGCCTCAATGTCCTTAATGACCTGGTTATACTTATGATGAACCTTGATCTTTCCCTCGAACATTCCATAAAACATGAAAGAATCATCTGGATCCGGTGTATGTGCAACTTCCATAACAGGGTATTACGGTATCGCATACAAATCTTGCCAGAGATTTTGCAGGAAACGCTATCATTGATTAAGGCAGGAAATTTGAGAGCATAATTCATCGTGGGATAATTATTGCATTTACTAAAGCGATTTTAACCTATCCAGTTGCAGGCATTTTCCACATTCCGCCCGAAGATACGACCTTTCCAGAATTTGCAAAGTTATGCAGAAGCTCGGCAAGGTATCTGTCATCAAGCTCGAGTCCAAAATTCTCCTTAAGTGAAGCTGAAAGATCCTTCTCCTTCATGGGTGCCTGAAGGACCTTCCCGGTCAGGTTCAGAACATCCTCATAAACATTCCATGGAAAAATGAACCATGTCCATTCCTTGGCAGAAACGCTGGAAGCATAATAATCTGGGACAAATGTAGAATGCTCGATATGCAGCATCGTCGACGTTCTGATAGAAGCTGGCTCCATTTTTTTTATGGTATCCAAGGCAAGTTTCATGCTGCTCCCCGTGTCTGTTATATCGTCTACAATGAGAACATTCTTTCCGCGGATCGGGAGGGATGAATCAGCAGTGATTTTAGCTTCACCGTCCTTGGATGCCGTTATTCCCCAGTGCTCTGTCTTTACGGAAAAGAGGTCCTTTATCCAAAGGTAATCGGAGAGAAGGCGCGCAGGAACCAGTCCCCCCCTGGAAAGCCCTATTATAGCATCCGGGCTGTAGCTTCCAACAATGCTCGATCTTAACTTGAGGCACCAGTCCACTATCTCTTTCCAAGTTACAAGTTTTGCTTTAAATTGCATTTGCCGGTTAATTACTTTATGCTTATTATTATGTTGCAGCAGCTATTCCCGTTTCCCGGGCGCGTCTGCCTTTTTCGCATTGATTGATATCTTCGCATCCACGACAACCGCATCGTCCTTCGAAACGATGACAGGATTCAGGTCCATCGACAATATCTCATCGGCTCCATCAATTATCATCCTGCTTATTGAGAGCAGGAGCTCTTTCAGAGCTTCACAATTTATCCTGATCCCTCGAAATCCATCGCATAACATGCCTTCTCTTATGTCATTAAGCATTTCGCCTGCATCTACCCGGCTGATGGGTAATTTCCTGAATGTAACATCATGATATAATTCAGTGTAAATGCCTCCGCCCCCAAGCATTATAACGTACCCAAACGACGGGTCTTTCAGGACTCCTACTATGAATTCAACACCTTGCTGCTGCATCTCCTCTATCAAGAAGGAAGAGTCCGGGAACCTCTTCTTCATGACCGAAAATTCGCTCTTCAGTTCCTCCTTCCCCAAGTTTAGTTTGACTCCCCCAACATCAGTCTTGTGAAGAATTCGCGGATCAGAGACCTTTAATGCGACAGGAAAACTCAAACCAAGTTCAGCCGGCAATTTCTTTGTTTCCATTCCTTTAGGAACACTTATTCCAGCCCGGGTTAACATGTTCTTGGCATTGTTTCCGACTATGGTAAATGAACGCTCCTTGGAAGGATCAGTGCTCATTTTCCAGCCTCCTCCTATAAAGACCATACAGATATAGGGCCTTCATGGCATCCGTTGTTCTCCTTACCGAGGGAAAAGCTGGAACCTTAACGCTTTCAAGCTCTATCAAAACCTTTGTTGCAAGCCTGTATCCAATAACTCCCACAACCATTGGCTTCTTTCTAGACGCCTCCTTTAATGCATGAACGATGTCAATTCCTATCTTTGGTGTCTGTGGTAGAGCATATGCTATAATGCCATCAACATTTTCTGATTCCGTTAGTATATTCAAAATTGACTCATAGGCCTCGGTGCTGCCATCCGCAGTCAGGTCTATAGGGTTGCTGACCGAGGCGATAGGCAAAACATGTCTTTTCAACTCTGCTTGCTCTTTTTCATCGAGACCTGCCATTCTAAGTCTTATGCTATCCTGTGGATTGGTAAGCAAATCAGTTGTAAGAACTCCAACGCCACCGGCAGTGGTAATCACTGCTATTCTATCTCCTCGAAGCGGGGGTTGATAGGCCAGGGCTTTACCGTAATCGAGCAACTGGACCTCATCATATGCCCTGATTACTCCCGCCTGCCTTAGCACGTCATTAAGAATGCGATCATCAGTTGCCATTGCTCCGGTGTGAAAAGAGGCGGCTTTGGCGGCCTCCCTTGACATGCCAGTTTTAAGAAGTACCACAGGTTTTTTTGACACCACCTCTTTTGCCTTTGAAAAGAACTGTTCGCCGGATGCTAAACTTTCCAGATACATGACAATCGATCTTGTATTGGGGTCATCAGCAAACATAGACAGCAGATCAATCTCTGTTACATCTGCACGATTACCGATATTGACAAAACCGGAGATTCCCAAACCATATTCTGTTATTGAATCCATAACGAGGAGTCCAAGTGCCCCGCTTTGAGATATAAAGGCAACGCTGCCTTTTCCTGGGTAGAATAGCCTGTCGCTGGGCGTAAGCGCTGTATTGAGTCCGGAATGAGGAAATAGAAGACCAACAGTATTTGGGCCAACAACTCTTGTCTGGGACCCTGTTATCTTGGCCTTAATCTGATCCTCCAGTGCCCTGCCCTCATCACCCGTTTCAGAAAAGCCTCCTGCAATAATGACAACAAACCTGGAATAATTTCTGACACACTGATCCAGAACATCAAGTGCTGCTTTGGCGGGAAGAGCTATAACAACCAGATCCAACCCTTTTTGCAGATGATCCAGGGAGGGATAGCACCTCAGCCCCATCATTTCATTGTAGGACGGATTAACCGGAAATATCTGGCCTTCGAATCCAGATTCGATGAGATTGTCAAGCACGGCGTTTCCTATTTTTCTAACGTCAGGAGAAGCTCCTACAATTGCGACGGATCGGGGATTACGAAGATATTCAAGCAAGTAGGTCAATGCTTCAGGGCTAGAAAAGAGATTAAACTTGTCACTCACATGATCGCTTAATTCTTGATGCTCAGGCTTTTTAACACTCCACAAATAAAACCTTAAAACCACCTATTGTCCGTACAATATCTGATAACCCTCACCTGTTGAAACTAGCATTTAATTAATAATGCAAACTTATTATACTTGTACTTCAATGTCGTACCATGTCATCTGTAGGACTTGCTGAAGAAGCACTGATAGGCTTTTTGATATTGGTTGTTATAATAATATTCCTTTCTGGGCTTCACATATTGAAGGAGTGGGAGAGGGCAATCGTACTCACTCTTGGTAGGTTTGCTGGCGTGAAGGGCCCTGGTATTATTTTTGTGATGCCCATTATAAGCAGGATCCAGAAAATTTCTACAAGGATTCAGGCAGTGGCTTTCAAGACAGAAGCGTCCTTCACTCAGGATAACGTACCGGTGAACATTGACGCAATCATGTATTTCCAGATTGTTGATCCAAAGAAGGCTGTCCTTAATATTGAAAACTACATTACAGGCACGAATCTTTCCGCTCAAACGACTATAAGGGAGGTCGTCGGTACATACACTTTTGATGAGGTGCTGTCAGAAAGGGAAAAGATAGGCGGCGCCGCAAGGGAGATTATCGACGAGAAGACTGAGCACTGGGGAGTCAAGGTCTCATCTGTGGAGATAAGGGATGTCCAGGTACCGCAGAGCCTGCAGGAAGCAATGTCAAGACAAGCGAGTGCTGAGAGGGAGAGGAGGTCAAGGGTTACACTGGCACTCGCAGAAGTCGAGGCCGCCCAGAAGATGGTCGAGGCATCCAACCAGTATACTACCAACCCAATTGCATTCCAGCTCAGGTGGATGAACATTCTTTACGAAATTGGCCTCGAGGGAAAAGGCACGCTTATGATGATCCCCATTGAGGCAATGCAGGCAGGAAGTATAGGCGGACCAATTACGACAATGGGACTGAAGAGTGTTGCGGACGGTACTGAGCGACCCAAGCAATCCTCATAAACCCAAACTTAATCATTTTTCTGATAGTTTTTGCACAAATCAATGAACATTTCCATAGAAAGTTCTTCGCCTCTGAGTGATGCATATTCAATTTTTACGTCTTTCAGCACCGTGCCCAATTTTTTCCTCCTGGCAGAAAATATGATCCTGAGAAGCTCATCGGCTTTCTTCAGGGCAATCTCAGGATCTACGTATTTTGGGATGATTCGTATAACGGCAGAGTCGACATCAGGAACAGGGTCGAAGAAAACTCTTGGAACAGTTCTCATATACTCAACATCTGCTCTCAATTGCACCGAATAAGTAATCCTTCCAGATTCCCTGCTTCCAGGTTTCGCACACACCTTGGCAGCAAACTCTTTCTGCACCATGAGAACCGCCTCCTTGAAATCGAACTCAAAAATCTTGAAAACTATTGGAGCGCTTATCATGTAAGGTATATTTCCGATTATGCTGTCGCAGCTTATCCCTTTCATGTCCAGGATGCTTACGGGATTAACAGAAAGCCTTCCAGCCTTGATTTGGGTGGCAAACCTTTCCATGAGAAGACCTGACAATCTATGATCAGGCTCTACTGCTTCAACTGAATATCCTCTCTCGAGAAGAACTCCAGTCAGGACTCCTTCACCGGGACCGATTTCCAGGACATTTGCATGCGTCTTGTTTAGAAGGTCCACCTCATATGCGGCTATCTCCCGGTTACGCAGGAAGACCTGTCCGTATTTTTTGGTAAAACCCTTTCTTGAAGGATGGCTCATTGCGAGACAAACAGGCGGTGTTTTTGCGAGCGATCACTGAGTTCTTCCACAATCCTGGCAGCGACCATCTTCTGGGGATTGTGCAATGTCTTGACCCTCTCTGTCAGGTCCTCGAACGACTCGAACTGCTTCTTCTTTCTCTCTTCGACTATTGTCCACATCGTTTTGTTTCCTAGACCCGGAAGAAGTTCCAGTGAATGCATGCGCGCGTTGATGGGCTGGGCGTTGTTAAAAAAATCCACGAAATAGGACTTCCTATCATTGATGATGCTCTCCAGTATGAATGGAAGCTCATTCTCGGCAGCATGAGTAAGATCCCTGTATGATATTCGCCGCTTGACGGAAAGTATCTTTGTCCTGAGCTCCGGGCTCTTTCCGATATAGACCTTTTCGCCCACCGACATAACCGCATTATTCTTGGGAACAAGTTCCAGAAGCTTGAATTCCTCCTCTCCTATGGAAAGAACTATTGGTGATTTATGATATGACTTATCATCCGGACGACCTGAAGCAAGGTAGTCCAGAACATACGCATATTCCTCCATACCTGGCATAGCTCACTCCACTATCCCCTTCACTACGTCAAGTATTGCTGTAATTTTTTCCTCGGGTAGATTTATCGAATTAGATGTCAGGATGACCATGAGGCTCTCCCTGTTTCTGGGCGAAAGATCAATAATTTTTACTATCACCTTGTCAGGCAGTTCCGTAACTGCTGAAAGATCCTTGATAGCCTTCTTTACCTCAGCAGGTTTCAGGGAGTGGAACTTCTCAAGATACTCCAAGCCCTGCTTCTCAACCGGCGTTGTTAGATCTAGCTTTGACAGCAAGGCAAACGATTCAGATATCGTCAGATATTTATATTCAACCAAAGTGACACCCCTTAATATATATTCAACGGGAATTTAATTCTTTCCGACGTCTATCTTCTTCAGATGCACGGGAGCAGCAACCAGCTTCTTCTTCACTGACCCGACGCTTATTGCAAGGATATAGCACTCTCCCTGCTTCTCCACTATGACGCCTGTTTTTCCCTGGAAATTGTGGAACGGCATTCCATCGTGAACTGATGGGTTAATATGTACTGCTGCGTAGTCCCCTATCTCAAAGGTCCTGACCATGTCATTAACCTTGGGAAAACCTCTCTCCTTGATTGACTTGGTCATTTTCATCCTTGACCCCGATCTTGGTCCATGTGACATTTTTGACA
This sequence comes from Thermoplasmatota archaeon, assembly GCA_023379845.1. GTDB lineage: Archaea > Thermoplasmatota > Thermoplasmata > Thermoplasmatales > Thermoplasmataceae > UBA582. The sequence goes on from JAMCPG010000025.1 coordinate 13,917, forward strand.
TTCTATGTTTCCTCCTCTATTGCGAGAACATCCAGTTTTTCCACCTTCAGGCTTGATCCATACAGGCCCGAAAGACTTGGGTTAGTTCGGCCTTCATCCCCGTTGACCAGTTCCTTTATGTAGGTACCAGCTTCTGCCGTTATTTCTACAACGGCATGGGAGCCATCGACTGATAGGGTTGTTGCCTTTTTTACCACTCTTTCTCTGACCAGATCTGCCCTGCGTCCCGACACCCGTAATGGAGTACGCTGATAAATAATTTTGCCGCTCAGTTCAGAAACTGCTCTATGGAATCTTTCAGGATCTATATCTCTTTCTGATTCGATATGTGCCAGGTAAGTCTTGTCATTCCTGCTGCTCTTTACCCTTTCAACCTGCTCCTTTCCAACAACCTGAAGGTCTTCTATTTCAACCGACCCGCTTGCGTTAACCTGCCTTGCCAGCTCAACCAGATCAATTGTTCTTGAGCGAGGTGAAGAAAGCTCCAGAACAAATTCACGTCCCTTGCCCAGCATAAGGACATCCACATCCTCCCTTCCAGCGGCATGAAGGAAAAAATTCTCTGCCCCAACCATATTTTTCGCCGGAAGTCCTATAACCTCCTCAACGGAATCATTTCTGTCATGAATAATCCATCTTGTCTGCGGTATTCCCCTGACCAGTTTCCTGTAACGGCCCTGTATGAAAAGGCTCTTGAACCAAAACCTGAAGCTCAGATATTCGAGGTTGACGGTTATTATGACGTCTGGATCCTTCTGGCTGGCCTCCTTATGCATCCTGTTCGACAGGAGCTTGCCGAATTCACGGTTGAATTCCTTCTTGAGCCCTTCCCCCTGACCAAACCTTGATTCCAGATCCTTCTCCAACTCGCTTGGTACAGAGTTTTCCGAGCCGATAAGGAATGAACTGAACTCATAATGCTTCAAGGCATCCTCGACGGGTGCACAGAGGTTGCGCAGATTCAGGAAAATGCCTTTACAAATGCTGCATACCTGTTCATCAGAAATTGATGGGTGAAGTCCCAGTGCATTAAGCGCAAAGACAACCTTCTCCCCACGCTCAGGGTTTGAGAGACCATGACCAACCTTTGCAAATATCCTTCCCATGCATCTTTGACAAATGTTGGACGATGACAGGAATTCCAGATCCTGCCAGTTAGTCATGAATAATTCACTTCGTTGTTATTGTTTTTTCTATTGGTGGACGTTCCTTAAGGAAGACCCTGGATCCACACTCACACTCTATCTCTGCAGTACCTACTGATTTTTCCAGCGGCTTACCGCACCTTATGCACTTATACACTTTCCCTCACTTGCTCCAGAACAGCCCTTGAAAACTCAGGGGTATACGATCCGCCTGCAAACTTGTAATGGCAGTGTCTGCACTCCCATATGCCGCTGGCGACCCGTTTTACCTTCCTCTGTTTACATGACGGGCATGAATAGAAGGATATTTTCTGTTTGTATACCTCGTTCCACTCCTTCCTTACTGTAACGCCATATCTCGGCCCAAACCTTCCGGCGGCTCCAACTTTTACCGTTCTTTTTGCCATATAATCACTTCGGATAGTTACTCCTGATCTGACTTCCGACATCGCTTGATGTTTTTATAGCTTTTTGGATCTCTTCCAGGGTGAAGAAACCCGGTTCACCTTTCTGCATTGCTTTGAGGTGACCGTCTTCAGCCATCGTTACCGTGAGCCTGGCGCTGGCAATCTGCTCCTCTTCGAGGTCAGGGTCTACAATCACAACGTTATCGATCTTCATCATGGTGACCGAGGCTGGCTTGCACGTTATCGGAAGAGGGAAGTCTTTCTGGCCAATCGTTGAAGCAGGAACAACTGCAGTTGCCAGAGCGGAAACTGCGGCTATCGTGCATGCATCGATCAGGTTTCCATCGTAATCTATCACATCAATATCTATGAATACAATCCATACCTGCTTAGCCGGTTCGACCACCAGTTTCTGGAGATCTATCATCTTTGACTCGCGGATTCCCCGGTCAACGACCCTTGCAATTTCAATCGAATCTTCACTTGGAGGACCCGCTTCAAAGGTGGGGAATGCCATTGGAAGGAGTTCGACGTTTGTAGTCAGGACGCCCTGGTTAGGCGTATCTGGAAACGGTTCTCCCGCCTCAATCTTGATACCGCAGACCACTTTCGTTCTTCCCAGCGTCACAACAGCTGAACCCGAAGCCCTGGGTATGAAGTTTGTCTGGATGACAACCTTCCTCATTTCGTCAAGCTTCCTTCCATCTGCTCTTAATCCGTCCTTCTTGATTTTCTGAAGGATGTAATTCCTCTTGATCTCGGACATAACATCCAGTTCATCTCTCGGCATTTTTACTCACCCCAGTCCTGCGCGGTATTTGCATAGTTCTTCTTCAGTGCATCACGCTGAATCTGGTTGATCCTTTCCGTCGCTTTGAATATCATTGATGTTGCCTCATTGAACTCATCCACAGATAGATCGCCATCCATCTGCATCAGTACAACCTTTCCTGACTTCGGCATGATGGCTATCGGCAGATCCGCCTGTCCAAAGTTATCCTCCTCTTTAGAAAGATCAAGGACCACCTTGCCGTCCACCTTGCCTGCAGTGCAGCCAACCACAAGATCCCTCATCGGAACACCAGCTGCCGCCAGTGCCACTGCGGAAGCTGTCAGTCCTGCAATTCTTGTGCCGGCATCGGCCTGCAGAACCTCTATGAAGACATCAATCTGGGCTCTTGGGAAAAGTTCTACCATTATGGCGGCCTGAAGGGCCTCTGATATTACCTTGGATATTTCCATGGATCTCCTGTCAGGTCCGGGGCGCTTTCTCTCATCTACGGAGAATGCAGCCATGTTGTACCTTGCCCTAACGAAAGCTTGGTTTATATCCTGCATGTGTCTCGGGTACGCCTCTCTTGGTCCGTATACGGCTACCTGTATCTTGTTGCCGCCCCACTCTATGAATGCGCTACCGTCAGCCCTGTTTAGCACGTCTGTCTCAATTCTTATGGGCCTCAGGTCTCCGGGAGATCTCCCGTCCAGTCTCAGGCCGTTTTCATCAAATAGTTTCTTGTCACTCGCTGTTCCCAACTATCTCACCTTTTTTATCTTCCAAATACTTTTTCACTCTATCTGTGAGGCCAACAGTATGGGCCTCTTCCTCTACCTTTCTAATAGCCCCTATTGCAACTATAACGTTCTCCGGGGCTCCATCGAGCCATATTACACCGTTCTGGCCGACCATTATCCTGGTATGAGTTGCATCTTTTATCATATTGACCATGCTCCCGCCCTTTCCTATTATTCTTGGTACCTTTGGAGCCGGCAGGCTTACCAGGGTTCCACCCTCCAGTTTTTTCAGGCCAACGTCCTTCATTGTAATCCAGCTCTCCTTTATTTCGTTAATGGAAAGGATCTTGGCATATACGTAGTCGCCTACATTCATGTATCTCTTCAGTTCTCCTGAAGTAACTCTCCATGGCGCATCGTTCATGTGGAGAAGAGTAGTATAAGTGGAACTTATGTCCACAATCCACATCGACGGCCCAATCTCTATAACTTTACCTATAACCTTGTCGTTTCTGCGCGGCACGTATTTCCCTGTAAACGGAACAACGTCTACAAACTGTTCGCTTTCCTGGAGAATTCCGAAAAACTGGGAACAATACGCATTATCCCCACACTTGTAAACGCCATTCCTCGGCTTGAGGTTCGGAACCTCAACGGGATCGCCCGGCATTACTATCTGCTTAACATTTGACATTTGATCACCATCCTTTTTGCGACTAACAACTTATTTCGTTTTCCAATTTTAAGTGTATTATCTCAAATGATATAATTATATCACAATCGTGCTAATAGTCACTATCAATGCATCATGCCGAGCCGGAATACCAAGTCAAGCCATATATATTCTGATGCAATATTACACCTATGTCGCGAAAGGAAAAAGATGTTCTTGGCGAAATCGATATACCTGACAACGTTCTTTATGGAATCAACACAAAGCGCGCAATGGATAATTTCCAGATTTCCGGATTGAAGGCAGATTCTGATCATATCGCATCAATGGCCCAGATCAAGAGGTCTGCAGCGATTGCCAACTTCCAGGGCAAGAAGCTTGACGAGGAGAAGAAGGATGCCATTGTAAAGGCATGCGATGTCATAATTGGCGGCAAATATCATGACCAGTTCATGATAGATGTTTACCAGGCTGGGGCAGGTACATCCTTCAACATGAATGCAAACGAGGTCATCGCCAATGCAGCCTTGTTGGAAATTGGGGAAAAACCGGGTAAATACGAAATCATACACCCAAATGATCATGTAAACATGAGCCAGTCAACAAACGACATCTATCCGACCATGATCAGGGTGACCGCTGCCAAGAAAGCAATTAAGCTTCAGAAAGAGCTTGGTGTGTTCATAAAGAATCTCAAAGAGAAGGGGAACGAGCTCAGGCATGTTGTAAAGCCAGGCAGAACGCACCTTCAGGATGCCGCTCCAGTTACACTTGGGCTTGAGTTTCTGGCATACGCCTATGCAATGGAGAACGACCTCGAGGAACTGGAATGGGCCACGGAGAAGATAATGGAACTGAATGCCGGTGGAACCGCAGTAGGAACAGGGATTAACACGTCGCCTAACTTTAGGGAGAACTTCATAAAGGAGATATCGGAAGTAACCAACCTCAACTTCCAGAAATCATCAAACCTGATGGGAATCATGCAGTCAATGACAGATTTCTCACGACTTATGAATGCCGCAGCCAATCTTGCTCTTGACGTAACTAAAATGGCAAATGACATCCGCCTTCTCTATTCCGGGCCAGGGGCTGGAATTCATGAAATCAATATACCTGCTGTGCAACAGGGATCTTCGATTATGCCTGGCAAGGTCAACCCCTCTATTGCAGAAGCCATGAACATGATATGCCACTCCACTCTGGGAGCACAACAGGCAGTTAATTTCTCCGCGCAGGCAGGCCAGCTTGAGCTTAATGTAATGATGCCGCACATTGACTTCGAGCTTTGCAGATCGCTGGATATAATGGCATCAGGCTTGAAAATGTTCAGGGAAAAACTAATTTCTGGAATCACTGGCAACGAGGAAGTCTGCAAGGAGCACCTTTCTCGCAGCTTTGGTTCCGCAGCACTCTTGAACCCGGTTCTTGGTTATGACACGGTTGCCGTGATAGTCAGGGAAGCAATAACAACAGGCAGAAGCATCAAGGAACTGGCTCTCAAGACGGGAAAGATAACGGAGAAGCAGTTTGACGAGGCTATGCGCAAAGGTGTACCAGGATAACCTTCTGTCAGGTGAATAAGCAAAACTGGCATATAATAAACAGGCATCCATCGATACTCACATGTTTAGTGATAAAGGTATATACTAACAAGTCATGTTTTTTTCATGCAGTCTAATATTCGTGGTTTCGTACGTCATTCCGGAGACATTGAGGAACTCGAAATGGATGGTGGTGCTAGAATACGCTGGCTTATAACTCACAGGGATGGTGCCCCTACTTTTTCAATGCGCTTGATAACAGTTGGTAAGGGACGGTCAACACCACATCACAGCCATGATTACGAGCATGAAATTTTCGTTGTTAAAGGGAAGCTTTCGGTGCAAATCGGAAAGGAGAAGCTATCTGCTGTCGATGGAGATCATATTTTCATTCCACCAAACGAGTTCCATGGAATGACTGCATTAAGCGATTCTTCAATAATATGCGTGGTCCCAATCAGGGCTGCCCGAATGGCTCTCGGCGATTGAAAACAGGCCGCCTCTCTTCATATAATTCGCATTGGCATTTGACAGTAAAGGCGTACAGCAATATCACAGTAATGCCTGAAAATAAGTTGACGATAACTTTTAGCTTTGCTTAAGCCCCTTTATGCCGGGTCATTTAGCTACACATTAGAGATCGACCACTTGTTTCTGCAGTAAAAATAATAGGAATTTGTATGACATGCTATAACATGACTTTTATATTCTATGAGAATTTCCGGTTAAAAATTGAGGAAATTAACATGACTGAACAACTGAGGAAAGGTGTACTGAATTTCAGGCAGACGCTTTTCCAGGGGATAGCTGCTTCTGCTCCAGCAGGGGCGGCGGTTGCAACAATGACCGGATCTGCGGCATATGCCCTTGGAGCTCTGCCTCTTGCAGCCTTGGTGGCATTTGCAATCGTAGCCCTGAATGGATATATCATAAAGAGGATCTCAAGCCACGTGGCCGGAGCGGGTGGATATTACGACTATATCAAGATGGGATTTGGGAAGGTCCCTGGAACATTCTCTGGATGGATGTATCTGCTTTACCAGGTAACTGCTATGTCATTCATTTCGCTCAGCATTGCGGTATTCGTACCAGCTCTGTTGTCGCAGATATACAGCATAAACATACCATCTTATTCCTGGTTCCCGTTATTAGTTGCATCAGCGGGCTTTGGTTATCTGGTGTCATTTGGGGGAATCAAGGGATCCCTGAGGTATGCAATGATCATGGGAACACTGGAAATCATTGTGGTGGTATTTATAGGGGCCTGGCTCGTCCTTCAGCATCCTTCTGCGAACACGGCTTCGGTGTTTACAGCGAAATTCGCATCTGGCGGTGTCAGCGGCGTTGCTCTAGGTGTGCTATTCATGTACACGGCATTCTCGGGCTTTGGGGGAATGACTCCGCTTGGAGAGGAAACCAAGGACGCAAGAAAAGTTGTCGGAAACGCAGTCCTGGTATCCACACTCGTGCTTGGTCTTTTCTTTGTATTTGCGGCCTATGCGTTCACAATTGGATGGGGCCCCCTGAACATGGGAACATATGCTGAGAACCTTGTTCCCGGTATTACGCTTGCAGATTCAAACATAGGGCTTTGGGCTGCAATCCTGATCACGATATTCTACGTAAACAGTATCCTGACCGATAACGTGGTATTTACAAACAGTGTTTCACGCATCACGCTGGCAATGAGCAGAGACGGTGCTCTCCCATTGTTCCTATCGCGTATTCATGAAACCAGAAAAACACCATATCTGGCGGGAGCAATCATGGTAGTCGCGAGCATAGCTGTTGGTGCTGTTGCTGTAGTCACGCTTGGGGGATTCAATGCCTTCATATTCACGGGAACGGTAGCAACCCTGTCAGCACTTCTTGTTCACATGATGGCAAACGTCTCTTTGCCGGCGATTCTGCACAAGAAGGGTTCAAAGATCGGGTTAATGAACGCGGTTCTGCCGGTTGCTGTCTCCATCATTCTGGTATTCGTGTTCTACGGCACTTTCATATCAATATCTGAACCTGTGGTCATTGCAAGCGTACTCTTTGCAGCATGGGCAATCTTTGGCGTTTTTTACTCCATCTGGCGTGCACCAAACGTTAAGGGCTACACCAGGGAGGATTTAAACGCTATGGTTGATTAGGTGCATGCATGACGGTAGAACCAAGCGAGAAATATGTGGATATATATGGCCTGAAAATATACTGCAAAATATTTACAGCGAACCAGGAAAAGGCGGTTTTGCTAACTATGCATGGTGGACCAGGCATGTCGCATGACTACCTGCTTCCACTTGCTGATCTTTCGAACAATGGAATTACGGTAGCCTTCTATGACCAGTTTGGATGCGGAAGATCCGATGAACCGGACGATCTTTCCAAATTTTCGATCGATTACGGTGTACAGGAAGCCGATGAGCTCAGGAAAAAGCTCTTCGGAAACAGGAAAATATTCCTAATGGGCTCGAGTTACGGTGGCGCTCTTTCCCTTGCGTACGCACTGAAGCATCAGGACATGCTTCTTGGTTTGATAGTGACCGGAGGACTTGCCAGCGTGGACCTGACGGTCAAGGAGATGGAGAGGCTGATCGAAAACCTGCCGGACAAGGTTAAAAACACTATAAAGAAATATGGCGATGCTCAGGACTACTCAAACCCTGAATACCAGGATGCTGTCATGTACTTCTACCGGAATCATGTTCTTAGGATGAAGGAATATCCTGCCGATGTCATGAGGTCCTTTGAGTATGGGGAGAAGAGGAATGTTTACAGGATTATGAACGGGCCTAACGAATTCACCATAACCGGAACTATTAAGGGTTGGGATATAACCAAGGATCTGCACAGGATAAAGGTACCGACACTTTTCACTGTTGGCGAGTTTGACGAGGTCACTCCAACGGTTGCAAAATCAATGCATAAAGAGATAAAGGGGTCCCGCCTGGAAATATTACCTGGATGCTCCCATCTCAGCATGTGGGAAGATCGGGATAAGTACAACAAGCTTCTTTCTGATTTTATTCTAAACATTGCGACCAACTCGTAATGTGAATCATCAGGATTTCGGACCTGTTTCCTTTCACAATATGCACCAAAAGTGAAATTTACGTTCTCGCAATCAGCGATGGGAGCGAATTTTTATGATTGAAAATGTTACCATCATAGGATCTGGACCCGCCGGCTTGACTGCTGCAATTTACTGTGGAAGGGATAACTTTAACCCTCTTCTCATAACGGGCATAGAGGATGGCGGTCAACTGGAACTTACCACAAACGTTGAGAATTTCCCTGCTTTTCCGGAAGGTGTACTTGGCCCGGACCTGATGGAAAGGATGCATAAACATGCCGAGAAGTTCGGGGCCAGGTTCAAAAACGACTATGTTACTGATATAGAAATTGACACACAACCTATCAGGATACATACATCACAGGAAACAATCGAGACCAGGTCTGTGATTATTGCCACAGGCTCGTCCGCAAAGTGGCTTGGCATTCCATCGGAAAAGAAATTTATTGGAAGAGGCGTCAGCTCCTGTGCGACCTGCGACGCCCCTTTTTTCAAGGAAAAGGATGTTGCTGTCGTGGGCGGCGGAGACACGGCAATGGAAGATTCTCTGTATCTTACCAGCTTTGCGAAGAGCGTCACAATCATACACAGGAAAAACAGGTTCAGGGCAAGCAGAATAATGCAGGAGAGGGTTCTATCAAATCCGAAGGTATCGGTTATCTGGAACAGCGAGGTTATCGAAATAAAGGGAGACAAGGTTGTCACAAGCGTCGTAATCCGGACGGATGGCAGGAAGGAGACGACCGAAAAGGAGATCAATGGCCTCTTCATTGCAATAGGTCACAAGCCCAATACTGATTTTGTGAAGGGAAAACTTCCGCTGAATGAACTGGGATATATTATCACCAGGGACGAGGTAATGACAGAGTATGAAGGCGTTTTCGTGGCTGGCGACGTTGCTGATCCCAGATATAAGCAGGCAATAACCGCTGCAGGGAGCGGTTGCAAGGCAGCGCTCCGGGTAAGACAGTACATGCAGGAACACAGTTAATACCGTGAATATGGTCTGCAAGGGCCACAAGCCATCTTTCAGAAACTTTATCCGGTATGACCGCCAATGCAGTGGCACTGACAGGATCCAAATAGATGCATATCGGAGCGATAAAAAAGTAAAATATCGGAAAGCCTTCTGAAGTCAGGATGAAGATATACCTGGAATCTTATGGTTGCACCCTGAACAAGTCAGAGACGGGGCTCTATGCAAATAAACTCCTTTCTGAGGGTGCGGTTATTACGCAAAACCCCGATGAAGCAGATCTCCGCCTCATTGGGACATGCGTCGTCATACAGCATACAGAGGACAGAATGCTCAGACGCATAGCTGAGCTGTCTGCAAAGGGAAAGGTCGAGGTTATGGGTTGCCTTTCATCCGTCAGCGCGGGTTCTATAGAGTCGGAAAACATCAAGCTGATAGGAAAGAGCGAATTCAGGTCATTTTATAAAGGTGCACTCGACGACATAGAGATCAGGGAAGCATCAATATTTGACGGTATACCCATCAACCAGGGATGCACAGGAAGCTGTAACTTCTGCATTTCCCGCGTAGCCAGGGGATCATTAATTTCTCGTCCAATTTCAAAGATCAGGGGGCAGGCAATGATTCAGCTAAGCCATGGGATCAGGGAAATACGTCTGTCATCACTGGATTCCGCTGCATATGGGAAAGATCTCGGCACGTCGCTTGATCGCCTGATCGAGTCCGTTTCCTCCATTCTGGGCGACTTCAGGATCAGGGTCGGCATGATGGAACCGGGCAACACTGCCGGGATCCTCGTGGGTCTGTTGAGAGCTTATTCAAGCGATAAGGTTTACAAGTTCCTGCATCTTCCGGTCCAGAGCGGAGATGATCGCATCCTTGATTCCATGAATCGCGGTTATCATGCAGATGCATTCCGCTCCATAGTCAAGCAATATAGATCAACATTCACGGACAGTACACTTTCAACCGATATAATCACTGGTTACTTCAACGAAAGTGAGGAGTCGTTTGAAAACACGGTTAAACTGATAGAGGATACGCAACCAGAGATCATCAATATCACAAGATTTTCGCCAAGACCTTATACCGCTGATTACAACAGGAAGCCTCCGCCTACAAACGATGTCAAGCGCTGGACTGCATATATCACGAACCTGCATCATGAGATTGCCGGGAAGAAGATGCAAAGGCAGGTTGGTAAATTCAAGAAAATATACATAACCGAACATGGAAAGAACGAGACATCAGTGGGAAGAGACCAGGCATATCGTCCTGTGGTGGTACCGGGCAGGCATGATCTCTATTCCTTCATGGATTGCGAGATCGTAGACTTCACCGATACATACGCAATCGGTAAGATAATGTAGCTTCAGTCTGTCGCTACAATCTCGTCCATGACGTACCTGCTGTCGCTCCTTGCCTTTATGGCGGCACGGAATTCAGGCGCCGTGAGAATTGGCATGCTATACCTGTCCTGGTCATCTATCGGCACCCTTGGGCAGCCCGTAAACACAACAGCATCGCATCTCATATTTTCATAATCCGTAGGGCTCGCATTATTGCTGTATATCAGGACGGGCTGAAGATCCGCTGCTCTCGCCTGTTCAACAAGGACCCTGGCAAGTTTCTCCCGCTTCTGGCCTATCTTTGTGTCGACAACGATGCATATCTTCCTTGAGTTCATTGCCCTTTCGATGGCAGCATATCTCCTGCGTATGACGCGATCAGTTTCCGGTGCCAGGTTTCGTAACGTGAGGTCGTTAAGATCCAACAGATAGACGTCCTTGGGAAGTGCAAGCTGTGCGCCGAGTCCGTGAAAAATGCCAGTGCTGACCAGAAGGAAGCAATCGACGTCCTTCTGTATTGAATGACCTGTGCTGTAGTTACACCCGAGAACCTGCCCAGGGTACTTAAGCCTGCCATCGTTATTTCCAACCAGGACATTAAATCCCATGTTTTGAAGCTTCTCTTTAACAACTTCCGCAGCGTCAACATACTGTATTGAGAACATGAGTCCGATGCTTCGTATCCCTTTTCCTTTGAGTTCAAGGAAAAGCGACTCGCTGATCTCAGGGACCTTTTCCTCCTTGTATTCCACAAACACCACAGGTTTGGGATATTTTATATTGGGAATCTCCGAGTGACCAAGTTGCAGAATGCAGTCAACATCGTTATAGAGGACGGAGTCGCCAACATCGCATGCGCCAAAGAATGGGTCGCTTGATATTATGATACGGAACTCCTTTGAAAGCGAATTAAAAAGTTCGAAGACGCCGGGTTTTAGACCATCCGGTACCTGGATCATTATTTTCTTGGCCTCAATCTGCCTGAGCTTTTCTATTATAGAATCGGTTTGCAGCTTCATGGAAAGTGGGGTATTCCTGCTTCAGTTATAACCTTGCCCTAATCCCTGCTGAAGACTATTTTTCCGCCGGCAATCACTGTATTAACGGGATGAGTCGAATATTCATACGGTATCTCCCTGAAGTCTGATACGTCTGCTATCAGGATATCCGCTCTCTTTCCCTTTTCAAGTGTGCCGGTCTGGCTTGAGACGCCAAGGGAATGAGCCGCATTAATAGTGACGGCATTGAATGCCTGCTCCGGTTTAAGATGATAGAACCGGAGCGAGAGGTAAAGCGCAAAGATCATGTCCTGATTCCTCGTTAGCGGGGAAGAATCCGAGGAGATGCTGATTGGAACCCCCCTGTCAATATAGCGGCGAACATCCGGATAGCTTTCGCCAAGAGAAAATGCCGTTATGGGAAGAAAATTGGCGATGGTACCTGAAGCACGTAGCATATCAATTCCGGCATCGCCCGTTTTCAGCAGGTGATCCGCAGACTTAAGTGGAAACTTGCGAGCCAACGATAGACAACCTATGTTGTTGATCTCATCCGAATGAAGCCTCTTACCCTTGTTCCCCACAGCTGCAAAAAACGACTCAGTGCTCTCCGGCGAGAATGCCCCTGAGTCACAGAAGGAATCAACGAAATCGACCCTGTCTATGGCATGTGGAAGAACCTCCCTTATAACATAGGCAAGATGCGTTTTCTCATCCTGTCCCATAGATACTGCATGGAGTGGAAGCAAAGTCTTCACTATGTTAATCCTGTAAGCTGCGGAGATCCTGTCCATAACATCAATCATCTTCAATTCGCCGTTAACCGAGCCTGAATAGCCGGTCTTGATCTCCATCGTTGTAGTTCCCCTTGATATTGCGTTCTCAACTCTGGCCGACGACTCGGCATATATCTGCTCCGGGGTAGCTGCCTCGGTTTCCCTGATAGTTTTCATTATCCCGTTTCCCGCTTCTAGGATTTGCAGGTATGTACTGCCCGCATTCCTCTGGTAAAATTCCTCATATCTGCTTCCGGCGTAAACGATATGAGTATGTGCGTCGATCAGTCCAGGTAGAATGACATTATCCCGGCAGTCTATTACCCTGTCTGCTGAAAGGTCGCTATCACCTATCTCGTAAATCACTCCGTCCCTTATCAGAATGGAAACATCATTCTTTATGGAAAGTTTTGACTGATCCTTGCCCGACAGCGGCTTTCCAGGATCTTTTGCTGTTACCAGCTGTCGAGCATTTTTTAGAAGCAAGGAGGACATTTTTCACCTAGAGTATGAACCAGTTTCCAAACGCAGATACTATAAGGAATCCTATAAATATTGGCACAATAAACGGGAGCCTGTAAACCATAATCTGCTTGCCCTTGAAGTCACGAGCGGAATATCTTTCCGGGTTCTTCTTCAGAGCATCTTCGTCATATCCAAAGGAAAACAATGAGTCAATGCTTATTTTTTGTCCCTTCCTCATATTCATGATGAGCACATAAAATACCGAAAACATCGATACAATGGATACTGTGAAGAGAAACCCAAAATCAAAGGGAAAAATGGACTGTGCAAAACTGGGCTTAATAAAATTATATATGAATGGAGAGGAGAACCCTGTACAAATCGCAAGCATTGCTTTTATGTCACCGACGCCAAAGAATCTCTCACCTATGCCCAGAAGATAAATCAGGAAGATTACCGCCAGCTGGAGGAAATAACCCGGCGGAGAGAGATAGAGGAAGACCGCGAAAGAGGCAATTCCTACTATTGTGTAGAACCAGGGAACGAACCTTACAAATAGAGAAAAGAAAAGAAAAACCGGGAACAGGATCACGGGAAGAAGATCCAGGGATGGTGATGACTGGTTGAAAAACATCCCAATGGCGCCTACAAGCACAAGAGGGATAAAGAGGAACTTATCAACCTCGCGGCTCCTTATATCTTCATAACTCCCGATAACCAAGGTTGCAACTGCGATCCCCATCACAGTCTCATCAATAAGAAGCAATCGAAACCTCCCTCAAATATTCGGAAAAGGAACCAGAATATCTATCATTAAAGAAGAGAGCATACTTGCATGAATTTAAATAAATAAAATTAGAAAAATCCCGCAAGGGAAAAATTCGGTTAAAGCTTAATCCGATAAATCTGTTTCTAGGTTCATCGGGCATCTATTACCGAATTATGGTGTAATCTTTATAGCTCTGGTTGGGCAAACGCTTTCGCATGCCATACAGAATATGCACTCACTCTCCCTTACCGGGTCGCATTTGTCAGTTCTGTACTTGGCATAAAGATCCTTGTCCTTGTCAATCTTTTTGTCGTTGCCAGTCCCAGACTGTCCAGGGTTAAGTACCCACTCAAACAGGCTAACCGGGCAAACATCCATGCATGCTCCATCTGCAATGCAAGCTTCCCAGTCCACTGCCACCTTCGAACCATGAATCCCGTTTGTTGTAGGATTTGGGTTTCCGGCAGCATCTTTCCTGACTTTTCCTTCTGCCCTCACTTCGTGATCATTATGCTTGCCAGTGACTGGATAGTTATCTTTGTCCTCTAAGAAATTCTCATCTATTGGTTTAGGCTTATAATCTAGTGTCTCGACTTTGACCAAGGTATATCACCGGCACCTAAATGTTTTGATCACTATTTAATTGTATGTTAATATAAGTTCAAACAGTTAGAAGCTAGAAGCAACATGTGGGATTTCAGATTTCCCTCATAAAATATATCTAATGTCTTGCGATAGCTTCCCATGGGAACCGGCGACTTAGTAATTGATAGAAAAGCACAAGGTGAATTTGTAAGCTCACTTATACGCCAGTTCAAGTATAAAAGAACAGACTTCAGGACGATTGGCGGTTTTGGCGGTTTCACCTCATTAATTGATCTTGGAACATTTGCAGTATCATTCAATACAGATAACGTGGGGACGAAGACCCTGGTGGCAGAGGAGGCAAACAGGTACGATACAATTGGAATAGACTGTATAGCCATGTGTGCGAATGATGCCATTACAAGCGGATCTGAACCTATCGCAATGGTTGACTATATCCAGCTCAGGAATGCTGACAGCGAAATTGCCAAACAGATAGGCACCGGCCTTAATGTCGGTGCACAGATTGCGGGCCTGACCATCGTCGGAGGAGAGACTGCCATTGTGCCGGACATTGTTTCGCACATTGATCTCTCGGGTACAACTGTCGGAATAGTCCAGAAGAGCCAGATCGTAAGCGGTGAAAAGATATCCGAAGGGGATGTTTTGTTTTCCCTTGGCAGCAGCGGCATTCACTCAAATGGTTTCACGACAGCAAGGCGCGTCCTGGCGGCAAATGAGATACACATCGATGACAAGTTTCCGGGCGAAAGCAAGACAGTTGCTGATGAGCTTCTTGAGCCCACCAGGATATACGTGCGTGAAATACTGGATTTATTGAATATAGTCAACCTGAAAGGACTTGTAAACATAACCGGTGGCGGGATCCGTAATATATCGAGAGTCAAGGACATGCGTTATATCATAGACAGTCCAGTGGAGCCGCAGAATGTATTTCAGCAGATAATGAAACTTGGTAACCTTGGTTATTCAGATATGTATGAGACATTCAACATGGGAATGGGCTTTGTAGTAGTGACCGACGAGGACAGCAAGAGGGACCTCGTGGCAACGCTCAGGGGAAAGGTACCGGTAAAGGAGATTGGGCACGTGGAAAAGGGGAGCGGTATAGAGGTTCCTGAATACGGTGTCAGCTTCAAGGGTTATTATTGAAAAAAGGCAGTAATGTCGCTCTATTCAATAAATCATATTTATATCTTTTAATGCAATCGATCCTGCATGAAGCTAGTAGCGGTAGTCGATGAAGAGAATTACATAACACCACTGGAATTTGGCAGCTCAATTATGCTGATAGACGATGCAACCAAGGAGATAAAGGAATACGAGAATCCAGGATTCGGTGCAATGCATGGCGGAAAGGAAAGGGCAATGGCCGGAATTCTTTCACTTTCCCCGGATGCGATAATAGTGAAGGAAGGAACCCTCTGCCCCGGATCATATTTCATGTCCAAGGGGAGAATGAAATACATCCCGGTTGAAGAGGAGAAATTCGACGATGTCATGAAGAACCTGCCCACAATCAAGTCAAAGGCGGTAGCTGAACTCGAACCAATTATGTACCAGGAATAATTTTTCCTGAGTACCCAAATTTTACCAACCTGCCAATAAGATGAGCCATCCTTAGTGGTTCAGGAACTGCACCCTGCCTGATTGTTTTTCTGACCAGGCTTCTCGCATCGACGGCGCTAATGCCGGCCCTATTCATATAAACCAGATGTCCAGGGCTTAACTGAATTTCTTCTATGGACAGCCTATCAATCAGGTCTATCGATGATTGACTGTGCAAATGTTTTGAAATAGCAGCTTTTATTGTTTCCATGTCTGGTGATCTGTTTGTTATAGTTATGACTGGCTTCTTGAGACGCTCGTAAAGAGCCTGTGGGTCTATTATGTTGAACCCACCAAACGTGATACCGTTAGTCATGATGACGTTACATCCCTGCGCCGAACGACTCTCCACCATCTCTACTATTATGTCCTGAGCATCATTTCCATCAACATGGACTTGCTTCATCACAAATCCCTCTATATAGAAATCTAGACGCATGATTACGCCTACGAGAAAGCATGTCTCATCATGACGGAGAAATGGAGAATCATCAATACCAAGTATTCTCAGGTTTCTTTTCATGACACACATACCATGACTTGCTGCGCCTATTCTCACTGCTATATTTAGAATTGACGCGTCAACTCATGAAGCACTTATTTTTCAGGATTTATTAAATGTGTTGAATCTTCATGACTCAACAGAGGTTTTCCAAAAACGTTCAGCAGTCATAGTCAACAGATCTGATATGAATTCTGGTAACATGGACAGTTATGCCAGTTTCTAGCGACCATCTTGAAAATGTGTCGGATATTCTCAATGAACACACTATTGACAAATAGAATGCAAGAGTTGCATGGCCTGGTCCTGGTAAGGCAATATAATATAACTATAAAGCACAGTCTACCTTACGCTCAGGATCTCTGAAAATTCATTTGAATTGTGCCAATCCTCTCTCGCCAGTTCCAAAATTTAACAACGGTAAAAACCGATTCACGTTTTAAACATTGAAGAATTGAAAAGTTCCTGCGAACCTGGGGAATATATTACACGAATATTTTCCCGAGACCGAAGTTCTCGAGTACCACCAGAATATGCTGTTTTTCTTCTCTATATATATCCTGAACTCCCGGATTTTTACCACCATTAATTTATGATTTATCCCTAATTCATTGGCTCATGAGTAAAGGCAAAGTTTATCTATAATGGTGGGATTTCCCACCATTACATCAAGGAATCAGACCATAGAGAAGGTCGTGAAAGGGAAAACATACGTGTATGAGCGGATACCATACTACAATCCAAAGATAAAGAATACCAGCTACCACTACAGGTATGTCGGC
>JAMCPG010000026.1 GCA_023379845.1 Thermoplasmatota archaeon
CAGAAATTTATACCGTAACAAAAGGTTGAACCACGATCCAATCTGTGTTAAACCGATTAAATCAAGGGAACAGGTTTATAATTTCCCATTGCAAAAAATTATTCCATTTTAGCGAATGGTTGATCTTTTTATAATTTCACGAAGAACCTGGTTTTCGTTTTGAAATCAGAATGACCAAACGTGCTGCCCAGAAAGTATTTAAGGGTTATATTGATGGCAAAATTGAAGTGAATTTTAGATGTATTTTGAAGCGGAATTATCAACTGTCATCATTCTCCTTCTGAGCATTGGTCTTTCAATCATAATTTCCATGAATCTTTTCAGGAAGAGAGCAACAAGCCTACTTTACTGGTCAAGCGGTTTGTGGGTATTCTCGATTTCTGTTGCAATTGAAGTCGTATTTGCCTTTGGAATTTTTTCAGGGATACTAATAAGGTCTTATCTCTTCTTGGTGGCAATTCTTGTTGAATTTCTTGCCCTGGGTTCTGTTTCTTTACTGAACAAAAAGACGATAGCTGAATCATATCTTATCTTCAATATTGGTGCAGACATATTTCTCCTTTTCTCGCTCGCAACAACAAGCGTTGGTGACATAATTACGCATGGTGTTGTTTTTGGACCTCTTCCCTTACTGGTTACAATAGCTTCTTCAATCGTGACATTCCCTGCCGCAGTCCTTCTGGTTCTTATATCTGCAATTTCATATCGTAAGACCAGAAATAACAAGCTCCTAAGCATAATAGTTGGCGTTATTGTTGTGAGCATTGCAGGAACATTATATATCGCTGCATTTCCTTCATTTCTCTATTACGCTGAATTGGCTGGAATAGCATTGTTGTGGCTTGGTTTTGTTGACTTTAAATCACTAAGCAAATCCACAGCCGCAAAGCATGGAGAGCCCAGTTAAACAAGCCTAGTTTTCACATTGGTCTTTCAAAGAAAAAACCATAGCTGAGATAGCGGATCTTGTTTGCCGTAGATGACAAATTCCTAAATCCTTTTTCGAGCTATTATAATGACGACATATTAACAAATAAAAAAACAAAAAAATAAAAAAAAAGTTCAAAGCGTAGCGTAATAGTTCGCGTCGTATGGCTCCGGCTTGAGACCTTTTCTTTCCCTGATCTTTGCGACCACCTGCGGTTGCAGTTCTGGCGGAACACGATCATATCCAAAGTTTTCAGAACTCCAGAGAACCTTTCCTCCGGTCGCTCCACGAATTGCTGAAGCAAAACCAAACATTCCTGCCACAGGTACTTTTGCTATGATTGTTATCTCCTCTCCCTCCTGGTTCATCTCTTCAACTACACCGCGCCTCTGTTGTATCTCATTGGTCACTGATCCCATGATATCCTGGGGAACACTTACAAAGACCTTCTGCAGGGGTTCCAGCAGGATCCTGTTTGCCTGACACATTGCACCATATATTGAGTTTCTCCCAGCTGGTATTACCTGGGCCGGACCTCTGTGTATACTATCTTCATGAAGTTTGGCATCAACAAGACGCATCTTGAGCCCGTAGACCTTTTCGTTTGCCAGCGGACCACGATTTATAACCTCAACGAATGCATCGATCAGAAGTTCCATGGTCTCATCAAGATACTGGATACCTTTAGTTACATCAACCATGATGTTCATGCCTTCAACCGCCTCGAGTCCTCTGGCTTCATCTCGGGGGAGGCCCGCGTTTTGCAGAAGTTCAATGATTCCCTTTCTATCCTTGAATTTTGATCCCTGTGGAATCTTGCCTTCCTTTATCAGGTCGATGATGCTTTCCTCAAGCGGTTCGACTTCAAAATAAAACCTGTTATGCTTGTTCGGAGACTTTCCTTCAAAAGGACCTCCTTTCTTGGCAACAGTTTCCCTGTAAACTACAAGCGGTTCAGATGTTGTAACTTCTACCTTGTAATCGTTCTTTATTCTATAAAGCGTAATTTCAAGGTGTAGCTCACCCATACCTGAGATGAGGTGCTCTCCTGTCTCCTGATTTATATCTATCTGGATCGAGGGATCAGCCTTTGACACATTTCTGAGGACATCTATAAGCTTGGGCAGATCTGAAGTGTGCTTGGCCTCTATTGCCAGTGTGACAACTGGATCAGTGTAGTGGACCATCGGTTCAAATGGATCCAGATCCGGGACGGATGAAACTGTTGAACCCGCAATTGCCCCCTTAAGGCCTATAATAGCAGCTATGTTTCCGGCGGCAATCTCGTCGACCTGGATCCTGTCCGGACCGACCATCATTGAGAGTACCTGTACCTTGCTTTTCACGCTTCCAGTCCTGGAGACATATACCTCTGTGGATTTCCTTATTGTTCCGCTGAATACACGACCTACCGCTATTTCTCCGGCATGCGGGTCGATGATCATTTTCGTGATCATCATTGTAACGGGACCATGAAAATCACATGTAAGCATGGCTTTGCCAACGTCAGATTCCGGATCGCCCCTCCATATCTGAGGAATCCTGTATTTCTGGGCTACTCTTGGATTAGGAAGATGCCTTATAACCATGTCCAGTACTGTTTTATGAAGCGGAGATTTCTTTGCTAGTTCTTTCTGCTTGCCTCCTGCGACAAGATCAACCACTTCCTTGAATGTGGTTTTGTTTGCCTGCATTGAGTGAACAGAAATGGCCCAGTTATTGAAAGCCGATCCGAAAGCCACCTTGCCAGCTTGTACGCTCAGAGACCATTCATTCTTGAATTCATCCGCAGCATATTTTGTTATAAGCTTGTTCACGTCCACGATAACTTTCTGGAACCTCTTCTGCATCTCCTCCGAGTTAAGCTTCAGTTCGTTAATGAGCCGGTCAACTTTGTTTATGAAGAGAACGGGCTTAACTCTTTCCCGCAAGGCCTGCCTCACAACTGTTTCAGTCTGGGGCATAACCCCTTCAACAGAGTCAACAACTATAACGGCGCCATCTACCGCTCGCATGGCTCTTGTTACGTCGCCACCAAAGTCGACATGCCCCGGCGTATCTATGAGATTTATCAGGAAGTCCTTGTGATCCAGTGTGTGAACCATCGACGCAACTGCTGCGTTGATCGTTATTCCCCTGGCCTGCTCCTGCTCGTCGAAATCCAGCATAAGCTGTTTGCCTGCAAGTTCTTCGCTCATCATGCCTGCACCAGCGATCAGGTTGTCGCTGAGTGTAGTTTTCCCATGATCAATATGGGCTGCAATACCTATGTTCCTGATGAACTCGGGATTCTCAACTATACTTTTGGCTTTGTCTATATTTTCCTCTTTTCGACCCATAAAATCACTAAAACAATTAGCTCTTGATCTGAATTTCTATCTGGACCCCATCTGGAATTGGAATTCTCATCAACTGCCTCAGAGTCCTTTCATCTGCGTCAACATCTATCAGCCTCTTGTGAACCCTCAGCTCCCATCTTTCCCATGTGGCAGACCCTTCTCCGTCGGGACTTTTCCTTACCGGAACAGTCAAACGACGGGTAGGAAGTGGGACAGGGCCATGGAACTCGACTCCCGTTCTCTTCGCTATTCCCTTGATCTCTTCACAAACGACATCAACGATTTTATGCTGTGTTTCTTT